>DAOUSU010000028.1 GCA_030627035.1 Hadesarchaea archaeon
GGTCCTCGACATCAATAGAAAAATTGGATTCCAGCTTTTAGTAATTTACGGGCAAAATTTCTTCACGATTAATTAGGCGCCGGGGCAGGGATTTGAACCCTGACGGCCCAAAGGGCCAACAGCTCTCGAGGCTGCCGCATTACCTGACTCTGCCACCCCGGCCGAGATAAAATTATGCCATCAATAGCTTTAACTTTTGCCTGAAAATCGTTCCCCTCGATTCGGATGAAAAAAATCACTTTTAATCGTGGAGAGTCTGAGTCACCTGCCTGATCCTCAAACACAACACACCATCCCTGCGATAGAGTTCCCCCACCGCCCTGAACCTCGAGTTCTTCCGCATCACCTGCGCCGGCCCATCGTAATCCTCCGCAGCGAGCCTCGCCCTCCACTTTCCATTTACCCATACCACCGCCTCGCCCGGCAAAATTCGCTCCACCATAACCTCGTAACTCTTCCCGCCGGCCTGCGTTCCGGTTACCAGCGCCGCTTTTCCCCCTCGCCTCAGCGCCTGCCCCTCCCTCACCAAATCCTCCAGCGCTGCGTTCACCGTGGGCAATTGGTAACCCTCAACCTCTAGATCCGAAACCAGCTGTTCAACTTTCGCTCCATGCGGCCCCACTTCCAAGAGTTTTGAATACAAGCTTCGTTTCGCCCGCTCCACCCCCCGATTGAACTCGCGGACCCTCTCCTCCTCAGTTTCCGGGGTTACAGGGGTCGGTTCCTCAAGGGCGATCTCTTCCTCCCTCAACTTCAGCTCCTCCGGCGACATCCGATCCGGTTCCGGCCTCGCCCTCATCCTCAAAATCGGCTTCAGCTTTTGATTCACCGACTGTGCTATATTGCGCATCCGCTGAACCTTTCGCCTGCTCGCGTAGAGGTACGCCAGATCGAACTTCGAATCCGCCGCCAGGATGACCACCTTGCCGGGGGCCCACCTTCCGGTCCTTCCCCTCCGCTGGATGTACCTGATTTCGCTCGGAACGGGCTCGTAAAATATCACGAAATCAACCGAAGGTATGTCCAACCCCTCTTCGGCTATGGAGGTGGCCACGAGCACATTTGTGAATCCCCCCCTGAATCGCTTCAACCTCTTGGCCTGCTCGTCCTGCGTTAATCCCTTGTCATTGAGCCTCGAAGCTTGCCCGACGAACCTCTCCACCCTTGTTCCTGCAATCTTGCTCAACTGCTGCACGAGGTGGCTTGCGGTATCCCGATATTGGGTGAAGACGAGCACCCTGGAATCCGGATTCTTGGCGAGCTGATCCCCGATGTACTGTTTGAGCAAGCTCAGCTTTGGGTGATCTACATCAAAAGCATCTAGATTCTTTTTTAGCTGGAGGTAAGCTGGATCGTTGAGCAAGCGGGCGTAGCTTCTTTTCTCGGACCTCTGGGATTCAACCCTCCCCAGGAAGGCCTTGAGGGTATTAACGCCTTGGCTCTCGAGGAGCTCCAATGCATGAAAGAGGGTGAGGGCCAAAGATTGATTCACGATCGCGGTATAAATCACCCCCCTCTCCTCGTCGGGAGTTTCCTCCAGCCTGTACCTCAGCTCCTCCCCTGCCTCCAGCAGGTCCCTCCTCGTGATATACTCGATCCGCCTGCGGATGATGCCGTGGCTGCGGAGCCATTCGAGCTTTGAGTTCAACATCAGCTTGATGGGCCTCGCCAGCGTGGTGTATTCCTGAGGCAATGGGACCCGCCGCCATTCCACCTCTATCGGGTGGAGGTACGGCCTGACATCAGCGTTCTCCTCCGTTCTGTACTCCACGCGTTCGATGAAGAGGGAATCGCATACCGCTTTGATGCGCTTTGGGTCCGAGCCAGGGGACGCGGTCGTGCCCAATATTAAGGGATACGGAGATTCAGAGATGTACCTCCTCGCGACCTCCGTATATGCGTAGTTTTTCACCGCGCGGTGGCACTCGTCAAAAATCAGGAGGCCGAAATTTTTAAGGGAGAGCCTGCACCTCAAAAGGTCGTTCCTGACGACCTGCGGGGTGGCAAAAATTACCCTTATCTTACCGCTCCAGATCAAAGCCCTGTAGTCGGCGGGCATTTTACCCGTAAGCAGAGAAACATCCTCATCCCTTAACTTGAGAACCTTCACGAAACTTTCCAGGTGTTGCATCGCGAGTGGGCGCGTGGGGGCCATCACTAGGACGCGTTTATCCCGGTAATTGTACAGGATATCCGCTGCCACGAGGGCCGAAATGACCGTCTTGCCGAGCGCAGTCGGCAGTATAACTAGGGTATTTTGCTCGCGCGCCTTTTCAGCTATCCTTTTCTGATAGAGCCTGAACTCAACTGCAGAGGATCTTACCATCGGATGTTCGATGTAGCTTGGGGAACCCTTCCCGAGCATGCTCACAGCTCTATAACCTCTCTCGTTTCACGTTTCACGGCTGAGGGGTTCAGAGCATCGATCGTCCTCAAAAGTGGGACAAGTTTATCGAATTGAAAAAGCGCCTTGTACCGCTCGAGCTCTTTCGCGGATCTTATCGATAGCCCTCGCTTCTTGGTCGGAACCCCGCTCTCATCGACTGGGTTAAGCTCTACGGCTAGGCGGGATGGGCTCGATTTAAAGGGAGGCATTTTGAGCACAAAGACACCTGGAATGGATGTTTTCATTCTAGACCAATCCGAGCCGCTTTTGAGGAACTGAGATAATTTTTCTTCCATTTTTTTCATCCGATTCAGAATGACCCGTTCGGAATTTAACCTTTGTGGCGGCGAAAGTTCCATCGTTCACTATAATCGTCTCCGCAAAGGGCGCAGCCGAGATAGTGCACTCCATCAACGATTTGAGTTTGAGCTGGCGAACGCGGCTCCCCTAGCCGCGCTTTCGCTCTTCAACTATCGAACCTTTCCACAGCCACCTCAACTGCACGTGGCACGTGTTGTCAGAGCTCCAGAACTCGACCACATCCTCGGGCGAGCGCAGCGTTCTCCCAATTTGCTGTACGAATTCCCTCTTGGCCATATCCCTGTAGTACTGCCGGAAGGGCCCCACACCGAGGCGACGCTCCATTCCCTTTAGTAGCGGGTCACCACGATCGGGGTATGGGAATTTCAGGAGGATAATGCTTTTCATGCCCTTAAGGTCAGCTCCCCTGTCCATCTTGGTGCTAAACATCATATTTCTGTGATAACAAACATCGCCGCTTTCCAGCATTTTTGTCCTCAACCTTGGAGAAAGGTACTTGTAAGCGTGGACGGGCACGAAACCCGGGCGCTTGGCCTTCCGCAAGATCTTGTGCAGAACTCTCCAGTACTTTTGCTTGAATCCATCATCCATCCATTTTCGATGATTGACGGCCCCCTCCGACCCTAGCCTCGCTTGGACGAGTTTTCCAGGGAACTTGACCTCGCCCTCCACGAAAGTTGGTGCTATCCCAAACACATCCTTCAGGACATCCTCGCTCTGAACGGTCGCTGACATCAGGAGCCACTTGCCACCTACCCCGTCGAGAAAACTTTGAAGGACGATTTTAGGGTCCGGGATAAAGTAGACAACTCCTCTTTCTGTGATCTCCCACTCCGCGTAATCCCTGTGTTCCAAAACCGACTTCAGTCTCCAGTACAATCTCTCAGAGGTCTCGTCGATCTCCTCCAACAGACGGACCAAAAACTCAACCAGTTCCAGGGGATCTCCTTTTCCAGCGAGGATCTCCGACCACAGACCTCGAAGTTCTTCTAGCCTATTTTGCAGCTCCTTTTCCTCATCCTCACGCTCCGGCACGATATTTCGTCTGATCCTTCTCTGTAACCCTTCAATCGTTTTCCCGGTCAACGAAACCTTTACCGCGAGCGAATCGAGCCATCCATCCGCCTCATCGATGACGGTAACGGGTGCCTGCGGCAGTCTCCCTATGCTAACCTCTGCAGCCCACTTTGCGGAGTTCATCACAACGGCATCGGAAAGAACATATGCTTGGAATTGCTTCCAGTAAGGGCACTCACCCTTCATGCACCAGGCCCACTTCCCCTTTATTCCCTGATAGGGCCTCCTCTCCGCGTTCTTTATCGACTCCGCCAAGCCGCTCGAGAAAATGAACCCCCAGTGGGGGCACTCCTGCAGGGCATCGATCCTTCGCTCCCCGTGTTCCCGGTCGATAGGCCTCTTGCACGGGAGGGTGCTGTTATTGCACAAAATTTCCCTTCCCTCATCCGCCTGATACATGCAGCGGAAGTTCCCGCGCCCCTTCAGTATCCCTATCTTGGCCCTTTGCCCGTCATCTTTCATGAAGTACTTGTCCCTCTCGTAGCTAGCGGCATATTGATCCGAGAGCACCTTCGTTGGAACCGATACGATGCCCCTTCCGAACTCGAGGATGGTCCTGAGCCCAACAACGGATTTCCCGCTCCCGACGGTCCCCTTGAGGAAGACGATATCGTTTCCGTGGAAGGCTTCCAGTATCTCCTCTATCAAGTCGATTTGCGTTTTCCCAGAGGAGTAGCACAGCGGTTCGCACGGGCCTTCTTGATCATACAGGTTGAGCCTCAATCCACCTCACCCACTCGCCGGCTAAAGTTGATAAAACCGAACACATTGTTCCGTGACGTTGGTTAAACTTTTTGTTAGTTTCCACATTTTTACAGAAAGTCTGCGAGACTAAGCTGGAGATGAGCATCGCTCTCAAACACCGATTTTATGTCACGTTGCGCCAACCTGAGGCGTTGCTTCGTATAATCGCTTGCCCCATAATCTTGCGCGATCTTCGTTGCAACCTGCAAATACTTTTCAACGCCTCCCCTCGTGACCGTGAGGATGAGCTTCCCCCCACATCGCGTGCAGGTGCCGCTCAGCGGGACCCGGCGGTATTTTGAATTGCAACTCGTACACCTGAATTGCTGGGTCGCGAAGGCGCGAAGGTTGCCCTTCAGGTCGGGAATGAAGTGGTGCTCGATGAGGCGCTCGGCTACATCCTGCTCGTCGACCGCCCGAATTCTCCGCGCAAGCCCTAGCTGCGCCGATGTCTTCTCCTCCATCGTCTCAAGCGTCTTGTAGCGGCTCGCCTGCGGCCCGGCGGCGATATCACTCGTATCAAATGAAAACCTCAATCCCTCGTACTGCTCCTCACTGCCCAGCCTTCGCTCGACGGTCTCCATTTGCTGCAGGAGTTCGCTCGGATTTGCATAGCGCAGCGTGGCCTCATAGAACTCAAGCGGATAGCCCGTCATCACGTCCATATTGTATGCCTCCCTGTCTATCTCGCTGGGGGCGATCCGCGTGTTCAGGATGAGGGGCGCGTCCATCGTGCCTCCCCGCGTGGACGGCAGAAAGCGTTTGCTGAAGTTCAGCAGGGCATCAAGCATGAGCATGAGGGCATCTGCATCTCCGTCACAATCTCTTCTCTTTGCCGCGTGGAAGTAAGGATGCGCATATCCAACGTTCGCACGGGTGACGCCTATTATGCGCCCGGTGATCCCAACTGAAGTGTGCGGCGCTAACCCGATGACCAGGTGCCCTACCATATCCTCCGGAGAATTTGCATTGTAATAGGAAGGCAACCCATAGAATTTCTCAAGCAACTCGTCGATGAACTTCGCCGCGCGCAGCAGGTGTTCGGCACATGGCCTTGAGAGAATTATATCCTGAACCTTTAGCTCAACAATCTGATCGTCCCGCTCGAGGGGCTGCCCGAGGTAATCGGTCACATAGCCGAGTTCATGCAGTTTTTCGATCGACATCCCTATCTCCCTCGGACGGAAGTGAGTGAGCGGAACATCGGTGGCATCAAAACGAACGGTGCCGTCCTTGAAGACGAAAACGCCATGCTTCGCGCGCAGGATTCCCTTCTCGAGCGGCTCCGGGATCTTGTACGCGCTCGTCATGCCCCTAACCCCCTTGACCTCTGCCGGCGGCTCCTCCTGCAATCGGTTCAAGGCAGCGTCGAAGAGCCGTTTCAGATCGATCCTGCGCCGATCGAAATACTCCGTACGGACATTGCATGTTGGACAACGCGCTCTACCGGTTGGCCGCCCGCATCGGGGGCACACCCGTATGTAATTTGTGATCGCGCCGCACTTCGGACACTTCCTGGTGAGGCTGACGGTCCCGCACTTCGGGCATTCAAGCCTTGCCACCTCTGAGAACACCTCGCCCTTCTCCGCCGCCTTTATCACGCTGCGGGTCGCCCCCCCACCGAACCCAACTGGAAACAGAAGGTGAACTGGGGGCTTCATCAGGCGGGGGTTTGCCTGCTCGGGCCTGCCCATTCGGCATCCTATGTAAGTTGGTGCCCTCCGCCTTACGGGAAATCCCGCAAGCGATTGAACGATGTCCAAGACGTCCTTTGCCGAGCTCTCGCGCAGGGTCGTCTCGAGCTTTTCACCTGTCAAACGCTGCCCGTCGAGCAAACCCAAGCACCTGCACAGCGGCAGGACGTGCTCACCTATCCAAACACGTCCGTCCTCGACCCTGTGCGGCACCCCAAGGATTTCAAGTGTCCGCTTCGGCGCCTGGTTCAAGGTCAGGCGAAGTCCCTTGAGCTCACCGCCGTCGAACTCCGGCTCGCCTCCCGCCAGCCAGTTGCCGAGTTCTCGAAACTCCTCGATATTAACATCGCGGAAACAGTAGGTGTATGTCGGGTGAAGCGGCACGCCAAGCCTTTCGGAAATTTTCACCGCTAAAGATGGAGAAGGTTTCGGATAAGGCGGTGAGAGGTAAAGGGACAAATCCTCCTCAAATCCCCCCTCAATCAACGCCTTCCCGACCTCTTGGGCCCACCATTCCTCACAATAAGCGGATGGCATAAGCGGGTGATTGTTCTCGAGGAACTCGCCGAAGCCGATGAGGATATCCCCCAAATACAATATCTCGGCGACCTTATCCCTGAGCTCGAGCGCCTGCTCGGCCGAGTTTACCCGAACCACCGAGCCATCCTGGAGCTTAACGGTGGGGCCCTCGATGAAATCCACCGGTGTTGCTGCGCCACCCTTGCCCGGACGTTCCATCTTGAGCTGGGTGCCAACCGCTATGAAATCGTCGCATATCGCCATCGTCGCTGGGTGAATGCCGACCGCGGCGAGGCCCGTGTTCCTGGCACGCCCGTAGCGAAGCCTGAAGCCACCCTCGCGGGCGGGGTGACAGAAAACCGGCCTCCCGGCTATCACCTCGCTGAGGTATTTATCCCCCTTTGGGTAGACCTGTTTAGCCTCCTCAGTCGCTATGGCCTTCGCTGTCAAATTTGAAAGCCAGTCCCAACCATCGATGTTGAGCTTGCTCACATGCTTCATTATCTTCGGGGCCTTCTGCAGGACCCCCTCTACGAGGGCCAATACCGCCCCGCCGCGAACTAGGTTGTGTCCTATGCGCTCGAGATCGCGGTAAGCCGTGACAGCGATCTTCTGTTCGGTTGGCTCACCAGTTATCTCCACCGGGATGTTTCGAACAGCCGTTCGGATGTCGTCTTCAGATGGTGGAGTATATTGTAAGTGGGCGATGCTCGTGCCGTAGATATTGACTTCCTCAACAAATCTCTCAACCTCCTTTTCGGTCGGCTTGTAAGGGCCCAAGTACAACTTTCGCCGCACGAAATCCCCCGTGAGAACCGCAAGCGCAGCTGCAGTTCCCCCCGCCGACCTAATCGGCCCAGCGAAGTAAAGCGCAAGGTAAGGCGAGCCATCGAAATTCTTTCTTATCTCCACGTTAGTTATGCCCTCCAGGGGCGCAGCGGCAGCGATGCCCTCGGTTATTATCGCAAGCCCCGTCCGAACTGCCTGCTCCGCCGCCTGCTGCTCCGAGAACTTCCCAAACCTCCCATCGACGACCATCTCGGCTATTTTAAGTGCGAGTTCCTCACGGGGCATCACCTTCTCCAACTCGCGTATCACCTCCGCAACTCCGGGGGGACCAACGAGCTTCTCAACCCTCGCCGCCAGGTCCTCTGCTCGAGGGATCTCCGGCTCCAGCTCTGGATCGTAACCCAACGAGCGCGCCCTTTTGGCTATCTCATAGACTTCGTCGCCCTTTTTCTTCAGCCCATTAAAGTAGGATTTCATCTCCTTGCTTGCAACCGCCATCAGCTCACCATCAAATTCCTTAGGCTCTCAATAACAAAATCCGGAACAACTTTTTTCCTAAATTTTACAACGTCCCGTTTCTTGCTCACACCGCTGAGCACGAGAATCGTCGTCAGGCCTGCACGCTTGCCCGCCATCATGTCCGTGTCAAGGCGATCGCCAACTATCGCCGTTTCACCTGGCTTTGAACCAAGAGCCCCAAGTGCAATTTTTATCATGCGCGGTGATGGCTTGCCTATCACCACTTTCGGACTTCTGCCAGAACAGCCTACAAGTGCCCCCACCATCGCTCCCGCCCCTGGTGAAAGGCCCGTCTCCGTTGGGTATGTAGCATCCGCATTCGTCGCGATGAACTCCGCTCCAGCCAGAATGGCACGCAATCCTCCCGTTAATTTTTTGTTATCCACAGTTCGGTCCATCCCAACCACAACGTGCGTCGCCTCATCCGCCCTATCGTACGAAACAAGCCCGATGCCGGCCCACTTCAGCTCGAGTTTTAGCCCCCTCTCTCCAATAACATAAATTTTAGCCCTGGGGGAATGCCTCCGCAAGTACAGGGCGGTCGCATACGCAGAAGTTACCATCTCCGACTCTCGCGCGCGAATGTCCATCCGCGCCAGCTTCCGCACATATGCGCCACGGGTGTTGGTTGAATTATTCGTGGAGAAGACGAGCTTCTTTCCCCTTTCCCTGAGCCATTCGACCGCTTCAGCCGCGCCCTCGATCGGTGCCTCGCCTATGTAAAGCACTCCATCCATATCCAAGATGAAAGCAGGAATCTCATCGACCGTTGCCGCAAGCTCACGCAAAGCGTATCACCTTTGTCTGGCGCGTTTGCAGGTCTAAAATTGGAACGATTCCCGGCGTTGGTTTCACGCCGAGCCGCCGCATGTAGAGGGTCTCCCCCTGAAAGGCTCCAGAGTTGACCACCTCCACCCCTCGATATCGCTCGTAACCGTAGACATGAACGTGACCGCAGTGAAATACATCCGGCACCTCATCGATCACGAGATAGTCCTGCTGCTCCGAGGATATCGCCGTGCTCCCGCCGTAAACGGGGGCGAGATGTCGCTTCTGCAGAAGTTTGATCATCAAGGATGCCGATTTTTGGCGATTCAATCCCGGCATCGTGGCTACCAGATCGTCAAAACTTTCGCCGTGATAAATGAGGAACTTCACCCCATGAAGGGCAACTTTTACCGGATTCCCCACCATAACCGAGTTCAAATCGTGCAGCCCTCCGGCGATATCTTTCGAGATGGCGGGCTGGGGCTCCGAGGCACGGACCGCATCGTGATTTCCTGGTGCTATGATCATTGTGATGTGATCGGGCACCTGAGCCAAGAGTTTAGCCGCAGCATCGTATTGTTTAAAAATATCGCTGATGAGCAACTCCTCTTCCTGTCGTGGGTATACCCCAACTCCATCTACGATGTCGCCGGCTATCACAACATACTTGACCCTGCTCGCGAGCTCCTGCTGCTGGGCGTTGCCTCCCTCGCCGCGTAACCATTTCACGAACTTCATAAATACATCTTCAAGGAACATCTCGCTTCCAACGTGCAGATCCGAGATGAGTGCTGCGCAGACGGGTTCTTCGGCGTGAGAGAACTCGCGCGACGCCGGTAGGTCCGGCCATATTATGTCCCTGACGAAAATGCGCGGGGCACGATCACCGCTCCGCACGCTTCCAACGACCCCTATGACCTCGTCCACAACAACCTCCGCCGCCTTCCGCATCAGTTGCTGCCCCTTGAACACCCAAGCCGATGCCCGGCCGCTCAGGTCCTCGATCTCCAAAAGCAAGTGCCCCCCAGAGGTCTCCCGCTTATCCGATACCATCCCGATCACCTTCACCTGGGTCTTGTCCCCGAAGCTCCTCAGGCTGCCGATCGGGACCGAATCGTGGAGATCAACTCGCCTTCGAAGGATGCGGCTCAAGCGCTCGTAGCGATCCTTGAACAGGTTCACGAAGTCCTTCAGCCCCCCCTCGGTGTAGCTTCGCCCAGTTATGTCATTCGACACCTCGATGCGGGGCTCGAACTCCGCTGCCTTGGGTTTGAGCTTGACACGAGCAAGCTCAGGTAATTTTTTTGTGACCTCACCGGGGGGTGCCTTCCGAATTTCAAGTGGGGGAGGGCTTGGTCGTGAAATGGGAGCAGCCGATGCTGGTTCCGCCTTGGCGCCGCCCTCCAAAATTTTAGCAACGAGGTCCGCGGTTATCAAGAAGGGCTTGCCCTCCATTTCCTTGAGATTTGTCAGCACCAGTTCGGCCGCCGATTCCGCGTCCCCGCGTTTGCGTAACACGTCAAGCGCATCTTGCGTCAGCTGCATGTCCGCATCCATGAACTTGCGAACCAGTGAAACCTCGTCCACAAATCCCACCTATACAAGCGTCAGCTGCCGAGGCAAGGTAAGCAACTCGATGCTACCTATCGAATAGTCCTCCTGAATCGCTGCCCTCGCCTGGATCGATGGAACATTCAACGTTATCTCCTTGGTCCGACCATAACGGCCTTTGCTGATGACCTGCGCGTTGATTATCCCGAGCATGTCAAGCTCCGAAATCAGGTCACTAACGCGACGTTGCGTCAACACATCCAAGCCCGCCCGCCTGCAAAGCGCGCGGTAAACGTTGTACACGTTTCCCGTTATGATTTTGTGCGAACCGCTCTCCGCCAGAAGGACCATGCTATACAACACGAGTTTCGACTGCGTGGGCAGCGTTCGAATGGCCTCCACCATCTTGTCCCGCTCTATGTTTTCAAATGCCCGCCTGACGTGATCAATTACAACCACCTCAGCGCTCTCGCGCTCGGCCAGTTCGCCGGCAATGCGAAGCAGGTCGAGCGCTCGTCTGGCGTCTCCGTGCTCCCGGGCCGCATGGGCGGCGCATAGCGAGATCACGCCATCTCCGAGCACCCCGTCAATGAAACTGATCTCCGCCCTCCTCTCCAGGATGTCTTTGAGCTGAAGCGCGTTATAGGGTGGGAAAACCAATTCCTCCTCGCTGAGGCTGCTTCGAACGCGGGGGTCCAGGTAGCCCATGAAATTCAAATCGTTGGAAATACCGATGATGCTGACCTTTGCGTTCTTCAGGTCGGAGTTTATGCGGGTCAGGTTGTAGAGGACCTTATCGCCGCTCTTCCGCACCAGCATGTCTATCTCATCGAGCACGATCACCGCGAACTGCCGATCGTGGTCGAGCGCTCTAAAGAAACATCGATAAACCTCATCCGTCGGCCACCCGGTCATCGGGACCTCCTCCGGGAAACCGAGCGAGTTCACGTAC
>DAOUSU010000071.1 GCA_030627035.1 Hadesarchaea archaeon
ATGCCAAATTGAGCCCGATTTAAGGGCCTTGAAAACAGCTATTTGTAATGCCTATAGTAGACGCTATTCAGGTAGGTACTTATGAGATACCAAGTTCAGCTTCAAAAGCGCGATATGCCTTCTTACGCCTGAATAACTCATCGATTTTTTCAACTTCAATCAATTTGATCTTGTCTCGGATTTCGTGAAACGTTCCAGTTAGAAGTTCCCGAGCTTTGCACGCATCACTCTCAACAACAACCAAAAAGATATTGCTGTTCCAAATGTCATGAGCATGCTTCAACTTTCCTATAGCATGATACAAATCCCCACCAATTTGAACTTCAAATACATAAGTGGGAACAGCCCTTTCGACTCTTCTCCAAACCACATCTAGCTTCCTCCCATCCATGTCGTATTCTTTCTCTGCAATGAATTTCTGAAGTCGGCCGATCTCGAGAAGCTTCGCTTTAATCTCATCGTGGAGAGAAACTTTAACCTCTGGCGCGGAAGGCTTGGAAACAAAAGCGTTAACGATTTCGTTGGCCAATTCTTCATTAACGATCTGAAAGCCACCGCGGGCAATCATCTTTACAATATCTGAAACTATTTTATGGGTCTTCCATCTATCTTGAGGGAGACAATAGCTTACATCAAACTCAAACCTGTGCGGCCAAATGATTTTGCCCTCCTTAACCTCCTGTGGCCAAAGGGGCTTATCCTGCTTAAATTTCGTACGTACGACACCATATCCAATTAATCCACTAACAGGGTTTGTTGCATAAAATAACACATTGTCATCTTGAGAGAGGTTTTTCCAAAGAGTAGTTTGTTTAGCAGTTGCTTTGAGCCCCCAGATACCTCCAAATCCGAATGCGATTTGCCAATTTTCGGGTGCGCCTACTGCTAGCCACCATTTTGGCATGCTCATCTCGCCTTAGACTTCCTAACCTCCAAGCACTCTGTGGATATCTATCAAATCCCCGAGAAGCGAACTCGACGTCTCCTGCGGCCCCGCGCCGAATCCTGTGATCGTTATCTCCCGGGCGAGGTCGAGTTCGAAGGTTACCGCGTTCAGCGTCCCCCCGACGGCGAGCGGATGCCCGAGCGGAACGAGCTTGGGCCCGACCTCGAGCAGATCTCGCTTTGCAACGCCCACCAGCTTTATCACGTATCCCGCCTCCCGGGCCAGACGGATCGCTTCCGGACGGACGTTCCGTATGCCCGCCACCCTGACATCCCTGAGCCTCGCGTTCACCCCCAGTAACGAGTTCGCCAGGATCGTTATCTTGCACGCGGTGTCGATCCCCTCGATATCCAGAGTCGGGTCCTTCTCAGCTATCCCAAGCTCCTGGGCCTCGTGTAGCACCACGTCGAACGGCGCGTTCTCCTTGCTCATGCGCGTGAGGATGTAGTTCGTGGTGCCGTTGAGGACGCCCCGGATAGCGCGAATTTCGTTCCCGGCAAGCAGCCCCTTCGCGAGCCCTATTACTGGGACCCCCCCACCAACCGAGGCAGAGTATCGAAACTCCACCCCGCATCGCCTGGCGAGCGAGTCGAGCTCCTTGAACGCGACCACGAGTGGCCCTTTATTCGAGGTTATAACGTGCTTTTCCGCTTGCATCGCTTTTTTAATGTGGGTCAGGCCTGGCTCGCCGGTTTTGATGTTCGTGGGCGTGAGCTCGAACACGACGTCCGCCTCTGTCCCTTCAATTATCTCAAGGGCCGACTTTCCACGCTTTCCCTTCGGATGGGCCGCGACCGTGCCCTTTCGCTCCGCAACCCGAAGCAATCGCCTCAGATCCAAGCCATCCTCATCAACCGCGGCGCCGTGCTCGTCCACGACCGCCACCACCCGCGGGATCAACCCCTGGGTCCTGCGCAGAAATTCGGATTTTTCGATCAGGACGCGGGCAAGCCCCCTTCCCAAGTTTCCAAACCCAACTATCGCCAAGCGCGTCTACATCCCTTCTACCGATTTTATCACAAGCAATTTTTTCCTTGCCGAGATTTTTTCCAGCTTGGATAGGGCAAGGGCCGTGCGCCTCTCGTCGTCCGCCGCGATCGTCATGCGCGCCGCCGACTCTTGGCCCACCCTCCCCATCGCCAAACTCAGGTCGGATACCATCACGCCCCCGAGCTCGTTCAAGCGGTCAATCGTGTCCCTGATATCGGTGTGGACGATGTGCCCCACGAGCAACACCGTGCTCCTGACCGCTCCCTCGCGCTCGCCTATTCGGATGATGCGTACCCCCATGCTGCGAAACGCGCGCAGGATCCGGTTGAGCCTCACCCGCTCGCCTACATCGAAGATAATGGTAACGGGGACCCTTCCCAGCGGGGTCTTGCGCTCGCGCCGATGGACAACGCTCTGAATGTTGCCGCCGAAGCTGGAGATCGGCTCGAGGACCTTGACAAGCTGCCCCGGCACGTCCTCGAGTTCCAGCTCAACCCGGACGATCAGGGGCTCACCACGGAAAGCTGTCTTGGGATCCTGACGATCACTCGTTTCTTTTCCACCTCTACCATCGTTCCCCGTCTGTCTATGGAGGCGGGTACCGCCACGGTGCAGAAGTACCCTTTATTCAGTTTGGGGGATACCGCGTATATCTCCACGGACTCCGGATAGAACTCCACCCTGACATTGTCCTTGCTTTCCACCCCTTCCGCGCTCAGCGTTATCGTGACCTCCTTGATGTCAACGGACACGCTGTACTCGGGCATTAACTTCTCTTTGACTTCCGGCAGCACCTTTGCCTTTTCCGGAGGCCTCACCGGTATTTTCCTGGCGATCCTTTCTCCCGGTATTTCGGCAATTCGTTCCTTTCTTATTGGCACCCTTTCCCATCTGCCGCTTGGGCCAAAGCGCCTCACATCTATCTTTGGGGGGCTTCTCCCGTTGCTGGAGATGGATATGCTGAACCCGCTTCTCCTCTCGACCCCTCCCGGCCTTCTGATGATAAACTCCGGCGGTTTCTTTGGTATTTCAAACTCTTTTTCTGCCTCCTCGAAGTCCTTGAAAAACCGTTTCATCATTCGCCTGAAGAACTCGTCGAAGTCGCCAAACATGCTCCCACCTTCAAATTCATTTGGAGCCAACGCCTATAAAATTACAACGTTGGCGTGATGAATTGTCAGCGTTAAAATTTTTCCTCAAGCTCGGGGTACTCTTCGGATAAGAGACACTCGTCGCCTGCGTAGTATTCACACTCCCGACAGCAGCCATTCTGGTGATCGCATTCGTAATATGCATAACACCTAGGACAGCACCTGGGCATCCTTCTATCTCCCCGATTTTTCGTTTTGATATGGTAAAAATCGCTTATTTAAGGCTTTCGAGCTATGCCGGGGGATGAAGAAAGTTTTTATTGAAGCAGGTTGACTTTTTATTGCGCCGGGAGGGTCAACCGGAAGGCCTCTAGAATCGGTCTTGGTGGATCCCACTGGAATGGACCCCAAGGGGCTAGGCCGGCTCTGAGGGGTTCTGAACAGCAGGCTGGCGGGACTGGTTCGAAAGTGCTCGAAGGGTTGCGGCGTGGAGAGCTCGTGAGGGTAATCCGCACGATCGTAATGGATCGGAACGGCGCGGTTCGACGGGCTGCCCAAAAGGCGGTTTGGATGGGCCACGTCGTCCGCAATCATCGGGTTACTTGTGGCCTCTATCTCGGCGCGCTTTTCAAAATTTAGCCGAGAAAAATTTTTCTGGGAGCTGAGAAGAGGATAACTGGTGCATTCATGGACATCATTCGCGAGTTCGACCCCTGGCACGACCCGCTCTGCACCTGTCCAAGTAAACTTTCATTCAACCCCTACACCGGCTGCGCGTACCGATGCATATATTGTTACGTTACCTCCTACGTACCGAGAGCTTTCGAATGCAGGATAAAGAAAAATTTATTGAAGCGCGTTGCTCGTGATCTCAAGCGGGTTGACAAGCGTCGCGTCATCAGCATGTCAAACAGTTCTGACCCTTATCCACCCATAGAAGCCAAACTCAAGTTAACCCGTGCCTGTCTCGAACTTTTTTCACGTGAGGGTTGTCGCATACAGGTGATAACGAAATCCGACCTCGTTGCCCGTGATGTGGACATACTTTTACATCTGCCATCGGTGGTGAGTCTTACGATAACCACTCTGAAAAGAAATTTGAGTCGAAAACTAGAGCTGCGGGCGCCAACGCCCAAACGAAGGTTGGAGGCGATGAAGAAACTCTCGGATGCCGGAGTGCCCGTGAGCCTGCGACTCGACCCGATAATTCCCGGTCTAAACGACGGTGAAATCGAGCGAATCGTCGAAGCCGCCGCTGCGAGTGGTGCCGAGCACGTCACCTCATCGACTTTCAAACCTCGCCCCGATGGCTGGCGTCGCGTTCAACGAGCTTTTCCTGAAGTTGCCACCAAGCTTGCGCCCCTATACTTCAGGCTCGGGAAACGGCATCGCAACAGCTGGTACCTGTCACGAGCGTTGAGGTTCGGGCTCATGAAGCGCGTGAGGGAAGCGTGCGATGCGAGCGGGCTCGCGTTCGCCTCCTGCCGCGAGGGGCTCCGGGAGCTGACGACGGGGGAGAGCTGCGATGGAAGCCACCTTATCTCAAACCACTAAACAATTTATGTTACTATTGTAACAAAAGAAAAATGCGTTTTAAACCGCCAAATGCGCGAGCTCGATCCGCGCCGGGACGGTAAGGTGGCAGGGATCTTGCACAAACATCGACAAAGCACCTTCCCTCGGGATCTTCCATTCATAGGCTTGAACATCCACCCG
>DAOUSU010000025.1 GCA_030627035.1 Hadesarchaea archaeon
CCCCAAAATATCGGTGATCCCAAACGGCGTTGATCCATCTAAATTCAATCCAAACATAAACGGGAAAAAAATGCGGGAGCTTTTAGGGTTGGGGGACGAACCATTGGTCGTCACCGCGATCAGGTTACTCAAGAAAAAAGGGCCATCTCGCCTCATAACTGCGTTTTCGGGCATCCTGGGAGAATTCCCCGGTGCTAAACTGGCAATAGCTGGCGATGGGCCGGAGATGAAAAATTTGCGGGATCAAATTAGAAAATTGGGAATGGAAAATTCGGTGATAATGATGGGGCGGCTGTCTCAAAATAGAGTGGCGGAACTGATGGCGGCGGCGGATGTTTTTGTCCTCCCCTCAACTGTGGAATCCTCCCCGTTGGTGGCGCTCGAGGCCATGGCAACGGGTGTTCCTTTTATAGGACCAAACGCCGGCGGCATTCCCCACATAATTAAAAATTGTTTTAATGGGCTGCTGATACCGCCCGCGGACGGGGGTGCGATGATGAAGGCGATCATTCGGGTCCTAAACGATGGGGCGCTCAGGAAATATCTGAGGAAAAATGGCCTGAAAGTGGTTCGAGAAAAGTTTAGCTGGGAAACTTGCGCAAGGAGGACCCTAAGGGTTTATGAAGAGGTATGTGAAGAACATGCGCGATATCGCCCTGACCATCGATGTTGAGCCGGACGTTCCCCCAATTTTGAACACGTGGCGTGGCGTTGAGGAAGGCCTGCCGATCTTGTTGGAGTTGTTGGAAAAACACGGAGTGCGTGCGACATTTTTTGTGACGGCTCAGACATCTGAGATATTTCCGAAACTCGTGAACCGCATTTCGCGTGAAAACCATGAAGTCGGTTGTCATGGATATGAGCATGAGCGATATGATAGGTTGAATCCAAAAGAGCAATCGAAAAAGGTCGAGCTGGCCACAAAGGCGATAACCAAAATTATGGGACGAAGACCAATGGGATTTAGGGCGCCCAATTTTAGGCCCACCCTCCACGTATTTGCGGCGATCGAACGTGCAGGATACATATACGATGCCTCAGTCGCCAGCTACAAAACTGATCCGGGCTCCAGCCGCTTCACATTTGTTGAAATCCCGAACACTTTGCCGTCGAGCGTTCTCCGCTTGCCGATTAGTTTCTCCGCCAAGTTGTTGCGGTTATGTATCGCTGCACTTCCACTAACGGTTTTGGACTATCATCCCTGGGAAGTCATAGAAATGCCACGAGAGGTGCGTTTCGACTGCAGGTTTGCTACGGGCGAGACCGCGCTGCACAGGCTTGACCGATTGCTTGCGTACCTGCTGGGGAAAAGGGCCAATTTCAGGCTGATGCGAGAAATAGCTGAAAATGAAGGCTCGCGCCGTTCCGGCGGCAAAGAACGCTCCTTATCGCGCATTTCACGTTCCAAAGGTTTTTTACTCAATCATTGCCGATGATAAAGCGTGAGGACTTGAAGAAAAAACCCATCGACCCAGAATTGCTAAAGATCTTGGCATGCCCAGTTTGTAAGCATGATCTCAAGCTGAAGGGCAACGAACTGGTATGTGTTGGCTGTGGAAGGAGATATCCTATCAAAAATGGGATTCCCTATCTCTTGCCACCAGAGCTATCGCTTTAGGGCAAGTAAAAAAGGCAGTAAAGCACCCCCCTGCCAAAGCCCACTTATGCCCGTGTTTCTATCAAAATTCGAACTCTTACGGTTGAGTTGCACAAGTGCTTCACAAAATCTCTCGATAAATCTCCCGCTGCCTTGTCCGCACGTATCGCAAGTGTTCGTTCGCATACAAATCCACTTTTTCTAACGACGAGATCTCTTGGATGTTTGAGCATAAGCGATGGATGCCCAACCGCACGAATTTTTTCGGTTATACCTCCTGCCTCGATTGTGATGGTTATAGGTGCACCTGACCTAATTGCTTTTTTAAGCCTCCCTCCCACCCCGGCAGCGCCCTTGCCGGCGGCCACCGCGATGATGCAATCGCCCCCCGGTCCTACTTCGAGGTCCTTCGTGATCATCAACGTGGTCGGGTGCTTGGCCGTAATTCGAGGATGTCCGCGGGCCGTAATGAGCTCAATGATTTTTCCCGTCTCACCACCACCCCTTAAACTTGGGGGAGAAGATATTTCTATGGTTCTATGTATGAAAAGGAGCGCGAGGAGTTAATCGAGCGCCTGACTCGATGGGGGTACCTCAGCAAACGGGATGTCATCAACGCCTTTAAAAAGGTGCCGCGTCATGAGTTTGTCCCCCAAAATCTCAGGAGATACTCCTACGCCGACCAGCCACTGCCAATCGGCCACGGGCAAACGATATCCGCGCCCAGCATGATCGCGATCATGCTCGAATCGCTCGATCTAAAGCCGGCCCAAAAGGTGCTTGAGATAGGCACGGGCTCGGGCTATAACGCCGCATTGATCGCCGAGCTCATCGGACGTGATGGGCAGATATTCACGATCGAGCGCGTCGCGGAACTCGCGGAATTCGGCCGCGCAAACCTAAAAAAAAGCGGTTATGGGGGGGTAAAAGTGATAACGGGCGATGGGACCTGCGGCTACACAAGGGAGGCCCCCTGGGATCGGATTTTGATAACGGCCTGCGCCCCGGAGATTCCGCAGCCGCTCATCAGCCAATTGAAAGTCGGGGGAAAACTCGGCGCCCCGGTGGGCAGACACTACATGGCCCAGACGTGGATCGTTGCCGAAAAACTGGGCGAAAAAAAGATAAACGTGCAAGAGCGGGGCGGCTGCTCGTTTGTTCCCCTAGTTGGCAAGTACGGTTGGAAAGAGGAGTAAGTTCCGCGGAGGATTTACACCCGACTTCAAGATTTCCATATTTTCGCGCCCAGGTAGGACGCCATCCCCGCGCTCACCAAAGTACACAAGACATAGGAGATTCCCCTCTCGATTATGATGGCTGAAACAGCGATCGGGGCTGGCACACCGCATGCTATAAATACCCCAGCCATGCTTCCCTCAACGAGTACTAGACCACCAGGTAGGAAGGGTATAGACCCGAAAATGGTAGGTACCGTCGTGCCCAAAAGGAGAATCGTCAATGAGATATCCGTGTAGCCCAACGCGATGAAAATCACGTAAATGCGCATAACTATCATGGCTATAATCAAAAATGACAATCCCAACATCGTTGCGGCGGCTTTTTTGTGCTCCATGGTGAACTTGAAGCTGGCGTAAAATTTCTTCACGGAATTGGAGACCTGCCTTTTGCTTCTTTTTCGTCCTAAACGTCTGTTGATCCACCCGACCAACCTCTCCAAGCTTCTAAAAGCGGTTTCTCTTTTCAATAATTTGTACACTACTGGCAGGAAAATTATCGCAAAAACTGATAGGCCCAAAACAGTCCCAAAGGTGATCCAGGCTGAGACGTGTTTTAGCGTAAACCAAAGAATCAACCCGGATAGGAAAAAAATGGTAAATGGCGGAATGTTCATCAGGTCGTCAATGAGTATTGAGCTGAGTCCTGCCTCGTAAGGAACATGGTGGATTTTCTTAATAGAATAAACTCGAAAGGGTTCCCCCCCAACCTTTGAAAATGGGGTGATATTTGTGAAGAACTGCGATCCCGAAGAGATTACATAGAGGCTTCCAAACCCGGGGTAATGACCATTGGCGTTTAAGGCCATTCCCCACTTACCAGCCCATAGTGCTATCTCCGTGAAAAATAATCCTATCGCGAGCAGGATCAACATCGGGTTGGCATTGACCATCACATGAACCATGTTTGGGATATCCCCCCACACGAATAACAGGAGAACCCCGATACCTAACGCGATAGATAAAACCACGATCGCTATCGCTTTCCGCAAATCTATTTTCTTCTTGGGAATTTTTTTCACTTCCTGATATCTTACCAACAATAGATATTCATCATCCTTTTTATTTTGGCCCCTATCCGCGCTTTGGAGGTAAAAACCGGAAAAGGTTAGCCGAACCACTTCTCAAGCGGGACTTGTTCCCGCTCGCGCCGTCCCTTGAGCAATTTTTCTATACCCGTCTGAACCCTAGGTTCCGAAAAATCGTACTCCTCGCACAGGAACCTCTCGATTCGTTTTGGATCTGGGTCGTGCCATTTGAGTTCATACTTGCTGGAGACCTTGGGCTTTAGAAAGATATCCCTTACATCGAGCGGGTCAACCTCAAATTTTTCGCCCAGTTCGGTCTTCATGATTTTTTCGATTGAACCGTACATCCTAACAAGCTCGAGGGCCTTCTTTGGGCCAATTCCCTTTATGCCCTCGTTGAAGTCGGTGCCGACCAATATGCCGATATCAACGAGCTGTTCCCGGGTTATCTTCAGCTCCCTCAGAAGAGCCTGAAGTTTGATTACCTCCGGTGACACCCGGATATACATGTCCTTCCCGGGCAGTTTTCGCCTCCCCGTGATCGTCAAGTTCCGCACGAGCGTTGGCGCGCCGAAGAGGAGGCTATCAAAATCCTGACTCGCCGCCGCCCAGGCGTCACCCCGCTGCACGAGATATGCTGCCTGAGCTTCCCCCTCTCCTGGCGCCTGAACCCAAGGCAGCCCCATGCAATCCAAAAGCGTCTTTGCTTGTTCGACCATTTGCTCGCTCAGGCGTCCCGCACGCTGAGCAAATTTTTTCGCCTCCCCGAGCATCCCCGCCTTGAGGGCCGCTGACCATTCCTCGGCTGCCTCCTCCCTCAGGGCGCGTCGTTGCTCGATCGTTTTTCCCTTCAGCTTGGGCGGCTCCCCGTCAAACACATATACTGGGCGAATCCCGATCTCGATCAAGTTTGCAGTTCGATAGAAGAGCCCAGAAAGGTGGGAGGTGATCCTGCCCCTTGAATCCTTTAGGGGCATCCCATCGCGCTGCCGTATGATGGAGAGGAATTGATATAGCGAGTTCATTGCGTCGATGGCAATTACCTGCCCACGAAGGCGCTCGAGTTCGATTTTCTGTTTGGAAACGATATCGCCGAGCTGAACTCCCATCTCGACACCAGTAATAATCCGACCTAAAAGAACTTAAAAATCAACTATCGACTGCGCGAACCTACCAAAAGATCAAAATGGGAACTTTATATTTTCAGCACCTTCGCCGGGTAGCTTTCGCACGACCGTTATTGGGATCGCATCCGCCTCAAATTCAAGAAGTGCGATGTCGATTGGATTGCTGACGTTTTCAGGCACTTCGATCAATACGGGTGCCCCCATAGCTACCTGTAACGCTCGGGCGCCCACAATTCGCGCTTTTTCAAATCGAGTATATTTTTTTCGTAATATTGATGGCCCCCCATTAATATGGCGGCATCCCACCCGGAGTCCCTGGGGGACCTGCTGGCCTCTCAGCCCTGCCGGCAGCGATGACATCGTCAATGCGTAGAATCATTTCTGCGGCTTCGCCCGCTGATTTGATGGCTTGAGTCTTAACGCGCAGTGGTTCGACGATGCCCAACTTGGATGTGTCGGTCACCTTCCCGCTCATCACGTCGACGCCGATGTCGTTGCCGCCCGGTTTTTCGTGGGTGGAGCGAAGTTGCACCAAAATATCTATCGGATCTAATCCCGCGTTCTCCGCGAGAGTCCGTGGGATGATTTCGATCGCGTCGGCAAATGCGTTGACGGCGAGCGCTTCGCGTCCACCTACTTTATCGGCGTACTCCCTCAACCCCTTGGCAACCTCTATTTCGGGAGCACCGCCGCCAGCGAGGATCTTCCCATCCTCGATCGCCACCGATATCACGGAAACCGCATCGTGCACGGCCCGCTCCACCTCGTCGACCACGTGCTCGGTGCCACCTCGCACGAGCAGGCTCACCGCTTTGGGGTCCTTACATCCCTCGATGAAGATCATTTCCTCACCAGCCACCTTTCGCTCCTCCACAAGCGAGGCAGAGCCCAGGTCCTTCGCCGTGAGGGATTTGATGTTTGTGATTATCTTGCCTCCAGTCGCGCGCGCAAGCTTCTCCATGTCCGATTCCTTGACCCTTCGAGTTGCAAGAGTCCCCGCCTTCGCCAAGTAGTGCTGAGCCACATCATCGATCCCCTTCTGGCACAGAACGACATTTGCGTCAACTTTTTTCACTTGCTCCACCATTTCCTGGAGCATGTGCCTCTCTTCATCGAGGAAGCTTTGGAGCTGCTCGGGGTCGGTTATGTTGACCTTCGTGTCCGTCTCGGGTTTCTTCACCTCTAGGGCTAAATTGAGGAGGGCTATCTTCGCCCCTTCGATCCGCTTTGGCATGCCCGAATGGACGACCTCCTTGTCGAGCACGATGCCCTGGATGAGCTGGGAATCGGCCGAGCTGCCACCGCTTTTCTTCTCGACCTTGATGTTGTCTATATCTGCCTCCAGCTTGCCGTTTGATTCCTCGACGATCTGATTAACCGCCTTAACGCAGAGTTCCGCGAGCTTTTCCCACTGTCCATCGGAACCCTTGCCGCTCATCGAGGTAAGGGCGATCTCCTTCAGAGTCTTTTCATCCCCCTTGGAAACGCTTTTTGACATCCTATCCAAAATTTCTTGGGCCCTTTTAGCAGCAAGCCTGTAGCCGCTTGTGATGACAGTGGCGTGGATGTTTTGATTCAAAAGTTCCTCCGCCTTTTTTAAAAGTTCACCAGCCAGCACGACTGCAGTAGTTGTGCCATCGCCGACCTCATCCTCCTGCGCCTTTGAAACCTCGACCATCATCTTTGCTACCGGGTGTTCAACTTCCATTTCCTTGAGGATGGTGACGCCATCGTTGGTTATGGTGACATCGCCCATGCTATCGACGAGCATCTTGTCCATGCCCCGGGGGCCGAGCGTCGTGCGAATGGCCTCGGCGATCACGCGAGCCGCCATTATGTTCATGCGCTGGGCATCCCGCCCAAGGTAACGCTGCATATTCTCCGGCAGAATAAGGACCGGAGTTTCCCCACTTGGTGCCGCCATAAAATCTCCTCGTTATCCCCAACTTGATGAGTTCTTAATAATCGAAGAATTTTGGAGTATTAAAGCTTTGCCCTGATCTTTCACCTGCTTAACTCATTGGGATTTTACCTTGTTTGCAAGAAATCTCTTTCATTTACGAATAGGAGAGGTCAAGGCATGGATACCCGGAGAATAACCATCCAAAGAACGGTTGGGGTGAAGGCGTTGCCATTCGGGCGGGGTAACTGAAAACTTACGCTCAACCTCGTGACGGTGAATTGAATTGTACGAGCAAAATGGGATGATCCTCCCGTCGGGGACGGCATAATGAATGCCGCATCGTTCCACGCGATCTAAATCGAAGTTATAGACATCCTGAAAATGCATGCATCCGATCATGAGCGCTCGCATGGTGAACTCGGCAAGCGCGGAATAGTCGCCCGTTCGAAGGATGTCTAGAATTATCTTCAGAAAGTTGAGCCCCTTGGGCGCCTTTCGCATATCTATGGTTCCTGGTATATCCTTTACAGCCTTCGCCACGATCTTCGCCCTTGCCCCGAACCCCCCTAGCCTGAGCTCAGTTGCGTATTTATCGAGCAACCCGAAGAGCTTCTCGACGTTTACGAAGCGCGTTATCGGGATTATCTTGCCACCGTCCTCAAAAACGAAGGTCGCTGAACCGCAGTGCTCGTGACAGGTGAACTCCACATAGCCCTTCCCATTAAATGCCTCAACAAAGCTTGAGATCGGAACCACGCACGGCACAGGATAGAAATCGGAGGCCGCGATCTGTCCATCGGTTTGTTTTTCGACAGCCCTGAGGAAATCCGGGATCGTTATCCTCCATTCCATCCGCTTTTTCTGAGAAATCCGCCCAGCAAACGATACGGGCTGAACGTTTACGCACTTGACCACATCGATGTTTTTAATCGCAAACCTGATGATGTCACCAACCTGATCGTCGTTCACCCCCTTGACCAAGGTCACGACGAGCACGACGCTGGTGATGCCGGCTTTGCGGCAATTCTCGATCGCCTTGAACTTGTAGTGCAGAATGTCCTCGCCCCGCGAGATCTTGTATGGTTCCGGCGTGACGCCGTCGAACTGTAAATAAAGCGTGCCCATCCCAGCTTCCACGAGGCGCTTGACGAAGTTCAAGTCCTCGGCGATCCTTATGCCGTTGGTATTGACTTCGACGTGGGGGAATCCAGCTTCCTTCGCAGCTCGGACGATATCCGGAAGATCGTCGCGGAGGGTCGGCTCTCCACCAGAGAGCTGTAATCCGGGCGCCGGCACGGGTTTGTTTGCGCGGAGATTGTGAATCATTTCCACGATCTGCTCAAATGTCGGCTCATACACGTAACCCGCTGCAGCGGCATTGGCGAAGCAGATCGGACAATGTAAGTTACATCTGTTAGTCACGTCGATGATGCCCAGCATCGTGTGGGATTTGTGGTTCGGGCAAGGACCGCAATCGAACGGGCACCCGTTGCGTTCTTCCGTGCGGGGGTTCTCGACGCCATTTCCGATCCGCGCGAATTTTTGTGCCCACCTCCACATCTCCACATCGGACCAGTATACATCCTCGAAACTGCCATGTTGGGGGCACTTTTTCCTTATCATGGCCTTGCCATTCTGCTCGAAGACCTCCGCGTCTATGACCGCGTGGCACTCCGGACAGAGGCTTTTGGTCCGTTTCAGTAGCAAACCCACCCCCCCAAGCTTCATATTGAGAGCCATAAATAATTAGCGGCATTGGTATGGGTCTTGCGTACATGTTGGGGGAATCCCTGTGGTTCATTCTGCCCGCATACGTGGCGAACGCTACACCAGTCGTGGCGGGCGGGGGGACGCCGCTGGACCGTGGGAGGTTATTCATCGATGGGCGCAGGATTTTCGGCGATGGCAAGACGGTGCGTGGATTCCTCGCAGGGTTGGCTGCCGGCGTTCTCGTCGGTCTGATTGAGGGCATCGTTGTAAATTCGCTTTCGCATTACCTATTACTCGGCTTCCTGCTCGCCCTAGGCGCGCTGCTCGGAGACCTGCTTGGAAGCTTCATCAAGCGCAGGATCGGCATCGGGCGCGGGGGGGCGGCTCCTGGGCTCGACCAGCTCGGCTTCGTCATCGTTGCGTTACTCCTGGTCAGCCCAATTTCCCTGCCGAGCTGGGGGGTAGTCGTCACAATATTGATTATCACCCCACCACTCCACCTTGGGACAAACTTCGTCGGGTACAAGCTCGGGCTGAAAAGCCGGCCCCATTAGCGTCCGCGTTTCACCGGCGCCTCTTCCCAGGGAAAGACGATCCACTTATCGGTCTCAAAAACGTAATAGTCGGGCTTAAAGCGCGATTTTGATTTACATGCGATGGTGGCGACTCGGATCTCTTCTGCCCCCTTGCCCTTGAGGTGATCAAGCGCGAACTCGAGGCTGACTCCTGTATCGGCGACATCGTCTACGAGAAGCACTTTGCCCGATAGCCTATCTACATCGGCAAGCAATTCGGGCTTCTCCGTGCGCAAGTTCGCGCCCTTGTAATATCTCAAGTGGATGACGCGCAAAAGCTTGTCCCCAAGCAGGTGGGAAAGCCGGACCGCGGGGATCAACCCCCCCCTGGCGATCCCAACTATGACATCCGGGTCGAAATCCCGCTTCACGGCGCTGGCCAATGCCGTGACCGCTTTATCTACCTCATCCCAACCCATCGATAGGGGTTCCATTCGGGCACCGAGGATTATACTCAAGAAAGCTGAGATTAAAAAGATTTCCACCGAGTGCGAAAGAGGCCACCGAAGCCGCCTTGGGCCACAAGATTGGCTAACATCATTTTGGAAACTGGCTTAAGAATTGGGAATTTCCTAGGGCACTTGCATTTGATTGTGAACTAAACGGTTTTCTCAAGCTCCATTAATAGTTTCTTCTCCAGACCGTCCATATCGGCGTATTCAATCAGAGTTGCATCTGGCAGGCCTTTAATCATCCATGAAATTTTTGTATCTTGTCTGTAAACACAAATTACTTTTTTCTTTAACTCGCGCGCCAACATGAGTTCCATCCCCACGCCATGGCTGGGCTTTGATACATCCGCAACAAAGATGTCACACTTTCTTACGCCACTTGTATCTCGTTTAAAAACTTCTGGTGGTTTTAGATTTTCATCTGGATTTTCCAAGAGGACCCAATGCGAGATAATCCCGTAACCAGCCTTTTTGATTATATCGGCTATTTGTTGAGCTGTTTTTATATCCCGTGCGGCAACTAATGGCACAGATAAAAAGACCTTTTTATCCATCTATCATTCCCCAAGAAATGTTCAAGTCCATAAAAGATAACTTTAATCTCTCGTACGCGGGCGCTAGGCCTTTGGCCGGTCAGAATGGCTTTCAATCCACTTTGCAGAGTCACCGCCTCCTCTGTCAAGTCATGCCCCTTCGTCTCAGATACTACATTTACCAATATACATTTATCTTTACCCTACCGATAAGAAAAATGGTGAGCAGGAATGACAGACGTAATCATAAAAGGAGGGACAGTTGTAACCATGGATGATAAACGGAGGATTATCGAGGATGGAGCAGTAGTCACAAGGGAAAATAAAATCGAATTCGTTGGCAAAAGGGAGGAGGCCGAAAAGAGGTTCAAAACGGGGAAAGAGATAGATGCAGGAAGGAAGGTGATTTTCCCAGGCCTGATCAACGCGCACACTCACATGTTTCAAGTTTTATTGCGGAATTTAGCCGTAGATGCCCCCCTTTTAGATTGGCTAGAAAGCGTCATTCACCCTGCACTATTCATCTTGAAAGAAAATAGAGACGATATCCATGCCGCAGCGCTCTTGGGTTGCATCGAAAACATCAAATCCGGTGTCACCCACGTGGTGGATAATCATTATGGTGGGGGCAATTACGATGCCGTTATCGAAGCCATGATCGAGACCGGGATAAGGGGATGCCTCGCGCGGGGGATATACGAGCTAAATGTTCCTGAACCGCTGAGGGAGGACCCCAAGGACGCCATCTCGGACTGCGAGAGGTTGGTTAGAAAATGGCGAGGCGCGGCGGGCGGGAGGATAATGGTGGGCATCGCCCCAATGCATCCGTGCAACGCATCCAAGGAACTGTTGGTTAAAGCGAAAGATTTCTCCGACGAGTTCGGCGTGATTTACCACACCCACACCGGTGAATCCAAGGGAGACCAAGAGCTGAACGTTAAAATCCACGGAAAAACGGACGTCGAGCTCTTAAAGGAATTGGGGGTTCTGGGCCCAAGGTATCACGCTGTGCATTCGGTTTGGGTTTCCAAGGCTGAAATTAATCACATGGCCCAAGCCGGAGTCCATGTCGTTCACAATCCCGTCGCCAACATGTACTTGGGATCAGGCGTTGCCCCAATACCGGAAATGAGGAATGCGGGCATCAACGTCGCTTTGGGTACGGATGGGCCAGCGAGCAACAACAACCAAGACCTAATCGAGAGCATGAAGTTTGCCGCATGTTTACACAAGGTGAACAAGCTCGATCCGGCGATCATAACGGCTCAGGATGTTCTGGAGATGGCGACCATAAACGGCGCAAAAGCTCTTGGTTTGGAGGGCGAGATAGGTTCCCTTGAAGTCGGCAAAAAGGCCGATCTGATTATCGTGGACATGGAGAAGCCCCATATCTCTCCCGTTCACGATCCCGTTGCTTCCTTGGTCTACTGCGCGAACGGAGGCGATGTGGATACGGTCATCGTAGATGGTAAGGTAGTGATGGAGCGAAGACAAATAAAGACCGTAGATGAGCAGAAAGTCATTCAGAAATCTTATGAGGTATCACAAAGGTTGGAAGAAAAATTAAAAATATGAAGATTTTCATGGAGCAAAAGATTCTAATCGTCGATCCCGAGAAGTGCACCGGGAGCGTCTCGTTTTAAACCCCTTGTGCATAAAAGTTAGACCCTATTTTCAGTAAAAACTAGTTCTTGTAAAACATCAAAAAGTGCTGATTCATTATTTCCCATTTCCTGATAATCCCTCTATACATCCCAGATATTGGACCGCTCAACAATGGCTTCGACCTCCAGTTCCAAGCCCCAGCGCATCGAGCGGGTATTTCCACATGCAGCTGCGATAACGTTTAATCCTAGGGACTCGAACTCTCACGCGAGGGGAACGATGGGCAGATTGACCGGCACATGCGCGATATGCGGGCGAACCAGCGCTGAGGTCTATCGATGTTCCGTATGTGGTGCCACGGTCTGCTCTCGCTGCTTCATGCCCGACATCAAGGTCTGCAAGCGATGCCTGAGGCGTGGGCTATGGGTCAGCGACAGCGGGCCGGAGTGACCAATTTTCAAGCTTGGTGGGCTATTGGTGATCACGGAAGAGGCTCTTGAGAGGGTCGAGGACCTGCTTGAAGAACTTCGAGAGAGCTCCGCGAATGGCGTCCCCGTCTTGGTCGAAGGCTCTCGTGATGAGGAGTCCCTGCGCGAGCTTGGACTCCAAGGCCCGGTCCTAAAAATTTCGGGGAACAAGAAAACGGCGTTGAATTTTCTTGAGGGGCTAGCGCACTATAAGCAGGTCATCGTCCTAACCGACTTCGACAGAACCGGCGGTGAGCTCGCGAGGTTCTGCTCAAAACACCTGCGAAGGCTTGGCGTGGAGCCGACCGCCGATTTACGGGAGCGTCTTAAGGTTCTCCTGTATCGAGACGTCAAGGATATCCAAGGGCTGGCGAAGTTCCTGCGAGGTCAACGGGCTGTCGCAAATAAGACAATCGTCCCGCGGCGATGGCGTAAATA
>DAOUSU010000033.1 GCA_030627035.1 Hadesarchaea archaeon
CGTTCCGGGCCGGGTAAGGTGAGTGAAAACTTTTCCCGTTGTATCTCGTGAGTCCTATGGTCTCCGCAAATGCGCTTATCGGGTTTAGAGTGCCCGAGCAGAAGATGCACCCTTTAAAGTCCCTCCACCTGTCTCGAAGAATCTCTGCAGCTCGCATGTCCCGCATCTCGACTATGAGGTTCCACCTCTTCCTCCTCTTGATGAACGCCACACCATCGATACCCAGATTTTCGAGAGCTGCGAGCCAAAACTTTGAGAGGTGATATAGGGAGGAGTGGGGTCTCTCTCCTCCCCTCAGCTGGGACCTGCGGATTCTCGTCCCATATCTCTGAATCGAGCTAAAAATATCACTCAACCCTCTAGATCGCAGGCCAGTTTTTCCTCTCAGAGCTTTTAAAAAATCCTCGGTCTCAAATTCTTCTTCCTCGCTCCTCATGCCTCGGAGGATGCCATCCATCTCTTTTTTCAGGGTTAATAAAAACTCCTTGACTTCCTTCGCTCTCGCCGTGTCAAACTTCTCCATCTCCTTAAGAGCGTATGCGACAGTGCCCAGAGTTATCTGATCAGAGTTCAAGTTCATGCACGCATATTGGAGGTTGTGTGCCTCATCGACCACCAGATAACTCTCGTCAAAGGGGACGCGGCGTCTGATGCTCCACCCCATTCCCTCGTGAATAATGTAGTTGTAACTTAAGGAGACCACATCAGCGTATTCTAATAGATGGCGTTGCACCTTGTACGGACACAACCCCCTGGTCTTGCACAGATCCAATATCTCTGAATAAAGCATGGGTTCCTTCAAGAAATCGTCCGGGTCGAAATAATCGAAATCGTATTTGCAGTTGCCCTTTTGCGATTTGCAGAGAAAGGACACATCCTCGTAGTTCATCCCACCCCCAATCCCTGACTCCCTGGCAAGCAGGCACATGTCCCTCTTCCCGCGATAGGAAAGACCGAAGAATTTACTTCCGGTCTTTTTGTTGATCACCTTCAGCTCCTCAATGGGTCTGTCGGTTTCATTTCCCGTGCGTACTGCCCAGATGATCTTACGATTTTCGGGTAGTAGCGATGCAAGTATCCCCGGCGTCTTCCCGAATCCTGTTGCCGCATGCAAGCAGACCCCGCCCCGTTTGAGGTTGGAGTGGGTGAACTCCATAAACTCCTTTTGCCCCTCTCGAAACGGGTACGGAAAATAGTGTCTTTTCACGCCCTTGCACCTCCCCGCAAAATCACTGCCAAAGAGGGATGGGGACTTGGAACTTTAAATTTAATCCTGTCTATTCCGTATGATCTTCAAGGAGTCTATTTTGGGTTACGCGGAGCATAGCTGTCCAAGAGCACATGTTAAATCATATACGGTCAACCCTTCACGAGAGGTTATATAGTAGCTCACAGCTCTATGACCTCTCCAGCTTCGCGTTTTGCGGCTGAGGGGTTCAGAGCATCGACGGTCTTCAAAAGCGGAGCGAGCCTGTCGAACTGAAACAGTGACTCGTACTGCTCGAGCTCCTTCGCAGATCTCACCAATAAACCTCGCTTCTTGGTGAGCATTCCGCTGTCATCGACCGGATTCAGCTCCACGGCCAAGCGGGCTGGGCTCGACTTAAAGGGAGGCATCTTAAGCACAAAAACACCTGGAATGGACGTCCTCTGCCTCGACCAATCCTTTCCGCTCTTGAGGAACTCCGACAACTTTTCTTCCATTTTTATCCCTACTTAAGATGAGCATTGAAAATTTAAACGTTTATTGGAGGATGAGAGAACTAAAACGAGCTGGCCCAAAAGTTCAGCGAGAGATTAAAACTCGTTAGTCGGATGTCGAAAAAGTTCTTACTTTTTTATGATGATGCCAAAAACCGATTACTTTCGTTTTTTCCTTTAGAAAACATCGCTGAAAAAATGCAGATAATTCAATTTGAAATCGTCGACGTGCTTGAACCTTGATTTTCTCACTTAAAACCAGATTATTCAGTTAATTCGATTATAACTCGCCAAGAAATTTGATTTGAGGTGTTTTAACCCGAGAACGTTATCAAATACTTTCGGTGCCCTCTCTCCCCGAATCCGCCTTATAAAGCGGGAACAGACCGAGGCTTGGGAGCTGAATGAGAGTGATCAGCCGGAGGCCGGATGGGGAAGGGCGGATCAGAATCCCAAAGGCGATGCTGAGATTTTACTCGGACGGGACCCGCATCCTCTGGTTCAACCCGATTGCCGTGATGTGCCCCAGCCGCGCCGGGCCCAGGGACATCGAGAGGTCGCTCCAGAGGTCCCTGAACGAGCTCAGGAGAAAAATCCACGAGGAATCTCTGGGGTCATACATAACTCACTGAAGGTTTGGGGATGCACTGGGGAAAGGAGATCTTGGAGTTCCTCCGCTCGAGGCCTGGCGGGGCATCCACGGAGGAGATCGCCGGGGGCCTGAAAATTCGTCCCAGTTGCGCTGTCAAAATCATCCGGGACCTTGAGCTTGCCGGTGAGGTGTTCAGGTGCAACGGCAGGTGGATGAACACGGCGGCCACCCTCGAGTTCAATCCGAATCGGGTGACTGCTGGACGTCGCAAGGGAAGCGGCGTATATACGATCGAGGAATCGTATATACAGTTCTGGGGCGGCGCAGACGAATGTATCGAAGAGACGCCGCCTTGAGGAGTTTTCTAAACGGCGGTTTGTCGGGCGCGCCATCCGAAATTCTGCGCATAAATCTGAAATCATGCGCATCCCGCGGAGTCACCTACGAGTGGCCGCTGTTCCGCGAGCCGAGGTGGGCAATCGACTCCAGGATCCGCAGGGCCGCCCCGTCCGGGGTACTCGAGCGAATCTTCAAGCACAACGAGCGAGTCTCTCGTTAGGGATAGCCAAAACTATATAAGTATGTTATAAAATAATTATAAAGGAGAGTGGTAAGATGAAGAAGCTCACGACCATCGCCCTCAAGCCCGAAACCAAGCAAAAGCTCGAGCGCTATCGACTCGGGCGGGAGAGCTACAACGAGCTCGTTAACCGCCTGCTGAGCGAAACCCTGCCGCGCAAGTTTCCGACTCTTCGCGAGCTGAAGGAGATGAGGAAAGATGAGTACATTCCGCTCGAAGAGGTCGTCGAGAGACTTGGGCTATGAGATCAGGCTCCACCCTGGAGTAGTAAGATATCTCGCAAAGCTCGAGAAGGACACGCCCAAGGACGCCGAGAGATGCGTGAAAGCCCTGCGAGCGCTCGCGAAGGATCCGCACAGAACGAGGCCGGGTGTGGACACCGCGCCTTGGCGTGGACCAGAGTTTGACTACCGCCTCCGGGTGGGACGCCATCGCTTCGGATACAGAGTGAATAGACGCGAGCGCGTTGTTTCTGTCGATGCTGCGCGCTTCAAGTGATGAGGGTTGTCAAGTCGAACACGCCGTTCGAGAGATCCTGAAACGAATCAGAGACACTCGTGGATACAATGATGGAATCGTGGGTACAATTTTGGAATTGTGAAAACAATTTTGAAATCGTAGCCATAGAGCTTCGCGCTCGCTTTCGCTCACGCTCGCTCGCCTGCTTTTATCATTGCTCCCAAAACTGTTGAAAGCTGTGTGCACAATTCCAAAGGGATTTGTTCTAGGTCACGGCAACGGCAACAGTAAATTAATCATGTTTCCAACATCTGTTATTTGTCTGCCAAGAATGTTATTTGTCTGCCAAGGATGATATTCGTCTAACAAGAATGATATTTGTCTGACACACCGAGAGGTGCAGAGTTAGGGACACAAATCCTGAATTTGTGTCCCTAAGTCGACATGTTGACATCCTCGTTTTTGTACCCAAATTCACGCACGGTGTCAACAAATTGCAAATAATGGCGAAATCGCCAAAATTTGCAATGACTTCGAATCCGGCAAGCTGATCGAGCTACGAACTCTATCGCACTTAAACAAATAAAAAATATGAATGTTATAGATATAACAACACCTTGAAATCGTGTTGTACACGTTCTGTGAATCTTGTACATACCCGAGAAAAATGCGCGCAACACCCTTAAATTAATCATGTCCACGCTCGCGAAAAATGTATAACAGATTCATGAAGTGTATAACAAAACATCGCTCTTTCGTCACGCTCCTTCCATCGCCTTCTTCACGCGCTCATACCCACATGCTGAAAAAAGTAGTGTCAAACAAATGCGAAAAATGTCGGACAGATGTTGCAGACATCGGACAATCTCACTCAGCGGCCCGCGCTGTGGTCACAATTCACAGGTTGTGGTCACAATTCCAAAATTATCGGCACGCTGGTACGGCCGCTCGCTTCGAGCCTGCGCGTGGATACAGTGGCGGAATCGTGTACACAGAGGCAGCCCCATCATCGCCTACCCGTCCTGAAGGGTCGAGTGCGGTAAAATTTTCTAAGCTCGATCGTAGTATTGTACCACGAAGACGGGCAAAAATGGCGGTCACGTGGTACAAAAAGCGGGTAAAGCGGCGGTTATGTGGTACAGAAAACAGAAACTAAGGGAGGGTTGTGAATCGCGTGGTCTAGTGCACACACACCCTTAAGGAAAGTCCTCTCATCGCGGGTTCAAACGGCCGATTTCCTCCTGTACGCGGGCATGTTGCGATATCTCGCCTCATCGAACTCCGGGTGATCCCCCATAAGGTCCCTGATGCAGGAATTCAGCCTCTTTACGCGCGCCTCCACCGTTTGCTTTGGGCCGTTCACGAGTTCGGACTCAAACCGAGTTTGCGATGTAAAGTGGTGGTGGTAGAGAATCCGATGATTTTTTACACATGGCCCTAACATCTGCGATACTTCCAAATCGAACAAAAAGCTATTCTTATTCGAAGATAGCCGTCTGGAAACGGATAGTTTATGAGTGAAAAAAAGAGGGTGATAATTCACGTTGACATGGACCATTTTTTCACGGCTGTCGAGGAGAGAGAGCGTCCTGAACTTAGGTAAACCTGTGATTGTTGGAGCTGACCCTAAAGAGGGAAGGGGAAGAGGCGTTGTCAGCACGTGCAATTACGAGGCGAGAAAATTTGGCGTTAGGTCCGGCATACCCATCTCCAGGGCTTGGAAGCTTTGTCCAGAGGCTGTTTACCTGCCGGTTAACTATCAACTTTATGTGAAGATTTCAAACGAAATTATGGGCATACTGCGTAAACACGCGGGTAAGTTCGAGCGGTGGGGCATAGATGAAGCTTTTCTAGACGTAACCTCAAAGGTGAAAGACTACAGGGAAGCTGAAGCCTTGACAGATCGAATAAAAAGTGAGATTGAGATTTTCAAGAAGGAAAGGCTTACATGCGCCGTAGGCATAGGTCCAAACAAGCTCGTTACAAAAATTGCTAGCGACTTCCAGAAGCCTGACGGCTTAACGATTGTCAAAGAGGGAGATGTGGAACGCTTTCTTTCTCCTCTGCCCGTGCGCAAGCTCTTGTGGGTTGGACGCAAGACCGAACAGAAGCTGAAGCGTATGGGAGTAAAGACCATAGGTGACCTAGCTCGGCATAACCTAACGGTTTTGGCGGAAAGGTTTGGGGTTATGGGCGCTCAGCTTCATTTGATGGCGCACGGAATCGACAGGAGCGCGGTTGAGGAAAGAACCGAGGTGAAATCCATGAGCAGAGCCTTAACCTTCGAAGAGGACACCTCGGATTTTGATTTGGTGCTTGAAACTCTGGATAAGCTTTCAGAAAGGGTGCACAAAGATGCCGTGGCACAGAATCTTCACTTTAAGACGATCACGGTGAAGGTGCGTTACGAGAATTTTGAGACGCACACGCACGGGAAGACTTTGCCCGTCATAACAAACCGCTTAAAAGATCTGCAGAAAACGGCAAGAGAACTTGTTCATGATTACCTCAAGCCTGAGAGAAAGATACGGCTTGTCGGCGTGAGGGTGTCAAACCTAATCTCAGGCGAGAAACAGAAAACACTGAACTAGCCAACCGATAAATTCATGTGAACTGCAAAATGAAAACACGAACGCGTGAAAGGATGAGCAGAAAAGCGGTCCCCAAGCTACAAGCCGCAATCCTCTTGGCCTCCAGATGGTTGGATGACCGCCTACCATTATTACTGGAGTGTGGTGGAAGAGAGAAAACTCGACATACCCAAGTGGGGAGACAAATACAGGAAGTACATGGAGGAAGGCCCAAGGTTCAACATCATCTTAGGGATTTGGAGATTAGCTAGGAGGAAGAGGAGTTGATGCAAATGGCTGAAGAAGAGAAGAAAGGACAAGTAAAGGATTTGGTAGAGAAACTACAAGCAAGAGAACTTACACCTGAAGAGGTAAAAAGAGAGATGAAACGGAGAAAATTAGAACATCATGCGGGGGAACCAATCCCTGGCGTATTCGCAGTAAGTGGCATTGTTATATGGGGCATTCTCTGTTTTCTCCCAGTCATTTGCATGCTTTTGAATGTGAGTATCGTGCTTCCTTCGATGGAGATGCCACTTCGGGTGGTTTACATAACGTTTTTCTTCGCGCTTGCTATGAGCCCTCTTTTGTTTTCAGCTCATGAACGAAGAGCAAAAGGTGGAACTCATGACGGAGATTACACAATAATCTTGGTTAAAGATGGAGCCCATGGAATTGTGAGACACCCATCGTCTTTAGGAGGATTGGCGTGGTTAGTTGTGTTGCCGATTCTCCTCAATCGCGTTGTAAATCTGCCCTTTACAGTACTGTCTATCTTTGGTGAAGTAGCGGTTGTTATGGGAATCTACCTGCAGTGCAAGAAGGAAGAGAGATTTAATCTAAGGAAGTGGGGAGATGGGTACAGACGATATCAGAGGGAGGTTCCAATGTTCAACTTCATCTTAGGGATATGGAGACGGGCTAGGAAGAAGAAAAAGGTGATGTAGCTTGGCGAAAGAAAAGAAGAAAGAAGGTTTGGCGAAGGAGCTGGTTGAAAAGTTGGAAACAGGAGAACTCACACCTAAAGAAATAAAGGAAGAGATGAAAAAACTAGGGCTCAAACATGCTACCTTCAGGGAAATAGCGGTGGGCATCAGCAGCGTGAGGCTGGACCAGTACTTCAGCGGCCAGAGTTGCGTGGAGCTCTTCAGGGAAGAATTCGGAGAGCCGACCGTGTACTTGATACCAAAGTGCAACGCAACAGTAAGGGGCCCGTGGGAGTGGAAACAAATGCTGCTCCGTTTCGTGGAGGACACGAAGGGGTATCTCCGCGAGTATTTCAAAAGAAATCAGTCCGAGAGCGGCATCTCCGAAGACAAGCGCAGGTTCGGATGGAAGATCGCGCAGAGGAGAGAAGATCGGGTGGACACGGCCGCCTTCTGCACGACGCTGTGGCACAACTTATTCTGGCTCAAGTAGCGCGGAATTTTGTCCCACACCCGGTCAAAACTTTTTTTAGTAGCCTTCTGCCTGCTCGATTCAAGGGGGGGTAACTCATCGTGTTCATTAAGATATTGTCGCAGCAATTGGTGTTCGAGGTTCTCTGGCTCGTTATTTTTGTACCAAGCGACTTCAAAATTGTATTTCTTTGCTAGTTCATGGATACGCCAGTTTGTCCATTGCGTAGGTCCTGGATGTATGTATTGCCGAAGTCTCCCCCTTAGCCCCCTTGTTGTACTGCCGATATACACGATGTCAGATTCGCCCCTTAAACGACCGAAGCGCTTACCGCCAGCTTTTCGAATTACATAAGTTCCTTGTTGAGAAGGTGCGTTTTTAATGCCTTGATCGCTGAGAGAGCGCCAGTTAGAAAACTGAGTTAGTTGCGCTGAATCCATTATGACACCTTTTTTGCTCCGATTAGTTTCTTGCATTTGAGTGGTTTAACGATACCCTCGCTATATGCCTAGCAAGCATAAAAAGTAAAAGCTATGCTCTCCGCCCCAAGCATGGTCGGCACGACGGGCGAGGGCCTTGAGTTCGCGGTAGTTAGTCATCCTAAACCCTCTTCCCGACCAACCGCTTTCGCTTTATCGACCACCTCACCCTATCCCCGGGTCTCAGCCCGATCTCCCTCACTAGGCGCCTCGGCACGCACCCGCAGGCTACTCCCTTCAAGCACGGTGATCACACCCTCCTCCGGGGTTCTGATCCCGAGCCTCCCCGCAAGCTCTTTCCAAGCCTTTCTGATTGTCAGCTCCCCTATCCCAGCCGCGTCCGCAACCTCGGCCTAGGAGATCCGCGAGCCCTTGAGCCTAGCAGCTGCGTAGATGCCGGCGACGCCCACGCTTCTGAGCTTCTTGCCAGCGAGCGTGACCTCCTGGAGCAGTTGTAGTGATCTTTCCTTTACATTCCTTGGGAGCTTTAGCCTTGCCGCAATTGCTTTATGTTCTTCCAACAGGCGATGCTAAAGCTCGGTTCGTTCGAAGTGTTTGATTGGCATCGCCTCTCCAAGGCGTTATCTGCTGGCCGGGGTAAAATGCTAATCATCTTTAAGGTATACAGGAGAAAGAAGTCTGCACGTCATCACCCATCCGGCTGGGGATTCAATGAGGCAAGTCTTCACCGACATCGAAACGACAGGGCTTTACCCTTTCGTCCATCGCATCGTGTGCATAGGCTGGGCGTGCGAGGGGGAAAAACGCACCATCGTTGATCGGGACGAGCGCGGGATGCTCCAGCAGTTCTTGGATTTCCTGCAACCGGGTGACGCGCTTGTCGGCTACAACTTCGACTTCGACTATGGTTTTTTGGTGCTGCGATGCCTGAAACACGGGTTGAACCCCCAAAAGCTCATCTCCTGCGAGCGCATCGACCTCATGAAGCCAATCAAGGCGTTGATCGAGGCCAAGGGCGTTTCGCTCCAAACCCTTGCCGATTTTTTCGGGTTTGAATACGAAAAAACATCGGGCAAAAAAATCCCCGAGTTCTGGGAAAACGGCGACCACGAGGCCATCAAGCGGCACTGCCTTTCGGATGTCGGGCTGGCCGCGCAGCTATTCGAGCGCCTCAAGCCATTGTTGTTCGAGCCGGCGACGGAAAAGCAGAAGCGATACCTACTCGATCTGGGCGTCAAGTTTGATGAAACCCTCACAAAGGGCGAGGCATCGAGGCTGATAGACGAGGCAAGGGGCAGCCAACGTGGGGCCGATACGTAACTGTAACCGATTCTGCACGTGCATTTTACTCAAAGCGCCCACCCGGCCACCCACCCGACCGCGAACCAGTAGAGCATGTCGAAGTTGAGGAGAAAAGACGCCCTGTACCCGACGCCCTCCGCGAGCTTGCCGTGTACTTGCGCTTTGTCTTGCCGGCCTTTATCACCCGTTCAGACCCGCAATGGGGACATTTCATTCTTTTGTCCTTCTGTCCC
>DAOUSU010000019.1 GCA_030627035.1 Hadesarchaea archaeon
ACATGGTAATACGGGGTAGGGACATGGACCCTGCGTGCTAACAACTTGAAAAGGAGGACACTGTGGCTAAAATGGACAGAGACGAATTTTTAAACATTGTAAGAGACTACGCGAAGACTGACCCCAGCGTAATGTTTGACCTGGCACAAATGAAATACTCCACGGAGGAAGCTGTGTACCAGGGGCTACTCCATCGAATGAGTTCGCTAGCCGAACGCGCGGCCGATATGGAGACGGTGGCGAGTGCCGCGCTCGGGCGCAGGAGCGAGGCGACTAACCAGCTCATTCGCCAAAAGCTTGAAAAATGGCGAGCCAAGTGCTCACTCAGGTGGGATTGGTATCTGGATGAGAAGGGGGTGTGATGAGTATGCTCACAGACAAACGAATCGACGAAATCGAAGCGGCGGTGGAGGTGGCGACGTGCCCCCCTGTAAATAATATAGGGGAAGTTAAGCAGTTCCTCGCCCTGACCCGCCTTGCAGAAACCGCCGTCCCCGAATTGCTCGCAGAGCGCGAGGAGCGGGAGGCGAAGATCGAGCAAATTTATTTCAAAAAAAGGATGAAGCCCGTGGCATGGGACAAAATCGCGGGGGTTGAGGAGGTTGATGTTTTGTGGGGCTACATCGAGGAGGTTGCTGGCATCGCCAAGCTCGCTCAGGGCCATAAGGTCGTGGTGGATTGCGGCAATGGGGCTGGCGCGCGCGTGACTCCGTACTTGCTCCGAATGCTCGGCTGCAGGGTTCTGACGTTGAACTCGCAGCTCGACGGCTTTTTCCCGGGGAGGGGGCTCGAGCCAACGCGGGAGAACCTGCAGGAGCTGTGTGGAGTCGTGAGGTCCGTCGGCGCCGATCTGGGCATAGCACACGACGGTGATGCGGATCGGGTCGCGGCAATCGACGAACGAGGTAGATTTGCGCAGGGGGACAAGTTACTCGCGCTTATTGCCGCTCACCAGGTCAAGCGGGATGGTGAAGTTATCGTGACGACCGTCGACGCATCAAGCCTCGTGGACGAGCTCGTTCGCGGGCGTGGGGGGAGGGTGGTGCGCACGCGAGTTGGCGATGTTAGCGTGGCGGCAGCGATCAAGGAGCATCGTGCTGTTTTCGGGGGGGAACCTTGCGGGGCCTGGATATTCCCGGAAGTTCATCCGGTTCCCGACGGCCCGCTTGCGGCGGTCAAAATTTTGGAGCTGCTAGACTCGAGCGCCAAGAAATTTTCCGAACTCATCGACGCGCTGCCAGAGTATCCCACGGTGAGGAAGAAAGTGGCGTGCCCCAACGAGCGGAAGGCTGGAGTGATGAAGCGACTCGAGCCGAGGTTGAAGCGGGAATTTCCAGATGTTGTCAAGGTGCTGACGATCGACGGTATTAGGCTAGAGCTCAAGGACGGCTGGGCGCTCGTCAGACCCTCAGGAACCGAACCCTACATCCGGGTGACCGCGGAGGGCAGGACCCCGGCGCGGGCGGAGGAGATCGCCGGAAAGGCCGCGAAAGTTTTGAAGGGGATCCCACAAAGCTAGTTTCTGATCCCGAGCTCGTGCCACTTCATCCCGGGCCTATCGTTCTCAAGTGTGCACACGTGCGAACTGCTTAAACATTTGTTCGGAGCCCTTCATACTTTTATTAACCCGGCCCCAAATCAAAAGGGGTGGAAATGAAGGCGGTTGTCCTAGCAGCTGGTCTGGGCACTCGAATGCGCCCGCTAACCTTCACAAAGCCCAAGTTTCTTCTGCCGGTGGCCGGGAAGCCCGCCCTCGACCACGTGCTTTTGCTGTTGAAAAATGCGGGCATCAATGAGATCGCGATGATCGTTGGATACGGGAGGGAGCATCTGATTAAGCGCTACGGCGATGGCTCCGAGTTCGGGATAAAGCTGCGATACATCCATCAACAAAAGCTACTTGGCACGGCCAATGCCATTTCGCTCGCCGAGGATTTTGTGGGAAATGAAAATTTCCTCGCGATAAATGGAGACACGCTCATAGATCAAGAGTCGCTGAACCTCTTCCTAAGGCGCTATGGGGAAGTTGCCCCGACCCCAAATTTCGGTGGCCTGATGGCGACAATCGAGGTCGAGAAGCCAGAGCAATTTGGGATAGTTTTCCTCAAGGGGGATAAGGTCAGCGAGATAGTCGAGAAACCCAAGCGGGTCAAGAGCAGGTTGGCAAATGCCGGCGTTTATGTATTCTCTCCCGCGATTTTTGAGGCAATCAAGAGGACGAGGAAGTCCAAGCGCGGGGAGTACGAGCTGACGACTTCCATTCAAATCCTGATCAAGAAGGGCAAAATGGTCTACACCTCGCCACTTGCCCTATGGGCGGATATCGGGAGGCCATGGGATCTGCTCATTGTGAATGAGTATTTCCTCCGTGGGCAGCGCGGCGAGATACACGGCAAGGTCGAGGTCGGCGCCAGCGTGGAAGACAACGTTTATGTGGGCGAGGGTTCGCGCATTCGCTCCGGGTCCTACATCTTAGGGCCGACCTACATCGGCAGGGACTGCGACATCGGGCCGAATTGTTTCATAAGACCATGTACGAGCATAGGCGACGATGCCAGGATAGGCAACGCGGTGGAGGTGAAGAACAGCATCATCATGGACCACACGAACATCGGGCATCTCTCCTACGTTGGCGACAGCGTCATAGGCAACAACTGCAACCTCGGGGCTGGGACTACCATCGCGAACCTGCGCTTGGACGAGAAGCCCATCAAGATGGAAGTCGGCGGCAAGGTGGTCAACAGCGGGAGACGAAAGCTGGGAACCATAATCGCCGACAATGTCAGGACTGGTATCAACTGCACGATAAATGTAGGGGTGAAAATAGGCCCTAATTCGGCAGTTGGGCCGGGGGCGGTCATCTACGAGGATGTTCCGCCCGACACCATGGTATTCGTGAAGCCTGCGTTAAAGAAGAGGGAGTGGAAACCGGGTAGGTCTTGACATGCGCAAAGGACTCGGTGAGTTCAAGAAAGAGTATCCTAATTTAGCTGAAGAATGGGGAGGCGACGGAACAGTTAGAATCAACGCCGTGCGGACCAGCGTGAAAGAAGCGGAGAAGGCAACGCACAGCGTGCAGGGTTACGAACCTACCGCCATTGACTTCATCCGGCGGTGCGAGAATAACGATCAAGCACTTGAGATAATCGCTTTTTTAGAAGAACAGGGTGAAATCACATCCGATTACGCTCGGCGGTTGCGCGTTCAGTTGGTCGAGCGAGGACTTCGAAGCTTCGGCAGGACGAGGAAGCCAGGCTGTTATGGCCGCGGCAAGTCGGGTTGAGCATGCTTGAACTCGGGCTCGTGGGCAAGCCCAATACGGGCAAGACAACTTTTTTCAACGCGGCAACGCTTGCGAACGCCCCCGTTGCTGGATATCCATTCACGACGATCGATGCCAACGTGGGCGTCACTTACGTGCGCAGCCCATGTCCGTGCCGCGAGCTGAAGGCGACCTGCAACCCACAGAACTCGAAGTGCATCGACGGGATTCGCTACGTGCCCGTTCGAATGATCGATGTAGCGGGTTTGGTCGAGGGGGCCCACATGGGGCTGGGCCTCGGCAATCGCTTCCTTGACAACCTCAGGATGGCGGCCGCGCTCATCCACATCATCGACGCGGCTGGCTCCACGGATGCCGCAGGAAAGCCTTGCCCACCAAGCACCCACGACCCGGTCGATGATATAGACTTCCTCGAGGTCGAAATCGCGGCGTGGATGCGCGGGCTGCTCGCGAAGGACTGGCCGAAGTTCGCACGCAGGGCAAAGTACGAGGAACTCGACTTGGTCAAAGAAATAGCAAGGCGCTTGAGCGGGCTTGGAATAAATGAAGGTCATGTTGCCCAAGCTTTTCGGAAGGCGGACGTGGATCGTTCGAACCCGGATAGGTGGACGGATGATGACTTGCTTCGGTTCGTGGCAGAAGTTCGAAAGGTGAGCAAGCCCATCATGATCGCCGCGAACAAGGCCGATGTGCCGGCGGCTGAGCCGAACATCGAGCGCCTTCGCCGGCGGGGCTATCTTGTTGTCCCCACATGTTCGGAGGCAGAGCTCATCCTCCGCCGCGCGAGCGAAAAGGGCATCGTGCGGTACGATCCGGGCGGTGGCGATTTCGAAGTTCTCAGGCCCGATGCTTTGACCGAACAACAGGCCCGGGCACTTGAGATGACCCGCAAGCTGTTGAAAAAATGGGGATCCACCGGCGTCCAGCAAGCCGTGGATAGGGCGATCTACGAGTTGTTGAACCTCATCGTGGTTTACCCCGTTGACGACGAACACAAGCTCACGGACAAGAAGGGCAACGTTCTCCCAGACGCATTTCTCGTGCCCAAAGGTACCGCCGCCCGCGAGTTTGCATACACTGTTCACACCGAGCTTGGCGAGTCGTTCATCCACGCGATAGACGCGCGGACGAAACGGAGGCTTGGGGAGGAGCACGTACTTTCGGATCGAGATGTAATCCGGATAGTTGCCGCAAAGGGAAGGTAACTCCAAAAGCGTCATTTCACTTTGCTCCGCCTCGTCCACGATGGATTTTGCAATCTTGTGCAGTCGGTCGTTCGTTGTGCGACTCTGGCGACGATTCGCTTTATCCCCTTCAGCAGCTTCCTCCAAGCTTTTTTCGCGGTAGAAGAAGACCCTCTTACTCGCCTCAGCTCCCGTCCGTAGAAGTGAGGCTGTCCTGGCCGCATGTGTTGGATCCACAAGCGATTTTCGGGGAGAGAGACGGCAAACTCATTTTCTATCGAAATAAATGTTCTTTCCGCTCACGGACAGGGGAATTCCGATCGCTATGTCCGCATCTATAAATCCAAGTTTCCTCGCGGCCGTTCCAACCGAGTACATCATTCTGTTGTCCACCGCCAGATCGCTCGCGATTTTTACCGCTGAACCTAGGGCTATACCGAGGTCCATTACCTTAAAAATGCAAGCGGGCCCAACGTAGTCCTGCCCCTCCTCTTTTTTGACTCCTTTGAATTCCTCACAATTGTCGTATCCACAGGCCCCGCAGTTCAGTTTGACCGGCTCGGATGTTTTTGCCCCAATCAAAACGACTGCCGAGGATTTCCTCAAGTTCTGAGCATCCCTCTTGAAGAAGCCCACTCTCCTCTCTTCGGCGATCCTTTCCATTTCCAGGGCAATTCTTTCCCTTTCTCTCGATGGCGCGCGTTTTTTTTTGTTCAGGGTGTTTGGAGGTTACAGCGACAGCGACAGAGACGCTCACGGTGGCTCGCTCCGCTCGCATAAAACATAGGCTGTCCGAAAGTCGGTTTGGGTTTGGCTCGGGCTTTGTTTGGCTTGGCTACGTTTGGTTCGGTTCGGTCCCGTTCGGTTCGGGTTTGAGTTTGGCTTGGTTACGTTTGACTAGTCTCGTTTCGTTTGAGTTGTTTGAGTTGGTTTGGTTTGGCTTTGATTTGGCTTGCTTTGGCTTGGCTTTGTTTGGTTAAGAGTACTGTATAAAAATTTTATTTCATTAAATGAAACGCATTTATTTACAAAAAATAACTGAAATGTGATGCGGCTACCCTTCGCGAGAAAGCTAACGAGGAACGAGAGGGACACAGTGTACGGTCTCATCGATAACAAGGAAATTGGGTACAGGGCCTTGATCATCGCCCTGAGCCACGAAGGGCAGGAGGTCAGGGAGATTGCTAGGAAGCTGAACATGCACCCAGTGAATGTCAGGAAATGGATAAGGAAGTTCAACGAGGAAGGGCCAAAGTGTTTATACAGCAAGGCGGGAAGAAAACCAAAATTCCACAGGTCTGTGGAGAAGAAGTTGCTTAGGATCGCGATCACGAAACCCCACAAGCTGAACCTCCCATTTTCTACGTGGAGCCTGCGGAAACTCGAGTACTATGCGCGCAGGAAACTCGATGTGGATATAAGCCACATGCAGATAAAGAAGATCCTCACGAAATACGGCTTGAGGTTCAGAAAGGCCAGACGAAAGCTCGTCTCGAACGATCCTGAATACGAGGCCAAAATGACCAGAATCCGCCGTTTATTGAAGAAACCGAACTCCGTGGTTTTGTTCCAAGATGAGAGGGCACTGGTAGCGAAAGAGTATCTCGGATACGAATGGTGCTTCAAAGCCAAGGTGGTGAAGGCGAACCAAAAGATAAAGGGCAAAGCTTACCTGTACGGATTTTTGGATGCCCACAGCAGGCGGTTCTACGCGAGGTTTTTCGAGAAACTGGGGAAGAAGAATTTCTTCACGTGCTTGAGATGGATTTCCGGTAAGCTCGATGACGTGGTGTACGTGATACTGGACAACGCGCCGATACACCCGAAGCCGACCATAGATGCAGATACGGAGAGGACCCCAGAAAATGTGAGGCTTGTTTTCTTACCCAAGTACTCCCCAAAAGACAACAGGGCGGAGGACGTGTTCAGCCTGATTCAAAAAGAGGTGCTGGACAACAGAAAATTCTCCGGAACACCCGAGGTGATAGCCGCTGTCCGGAAATGGATCAGGAACTTCGACAGAAGAGCATTGAAGTGCAATTAGTTTACATGTGAAATATCATTTTTTTACAGTACTCTTAAGGATGACAACATGAAAGTTCGTAAGAGGGCCGTTCTCGCGCTGGGGAGCATGGGAAAATCAGCCGTTGAACCTCTTATCGAAGCCCTTAAGAGTATGAGTACAGTCGAATTGGTGACTCTTGGGCCTCATGATGCACTAGCTTCGATCGGTGGGCCCGCCGTTGAACCCTTAATCAGAACGCTTAAGGATAACAAGGGCAGCGAACTTATGCGCATGGGTGCAGCTTCCGCGCTGGTAAAGATGAGTAATCAAGCCAGTGAATCGCTAATCAAAACCCTCCGGGAAAAAGCGGTTGAGCCATTAATCGAAACCCTTAGCAGGGGTGATCTGAATCCTTTACTGTTTTCATCTGTTTGTACGGCGCTAGGGAATATTGGCGACTCCAGAGCCATAGAGCCATTAAGAAGGGCAATTGAAGCACGGACGGATGAAGTAAAGGGTTTTGCGATGTTAGCTCTGGAAAAGATTCAGAGGAAACGGAAGGGATAAAATAGGGATATTTGGCAAGTTGGTTGGTAAGAAAAAGGCGATGGAGAGAAAAGAAGGAAAAGCGCTGGAAAAGATTCTTGAAAAGATGAGGATACCAAAAAACGAAATCGCTGAGTTTAAAACTAGGGTTGGGTCTGAAAATTTTACTAGACTTGCTGAGTTTGCCGATGAGTTGGTTTCCAGAGAAAGGAGCCGAGCTGCTGGTGCCAAAAAAGTAGAAATCTCGCCTTGGGGCACGGAGCAAATCTCCAAAATAATTGATATGCTGATGCCGATGTTGAGGATAGTAGGACCGGTCTTACCAGTAACTACCAAATTGATGGAGAAGATTTTAATCTCGGGAGGAGAAAATGCTAGGACATTATTCCATATCTACATTGAAAAAGCAGTTGAAGACGTGATAAAAGAAGATATAGAAAAAGCTACTAAAGAGGATATAAGGAAATGGCAGTCGAAGAAGTGGTGATTGATTTGAAAAAAGAGACCGTCGCTGAAAAATTAAAAGAATATTGGGTTTTAATGGGCGGAGGACTTCAAGCTGCATTCGAGTAAAAGTAGTAAAAATGAAGAAAGAGGATAAAAGGGAGGTAAATAGGATGGGGATATTCGGCAAGGTGTTCAAGCTGAATATTGGAAAAATGAAGAAGGAATGTGATATCGATGGTCTTTCAAAGGCACTTGGTCACAGTGATCCTATGGTACGCCAGAGGGCTACCAGCGCATTTGAGGAGCTGATAAATGAATGGACCAGTATACTCGGTGACAAGAAAATTGATGTATGGCCACGGCGAGCGGCTGTTATTGAATTGTTGCGGAGGGTAAGCAGCAAAGCCAAAACGAATGAAACACTAACAAAAATTCTTCGGGATCTGGCGGTTAAACCGTTAATTGAAACCCTTGATGATATTGAGGAACTCCCATACGGCAGTAGAATGCTCCTTCTGCCAGGCATTTGTCAAACATTGGAGACCGTTGGCGACCCCCGTGCCATCGAGCCGTTAAGAAAGGTATCTAAAGCTTTAGAGGCAGATGAACGAAGAATGATAAAAAAGACTATTGAGAGGATTCAGAAGAGGTGAATTAAAATGGGAATATTTGATAAAATATTGGCGGCGAAACTCTAAAAGTAATTTATTGAAAAATAAAAAAGTGAATTGAAATGAAAAAAAGCCATCTGATCCTGATAGGAGCGGTTTTGATACTGTTATCCATTATCGCAGCAGTTTCTATAACCGCATTCCTCGCAGGTTTGATGGTGATAGGTTCTTGTCTCCTGCTGTTCATGACCATAGCTATGGTCGGCGGTATCATAGGTTGTCTTCAGGAGAGGGATTTCGGAAAGGATTTAATAAAGGCGATAATAGTTTTGAGCTTAAGCGTAGCTGGGCTCGTATTGCTGTGGACGGTTTTTGCACATCATCCATTGATTTATCCCCACTTGAGGGATGCGGGTATTATTTAGTAAATCTTTAAAATTTATATAGTATCTCAGTTCGAGGAGATAGAGGCATGAAAATGGGAATATTTGGCAAGCCGGACCCCCAAAAGCTAATGAAAAAAGGAGACATTGAAGGGTTGACCAAGGTGTTGAGAGATAAAGAGCCAATAATACGCCAGAGTGTTATAATGATTCTTGGAACAATAGCTCTCGGCGGGTACAAGGAATATGAAGGTTTCTGGGTGAGGGAAGCTCTAAAGGCGGCACCTGAAAAGGCGTGGGCGGTATCGCAGGCGCCATGGACGAGTGAAAAATTATGGGAGAGAGAGGTTTCAAGGGTGCGTGAAAAGGCATGCTGGGCTATATCTAAGGCGTTCCTAGAAAGTGAAGATGTTCGTGTGCGCATGGAGGCTACAGTGTTCCTCAAACGGTTGTACGAGCGTGGTGGGCTACCCAAGGAACTAAAGAAAACGATTGGAAAGATTATGCCTAAACTAAACAAGATGTTTGGAGAAAAGGGAAAAGCATAATCAGATGCAACTGGTTGATTTTAAATAGCCCATTACAACAAGAAAATAAGGGGGTGATTAACACGGTCGTTTGTGACATCTGTGGTGCTCCTGGAACCGGGACTCTCGTGAGCGCGGAAGACATGCGCAAAGCCGTATTCAAGAACGGATTCAATCCCTTCGCATTGGGTCTAGCTGGGCAGCTTCACTCTGCGTTTGGCATTGATTCCTCGGCGGCTTTTGAAGGTTGGAAGAACACGATAGTTGCACAGGATACTTCAGATTGGAACATCTGTGCAAAATGTATGTCCAAATTAAGACCCTACTTGGAAGGGAAACCAAGACCAACTGGTGTTAAGAAAGCCACGGTCTCCGCGAACCATCTCGTCGGCGCATTGGCAGCAAAAGAAGCCGAACGAAAATACAAGCGCAAGAAGCGATGGCAGTTTTGGAAGAAGTAGGCACAGGCTTGAGGCTAATCTGATTGATGGCACAATATGCATATCGCAATTCGCAAACCAACTCAGCTGCTGCATATTTACTTTTGTTGAATGTTAACATGGGTAAAATGAAAAGGAGGTGATTTGATGGGGCAACTGGTTAAAAATAAATCCCTAAACTACTGGATTTGCGGATTGATCTTCGCCATAATTTATTCGATTGTTCTTTATGTCGTGACGGCGTTCTTAGGCGCATTCGCAGCATTTGGCTTGATCATCTACATAATCGTGATGCCTTATATCACCGGAAGGCTAGTGGATTACATTTCAGACAAGTGGATGGACTAGTGGGCATGAAGATGCACATATCGCAATTCGCAAATAAACTCCGCTATCAGTATTGGGGCAGGACCGCGGCACTAAAGGCCTGTAAACGGGGACATCGCCCCGTTCTATTTTCAGAAGGAGCCCAGCCGTTACAATCTTAGGTCATCCGTCCAAATTGCAGAAAAGACTGATGATGAGGAACATGGTGTCGTCTTCTTTGTACGCCTCCTCCGTGTTTCTAAATAACAAGCATTTTGATCGGTTGGTTGTGGCGGAAACAGTTTAAATTCACTCAATACCTACTTTTTCAAGGGCAATGAATGCCATGAGGGAGAATTGAAATGGTGTTCAGCAAATCTTTCAAGCGTGCCGTTAAAAAAGCAACCAAGGTTGCCGTCACATTGATAATCCTGATTTTTGTCCAAGCAATCCTATTTTGGTTGTTCGAGGGTGCGAAAAATCCCCTCGCCGAGGACCCCTTGGAAGCTTTCTGGTTTATTCTATTTGGCCGATGAAAAGTCAGATAATCCGGATGCCCAAGCCATTCTTACTACCCTGACCGTCGAGAGTTTGAATAGAGAGGTCTACACCTGTGTGGAGATACTCGACCCGGAGAACGAGCGGCATCTGAAGAAAGCAAACGTCGATGAGGTCATCTGCCCAGCTCGATTTGGGGAATATCTAATCCTGCAGTCATCGGTCAGTCATGGCATGTCTAGGATGTTCTCCTCGCTCCTGACATTCGGGAAGGGTGACGAGGTATACAGGATTCCTTTACCGGATAGATACACCAACAAAAGTTTCAAAGAGGCCTTTCTCGACTTGGGAAAGGAAAAAGACATCATTTTAGTGACCGTGGAGAGGGGTGGGGGAATAAAAATCAATCCAAAGGGTGAATTCAGGCCTAAAGAAGGCGATTTCCTCTTCGTCATCTCAGAGAAAGAGCCGAGTGGTGGGGTCGCCGAGATTTGAACTCGAGTCACTGGCTTTTTTGCGTTGACCTACGTCCCATTTGGCAGATCATTGAAGAACGATCTTAAGCCAGCAGGATAGGCCAGGCTACCCCACGACCCCGCTTCATACATTTCAATAGCTTCTTTAAGACAGTTACTTTTTCCCATTAACATGTCCCGTATGCCAAACAAAATCGCGTTTTTCTCAAGTCCGCGGTACCCACGTGACTTGTGCGCCCTGACACCATTAGTGAATCCACCATAATCTGAAAATTTTAACAAGCTATCTTTTCGATCCGTGTTAAGCCCTTGAATTCCCGACCATGTATTTCTGTCCTTCGTCACATTCATTGAGATCCCAAGTTCTTTTATCAGATCTCTCCATTCCTTCACCAAAGTTGGATGTGTACACCCAAGCCTTAATCTAAACTTTAGCCCCATGTTGTTGTCGTTGACAATCGCAACGTTTCCATCCGCACTCATAGCAAGTCTAAAAGCTAACACTCTTATCTGCAGCGGTTCGGTAGAGAGGAACTTTAATGTTGGATTTTGCATTATCATGTATTCATTTTTGTCTTGTTGACCGGGACTTGTTTTAAATGAAGGCGTTAATGAGAAAAGAGTGTTCACGCATCTAGAGTTCATTCCACGCTCAAACACCGTCCTGTAACATCGTTTTGCTGGCTTCAAAAAACTTGATGTTTTTCCTCCTAGCGCTTTCATGGTCAAAAGTTTGAAAATTTGATGTAATACGGCGTCTTTTCCGTAGTAAACCATCTGATAGGCATTTCGGTTACTTCTCCTTTTGAGACACCCATCTGTTAAAAGCATAACAGCTGTTAATTTGCAACATTCATCAGATGACAATTGCTCAAACTATTTCTCCACCTCCAATTTCACACACCTATTCGAGGAATTGAGAGGAGGATTTAAGCGGTTTTTGGGGCGAGAGGGCACCGAAAGTAATTTCGGAAAATAAGCCAGCAGGATAGACCGGGCTACCCCACGACCCCAAAACAAAACTCAAGTTCAGAAAGATAAACATTGTTTACGGGGGAAAATCGGCACGCGAACCAGCTACGCCCCAACTTGCCGTTCTTCGGTCGCGCTCTCTCCCGGGGACTCCTCGACCCAGACGGTTATTCGGTGTACGTTCGGGTATGATGATAAATTCTTCACCACCTCGTCCGCTATCACGCGCGCCAGCTCCTCAACGGTCGTGTTGACCACGGGCAGCCAAACGACATCCCCCCTCGGGAACCTGAACTCCCGCCCGTGAACCGTGATGCGAGTAGATGTCCCCTCCGCAAGGCGCTTCAGGGATTTATTTTTTGACGGCAGGAGGAGGTGATGATCATAACCGCCGCACACTCGCCCGATAAAACGCTTCAGCTCCAAAAAATCAACAACCAAACCTCGTTCGTCTGGCTCCCCCTCGACCGTGACGCCGACCCGCCAGTTGTGCCCATGTAAGCGCTCGCATTTTTTGTGACCAACGATAAAATGTGCGCCCGAGAACCCCAATCCCTTGGTGAACTCTATCTTCATTCATGGCACCTTTATCGGTTTGTGGAGCCGCCGGTGGGTTACGATCCCACGACCTTTCGCTTTCTCGCCGAAGGTACAAGGCGAACGCTCTGCCAGCTGAGCTACGGCGGCTTCAATAATAGTTAACCCTTCGATAAAATAGCTTGTCACTGAAACGACGCCATCTATGCCTTCAGCACACCATCGGCGATGTCGAGCATGGCCGCCCGCGGATCTGGCGCCTTCACAACGCTGGACGCTATGAGCACGCCCTTCGCGCCGAGCTTCAACGCCACTCGCACATCCTCTCCGTTTGAGATGCCCGCTCCACAGAGCACCGCAACGCCGGGGTCGGCCTCGCGCGCTCCCTTGACCGCATCGCTCACGACCTCTGGCTTGACCTTCGAGACGGCTCGCCCGGTTCCTATGAGTTCCGGGGGCTCGACCGCAATCATATCGGGTTTGAACGCCGCAACTCGCCTGCACACCTCAACATCCTCCGCACAAACGACGCTCGTGAGCCCCAGCTCCCTCAGCCTCCGCACCACCTGCTCGATTTCCGAGAGCTGTAGCCTGTGCTCCGAGTGATTGACCAGCGAGCCAACTGCTCCGGCATCCTTCGCGGCATCTGGGAGCAGCCAGCCCGTGCGCGCCCCAGCGGTGATTGGGTCGACATGCTGTGCAAGCACCGGAATATCGACCACACTCGCGACGTGACGGAGATCGAAAGCTTGGGGGGCAACCGCGACGCTCACTTCCCGCTCGCCCCCAACGCCAGCTATCACACGGGCTAAATTCACCCCCCGCTCACCCGTTGCCTCGGCATACGCCTTGAAATTCACGATCACGATTGGAGTTCGAAGCATCACCGCACCGCACAAACTTGCTGTTGAGCCTCAATAAAACATTTGGCGTGAACATGCTGCCACCATTACATTCGTGCCACCAACTGAGGCGTGATAAAGCCCATCTTATTGCAGGAGCCGTTACAGCCATTTGCCACCACCGGATTTGCCCTCGCGGTGCTCATCATTTGGGTTTGGCACCACGCCAAGATGGAATTTCAGAAGAGGATGTTGAGGGGGGAATCAAGATGCGACGAGCAGTTTTTCTGAGCTGGACGTTCTCCTAAGTTTATTTAGCAAGATTGACTAGCTTCTACGTATGATCCCACAAATGAGATACCTGCTCGCGAGCATGTTCACCGTGACCTTTGCCATGGGCATGACGAGCTTGGCGGTTCCGGTGTACGCCAAGCAACTGGGGGCCGATTATATCCAAATCGGGCTGCTCGGCGTCACCTACATGGTGTTCAGTATCCTGTTGTCTATCCCCTCCGGTCGTTGGGCCGATGCCCATGGACGGAAGCCCTTGCTTGCGCTGGGGTTATTCTCGATTTCGTGCGTGTTCATGATGTACGCACTTAGGGAATCCGTAGGCTGGCTGCTGTTTATCCGCCTTCTTCAAGGAGCGGCCGAGGCACCAATATGGGTGAACGCCCAAAGCGCAGTTGCCGATCTTTCGACGCATACCATTCGCGGGCGAGCCATGGGGGCATACGGCACCTCTTGGGGAGTTGGATTTGCAATCGGTCCGTTGGTTGGAGGTTTTTTGTATGGGCCCATCGGTCCTGCCGGGATATTCATCGTCAGTGGGATCATCTCCCTTGCTGCCACTTTCTTGGTGTTGCTCACCTCCCTTCCTCAGCCCAGACACCGGGTCAAGCGGATTAAATTAACTGGCTGGGGGCGCACATGTTTTCTGGGCCTAGTATATTGCGGCATTCTCGGCGTGCTATTTACCCTGTTTCCCGCACATGGCCGCGATCTCGGGATGTCTGCCGGCATGATAGGGGGCTTTCTGACCCTTTTCGGCGCGATACGGGCTGCGCTCTTCATCCCAATGGGCAAGCTTTCAGATAGACTTGGGGTCCGCCCGATCGTCCTAGGAGGGCTAGCAGGAGCGGGAGTTGCATTATCATTCATGGCTTTGGTTGGCGGTTATCTGCTCTTGGGCGTTGTGATTTCGCTGCTTGCAGCATCAGTAGCCGCAATTTATCCCGCCGCGTTGAGCATGGCGTCCGAGATGGGAGGAAGCCAAAACCGAGGCTATGCGATTGGAGTTTTCAACGCTGCTTCAATGGTCGGGTGGGGGATTCTGCCGGGCATGGGCGGGGTTCTTGCCGATGGTTCGGGACCAACTGCCCCTTATGTGATGTGTGCAATCGTAGCATTTGCCGCGCTTCCATTGATGCTAAGATTGTTGCCAAAATCCTAGGTGCCGGGGGCGAGACTTGAACTCGCGACCTCCAGATTTCCCATCATCCAGCAAGTCAGCACTCACGGCCATGCCTAAGGCTATGAGTCTGGCGCTACTACCACTGAGCTACCCCGGCACATAAGAGTTATCTCTTTCGTGACTTAAAATCACTTCATTTACTTATTGATTTTTTGCTAAAAATCCCAAGTCACCTAATCGTTTAGCCTCAAAAGTTTGGATATAATACCATGTGTAAGTTTTGTTTCCCACTTTCTTGCTGTTTGGTCGAGGAATCGAGAATTTGACGTTTAAAAACTTCAAGCTTAGCTTCCCCACCTGATCTAGAAAATTCATATCTTTTTGTACTATCACAACTCTGATCTTTTCTAATGTATCCATCGGAATCTATTAAACCTCGTAAGAATTTTTTAAATAAAGCTTCTGTATGTACAACCGACGGCACCCTAAGCTTTCCGTACTTTCTACCTATTGGTAGACCTAGACGGCAAAAGTAAGCGTAAATCACGGCGCTGTTGATTTCCACTTCAAGCCAATCTTTTCTCAATTTTCTTTTTCTATGCCGCACTCTAGGCACATAATAGAAGTATCTTTCGAAAATGTCACAAATGTGCCGGGCTTGTGCTCTTCCTTTTTCGGAACCTGAAAAGCATATTATGATCTTAAATCTAACACCTCCTTTCTTTCTCGGCTGGGGCTTTGCTAAACATCCATCCCCACAAAGGAATCCTAAAAGATAGGCAAGATCTTCATTTATAGATGGAATGCAAATTCTCAACTTTGATCTTTCCAAAACGAATTCGTCACGCTCGATCCCATGTCTAATGTTCCAACCATCCAACAGCGCGGCTATTTTATACTTCAATCAACCACCAGCGAGTGGTGTCTGGGTGGACTTTTAAACGATTTCCGGGGGGAGAGATCACTGAAAGGTACGTGTTTAGCTCGAAAATGCAAATCCTCCCAATTTGCCTCCTTTTTGCAAAAAAGAACCCAAATCTTGGAGTTTTCCCAA
>DAOUSU010000097.1 GCA_030627035.1 Hadesarchaea archaeon
GGCCTGTCACCAAACAAGGGGAGAAAACACATAAAGGCACCTATTCCTAAAGATTGCACTGCTCGGAAGCTAAACAACCCTTTCATGATACCACTCTCCTTCATCTTGATAAGAGAGGGAGGGTTAATTCTTTCTTTCTTGCGGCGGACCTCTGGGAGAAGGAAGAAGGCTAGGATGAAAGCCAGCAGGTTGAGTGCCCCCATAGTATAAAAGGCAGCCTCCATGCTGAAATAATCGGTTAACACTCCCCCTATAAGGGGACCAAAGCCGAAACCAGCAAGGAAAGCGGCATTAAAATATCCCATCCAAGTTCCCTCCTGTCCATTCGGCGCTAGGTCCCCGACGTAAGCTTGGGCGATCGGTATGATCATGCCGGCGGCGGCCCCATGGAGTAACCTGATGAGCGTTAACTCTGGAACCCGCGCTGCCCACACGTAACCGATCGAGATCAGAGCGTATGCGAGAAGCCCTGGGCAAATAAACACCTTTCTGCCCCACCGATCCGAGAGCCTGCCGATGATCGGTATGAACACGGTGCGGGAGATTGAGAACGAGGCGAATATCACGCCTATCCAGATCCCTGCGGCCCCCATGCTTTCAGCGTACAGGGGGAGGATGGGCGCTATGAGTCCCACCCCGAGCATGGAGGAGAAGATCGATAAAGCCAGAATCGGAAAAATCCTGCCTATCAAGCTCGGTGAACTTTCCATTTTCTCCCCTTTTGACTGCAGATTGTTGACTAGGAGATTAGTCCTTTTAACCAAAACGCCTGTCGAATCGCTAAGAGTTACTGGCTTCAGCTGATTTATTTTGACGATTTGAGCCGTGAGAAGATTCGAAATGAAGTGTTACTTACCCAACTGTTTGATAATGGCTTCATAGCTCGCAGGGACCTTCACCGGAGGTCTTGAAATCCTCATCACTTCCTCCGGATCCTTCAGCACGTTGCCGGTCGCGATGCAAACGACCCGCTCGTCCCGCTCGACCGCCCCCTGCTCCACCAGCTTTTTTAATCCCGCAATCGCCGAAGCGCTCGCCGGCTCCACCCCGATCCCCTCGAGCTTTGCCAACGACTTCTGGGCCTCGATGATTTCCTCGTCGCTCACTGCCTCTGCCGTGCCCTTGGACGCCCTAATTGCGCGGAGCGCCTTCGGTCCGCTCACCGGGTTGCCTATTCGGATCGCGGTGGCTATGGTTTCCGGATTTTTAACAGGCACGAACTTTTTGAGCCCCCGCTTGATTGCGTCGACGATCGGCTTTGCCCCCTCCGCCTGAATCCCGGTCATCTTGGGTATCCCCTTCGTCAGCCCGACCGCATCGAACTCAAAGAACCCCTTGTAGATCGCCCATATGTTCGCGCAGTTCCCCATCGGCACGACCACGCGGTCAGGGGGCTCCCAGCCCAGCTGGTCCGCTATCTCAAAGCCTATGGACTTCTGCCCCTGGGGCCTGAAGGGATTCACGGAGTTCAGGAGGTAGATGTCCCTTCTTTCATCGCATAGCCTCCGGACGAGCGCCAGTGCCTGGTCGAAGTTGCCCTCGATGGCGATAATCTGAGCGTCGTACATCATCGCCTGCGCCAGCTTGCCGGCCGCCACCTTGCCCTCTGGCAGCAGCACGACGCACCTCAGGCCCGCCTTCGCCGCGTATGCCGCAAGCGATGCCGATGTGTTGCCGGTTGAGGCGCATGCGACGGTCCTGAGGCCAAACTCGAGCGCCTTGGTGACCCCAACCGTCATCCCCCGATCCTTGAACGAGCCAGTTGGATTCGCGCCCTCGTATTTAACGTGGAGTTCCCGAACGCCCACCTCTCTGGCTAGGCGGTCGCACCGGTAGAGCGGCGTTCCCCCCTCTTGAAGGGTGATTATTTTTGAATCGTCGAGAATAGGCATGAACGCCCGGTATTTCCAGACGCTAGGAGGCTCGGCTTTCAAACGTCTTCGGTCGAGTTTTTCTGCAACCTCGTCCAAATCGATTTTGATCTCAAACAGGCCCCCACATTTCGGACAGGTATAAAATCTCTCGTGGATTTTGAACTTGCTGCCGCATTCGATGCACTCAAGTCTCACGGGATTACCGATTTTAATTCGGGGGGTTTGGTAAATACCTTCGGTCATCAGTCAACCCCGTACTTGCGTTTCGAGCTGCCAAACGAGTTGACCGCAAGGCTTAAATGTAAACGTTTGCATATAATGTAAACGTGAGGGTATGGCTGATGTTGCTATCTCGGCGAGGGTCCCCAAGGAGATTTACGATGACCTAGAGCTATTTGTGAAAACGGAGCAGACAGACAAATCCACGGCCACAAGAAAACTTTTGGAAAGGGGGCTCTCCGATTGGAAGAGGGAGAAAGCGCTGGCGATGCTGGCTGAAGGCAAGGTAACGGTTTGGAAGGCCGCTTCGATAGCGGGGGTTTCGGTGTGGGAGATGGTGGATCTAATAAAAGAGAGGAGGGTCACCCTGCCCATCCGCGCCGAAGATATCCTTATTGACCTGAAGGCCGCGACTGAGGAGAAGCGATGAATTTCGTCCTCAACGCCACCCCGCTGATCCACCTGACGAGGGCGGGGTTTTCGTGGGTTTTTGAGGCCGCTGGAGAGCCCATGTCCAGTACGCCCAAAGTTTACTCCGAGGTGGTGACGCGGGGAAAGGAGCTTGACAAACCGGACGCCAAGATACTTGGGGATATTTTCAAAAATGGAGTCATCGTGGTTCGCGCGCCAAAGAGGGCGATTTTGCGGGGGGTCCAGAAAATTGTCGCCGAAAGCGTTGGCGCCCCCCTGCACGCCGGAGAGGCAGGGGTTTTGGCCCTGGCTAAGGAATTGGGGGGAATTGCGATCATCGACGAGAAACCCGCGAGGGAGGCGGGGGAAGTGTTGGGTATCAAGGTGAGGGGAAGTGCGTATTTGATAGGCTTGATGGTGCGAAGAAAAAAACTGAAGTTGGGGGAGGCAATCCAGGCCGTCGAGAAGATGATATCCGGCGGATGGAGGATATCCATCGAGGATTACCTCAAAATCGTGA
>DAOUSU010000052.1 GCA_030627035.1 Hadesarchaea archaeon
AATTGGATAGGGACTACAACGCGGCCCTCAACATCTTGGAGAGGGCGGTAGGGCTGGGATGGCCCGAACAAACGCCTGTGGAGATGGAACCTCTACTCGGCGTCTCGGCTTCGGCCGTGGTCGCTGGGCAAGCTCCGTCGTCGAAGCAGGAATCCCCCTACGAAAGCTGGGGGTAGTTCACCCTAGCTCGAACGCTCGTAAGGGAGGATCTCGGACTCCTTAAAGAAAATCCCCATCTCCCGCCCGGCATTTTCGGGGGAGTCAGCTGCATGAATGGTATTTTTAAGGACCCCGAGGCCGAAGTCGCGACGTATGGTGCCCGGCTCGGCCTTTGCAGGATCAGTTGCCCCGATCAGCCGCCTGAGCCGTTTGACTGCCTCCTCGCCCTCCAAGATCATCGCCACCACGGGCCCGGACATCGAGTATTCGATCAGCCCATCGTAGAACGGCTTGCCCCTGTGGATCTCGTAAAGCCGCTCAGCCATTTGGTGATCAACCCTGCGCATCCTCATCGCCACCACCTTTAGTCCCCCGGCCTCTAGCCTGGAAATAATCTGTCCGGTGAGGCCGCGAACAACGGCATCCGGCTTGAGCATGGCAAAAGTTCGCCCGATCAAACCTTACCCCTGACCTTTCGGGAGCGCTCGGTCCAACGCACGTGACGGGGCTTCCGCCCGAGCCCGAAGTTGCGCTCGCATTTTGAGGAACAAAAGAATTGAACCGTGCCATCCCGCCTCACAAGCATCAGTCCAGTTCCAGGCTCGACCCGCCCGCCGCAGAATGAGCACCTTCGCGCGACCGGCATCTAGGGCACCCGGATTTCCTTTGCCTCTCTATCGGTTTCCCTGAGCATCAGGATATCGCCAACGCGCACGGGCCCCTTGACGTTGCGCCTCAGGATCCTCCCCTTGTCCCGGCCATCCAGCACGCGACACCTCACCTGGAATATCTCGCCCGTTATGCCCGTGCGAGTTCGAACCTCGATTACCTCGGCTGGAAAGCCCAACTTCTCGACCGGCATCGAACTCACTTCTTCAGTTCTTTGATGCGCTCGATGATTTCCTTCACGGTGGCCGTCGCCCCTCCTGCCTCAGCTATCGTGACCGCCGCGCATCCTACATCTATCCCAGCTGCCGCGCCCAGCTCGCGCTTGCTCGGCACGTAGATGTAGGGTATCCCCTTCTCATCGCAGAGCGGTGGCAGGTAGACGACGATCTCTGGCGGTTCAACGTCCTCCGCAATGACCACGAGCACCGCTCGCTTCCGTTCGATCGCCTTGGTGGCCTCGTTCGTTCCCTTGCGAAGCTTCCCTGTATCTCGCGCGCGCTCGACCGCTTCGTAGACCTTATCCGCTAGGTCCTTCGGCACCTCGAACCTGACATAAATCGGTTTAGCCATCCATCAACCTCCTTCAGTTTTCACCTCATTATTCACAGGTGCTGCTTGTAAATCAATAAAGGCGCGAGTTATTTTAAGCTTGCTACCGATGGCCATAAACCGCCACGAGCTTTGGCCTGGTCGCGTCGATTCGCACGAAGCCATATCTCTCGAGCTGAACGATCTCGCCGACGCCAAGGCCCGCCACCGCAGGCTCAGCCAGCCCCAGCTCAAGCGTGTTATCTGGCATGAGCACTTCCATCCTCACCGCCCCCGCAGAAACCCACTGGATCTTCGGCACATCAGCGAGCTTGAGCCCATGAAATTCGGCTTCGAGCGGGGCCCCCCGAGAACTCAGCGTCACGTTCATCAGATCCTTTAAGCGGAATGTCTGTCCCACGCTCAGGTTAGTTGCATCAGCTTGAGAAATGTGAAATGCTAGGGCATCGCCCTCCCGTGAAATTGGCAGGATCCGTTCCCCCCGTCCCAGATCACTCGGGTGAAGTCGAATGCGCGCCTGTTTCAGCTCGGGTGTCTTGTGCACTAGCAGTTTCACCGGACTCGGGACGAAGAAGTAGCGATTCGCCCGCCCATCGACGAACCTCCGGTTATGGGCGCACAGGGTCTCCCAGCTCAGCGATGAGTCGACCGGTGTCGGTCCGATGTCCAAAATGACCTGCCGTACGGCTTCCGGCAAAAATCCCCTGCGCCTCAAGGCAGCGATCGTGCCAAGCCTAACGTCATCCGGACCCGTTAGCTCCCCGCTTCGAATTCCCCGCATGGTCTGGGTCTTGCTCAGAGCCATGCCACCGATCCTCAGGCGCCCGTAATGCACCGCCGTTGGGTATCGCCAGCCCATGTGCTCGAATAACGCGTGCTGGCGCTGCTCGTTGACGACGTGCTCCTTCCCCCGGATGACGTGAGTCACCCCCATCTCGTGGTCATCGATTGAAACGGAAAAGTTGTAGAGGGGCCAGACCAAATATCGCGAACCAACCCTCGGATGGGGCGTTACCGACACCCGAAACGCTGGCCAGTCGCGGACCGCGGGATTCGGGTGCTTCAGGTCCGTCTTGATGCGCACGACGGATTTTCCCTTTGCGAACCCCCCGGCCAACATCCTCCGCCAGCGCTCGAGCTGCTCCCCGCCCGATAAATCGCGACACGGGCAGGGCTCCCCGCGGTCCCGCAGCTTCCGAAATTCCTCGACCTCGCAGGTGCAGACGTATGCATTTTCCTGACGCAGGAGTTTTTCGGCGTAGCTGTAATAGAGCTCGATGCGGTCCGACTGCACGTGTTCCTCGTCCCAGCCGAGGCCAAGCCATCGAAGGTCCTGCTTGATCAGCGCATACATTTCTGGCAGCGCGTTCTCGGGGTTTGTATCCTCGAAGCGAAGGATGAACTTCCCGTGATAGCGGCGGGCATATTCATGGCTGAGGAGGGCTGCGCGGACGTGACCGATATGCATCGGGCCGTTTGGGTTTGGGGCGAAGCGAGTAACGATCGACGGGTATTTTTCCACATCCGGCAACTCCGGTAGCCCACGGTGTTTATCCGGCTTCGGCTTCTCGACGGGCCCAACTTTTCGTAGCCTGTAAAGTTGCTCCTCGTGCGGCAGCTCGTTAACCTCGACGACGACTTCTTCAACCAATCCGAAGAGTTCCCTAGCCCTCGGGCGTAGCTCGGGCATCCCCGCCATCAGTTTGCCAAGCACGGCATTCACGCTTGCCCGCCCCCCGTGCTCAAGGGCGTTGGTGAGGGCCCATTGCGCCACGACTTTACGGATTTTTTCCACTCAATCGTCCTGCTCGGCGTGTACAAGTTACGTATCCACGCTTCAGCATAAAATTTAGGGCACCAGGATATAGGTGTCAGATGTCACCGATATTCCAGGCCTCAAAACTCTCGCTTAACCACGAAATCGGCGAGCTCGAGCAGGGCCTTCTTGGCATCCGAATCCGGTAGAACATCCAACTTCGACTTCGCCTCGACCACAAGCCTCCGCGCCTTCTCGTTCACATAATCGATGGCGCCGGTGCGCTTCAGCACGTCGATTGCCTCCTGTACCTCAGCCTCCGATGCCTCCCGCTTGCCGAGAACGCCAAGGAGTCTTCTCTTCTCCTCGCTTGGCGCCGTTGCGAGGGCTCGGACCACCAGGAGCGTTCGTTTGCCTTCGCGGATGTCGCTCCCTATAGGCTTGCCGAATTTTTCAATCTCGCCAGCGACATCGAGCATATCGTCGTGAATCTGGAACGCCATGCCAATGAGGCGACCATAATCGGCGAGCGCGCTGAGCTGCTCTGGCTTTCCATTACCAAGCAACGCCCCAACCTTGGTGGATGCCTCCATCAGCGCCCCAGTCTTCATGCCGACCATGTGCAAGTACTCCTCCTCGCTCACATCGGCGCGCGTCTCGAGCAACATGTCGAGCGCCTGCCCCCGGCAGATTTCAAAGCTTGCCTTGCTTATCGCATCGAAGAGCTCGACCGCCCGTGCACCCCCCATTCCAAGTCGCCTCGCGTTCGCTGCCGTTGCCTCGAAGACCTTCGCGAAAAGGGCGTCACCGGCTGTGATAGCCATCGGCTCACCCAAAAGCACGTGCACCGTCTTAACGTTCCTCCTCAGCTCGTCCCGATCCATGATGTCGTCGTGAATGAGCGTGAATGTGTGCAGCAGCTCGAGCGCGGCCGCCGTCTCCAGCGCGTCCTCGGCCCTTCCCCCAACGGCCTCGCATGCCGCCAAGACCAAACACGGACGAAGCCGCTTGCCCCCAGCCTCGATCAGGTGCCTCGTCGCCCTCGCCAGAATATCGGGTTCAAGGCCTTTGGGGAGCCATCGATCGATCTCGCTTTCGACCGCGCGCGCCTTTTTCTGGAGGTATCTCAGCACGTCCATTCAATCGAGCCTCAGACATGAGCCGTTTCGGAGGAGGTGTAGGTGCTCGTTGGGATAGCCGAGCTCCCGCCCGAGCCCTGCCATGAGCCTGAGCTTGTCGAAGGTGCTGTGGCATGGGACGATGTGCTCTGGCCTCACGAGCTTGATGAACTCGGCGGTGCCGCTCCGCCCAGCATGGCCCGACACGTGAACATCGCGTTGCACCCGGGCGCCCTGGGCTAGGAGCTTCGTCTCGAGGAGCCTGCGGTTCGATTCGTTTATCGGGTTCGGGATGACGCTCGCCGAGAAGATGACCTCATCGCCCCGCCTGACCTTGAACGGAAATTGTCCGTCGGCTATCCGGGTTAGAACCGAGGTAGGCTCCCCCTGGTGGCCCGTACAGATGAGCACGTAGTCCTCCCTCGAGCCATCGATCTCCCGAAGCAATTTACGCACAGCATTTGGGCGCCCGTGGATGTGCAGGTCTGAGGGAAAATCCACCAAACCCAGTTTGAGCGCGGCCGTGCAGTAATTGCCAAGGGAGCGCCCGACCAATACGGGCGTGCGGCCCAGCTCGAAGGAGAGATCGACGATGGATTTTATCCTCGTGATGTGCGATGAAAAAGTCGTCACCACGATTCCACCGCCGGAGGAACTCGCCTCATCCATCGCCTTCTTGAGCATGCCCCGCGCGTGCCCCTCGGATGGCGTGGGTTCGGGCCTATCAACCCTGACCGCCCCAATCAAGGCAGCAAGCACTCCCTCGTTTGCCAGCCTCTTCAATCGCGCGCGATCGGTTTTATACCCGATCAAAGGTTCCTCATCGAACTTGAAATCGCTCGCGCAGAGAACTGACCCACCGTCGCCGCGCGCCGAAACGAAGACCGTCTGAAGGATGCTGTGGGCGGCGGGGATAAACTCGAGCTCGATTCCGTTTACGTTAATGGTGTCCCTCGGCATCACGGTTTGGAGCCGATTTTTCACCTTGAAGGTGCGCTCCTCGCGTATGACGTGCTTCACAAGCTCCAGGGTGAATGGGGTGCCGTAGATCGGAACATCGTAGGCGCGCGCCAGCTTGCCGACCGCCCCTATGTGATCGAGGTGGCCGTGGGTGAGCACTATCGCCTGAACCCTTCGATTGCGCAGCAGGCTATCGTCTGGGATCCCGTTTATGTTTATGAGCTCCTCCCGACTCATGCGCCCTATGTCCGCATCCTCAAACGCCATAATGGCATCGAGTCTTATCCCCATGTCCACTATCACGTACTTGCCGTCGAAGCCAAGCGCCGTCATATTTTTGCCGACCTCCCCCAAGCCGCCGATTGGAATGATGTCTACCGTCATCTCCTCCCCCCAACTTCATCCGGATTCAGGCCCATGGCGAGGAACCACTCCCGCGTTCTGCCGGTGATCACGAGGGGTATTTTGCGCAGATCTTCGATTCGTCTGCAACCGGTGAGGAACATCGCTGCCTTGAGCTCGTCGATGAAACTCCTCAAAAGCTTGATGACGGCATTCTTGCCCTTGGGGGCTGTCCGAAGGAGCGGGAGGGCGATACCAACGAGGTTCGCGCCAAGTGCGAGTGCCTTTGCCGCATCGAGCCCCGAGCGTATCCCACCGCTCGAGATTATTGGCACCTTAACCGCCCTGGCGACGTCCGCCGTGCAGACGGCAGTCGGGATGCCCCAATCCCAAAAGGTGAAACCCAGGCCACGAGCTGGCGACCGAAGTGCCTCGACGCCGGCCCAAGAGGTGCCACCCGCCCCACCGACATCGATCGCCGCCGCCCCCGCATCTGCCAACTTTCTCGCGACCTCCGCGCTCACCCCGCTGCCCGTTTCCTTCGCTATCACCGGGACGTTGAGGGCCTTGCAAATCTCGGCAAACTTCTGAAGGCAGCCGCGATATCTAGGCTCGCCCTCCGGCTGCGCCAGCTCCTGCAGCGGGTTCATGTGGATCGAAAGCGCGTCGGCATCGATCATCCCGACCGCCTCG
>DAOUSU010000045.1 GCA_030627035.1 Hadesarchaea archaeon
CCCACCCCCTCGATAACCAAGCCGCAGCGAACCGTCGATGTCGCTCGGATGAAGGAGGTTGAACTCGAGCTCAAGGGGCGATTTGACCCGAACATCTGCCCGCGCATCGTCCCGGTGGCCGAGGCGATGCTCGCGCTGGTGCTGGCGGATCACATGCTCCGCGCTGGAAAGGTGAATCCGGATAGGTTCAAGTAATTCATGGGGTGTAAATCTGGTCGCGCGTCGTGGAGCTGCCTCGGCGCCTGGCTCCGCAACCGTGGTTAACGCGATTGCAACTGGGAAGGGGGCAGCCTTCGGGGTCGAGCTTCGGGTTCGGGCGAATTGCGAGTTGACCGATAGGCCGGGGGAGATCGTCGGACGGGTGGTCGGCGAGCCCTCCGAAAGCGCCCGGTTGATCGAAATCTGCGCGCGGAAAGTTCTCGAGCATTTCAGGCTTGGGCGAATCCACGGCGCTCGCGTGGAAACGAGGTCCGAGGTTCCAATCGCCGCTGGCCTGTCTAGCAGCTCCGCCGCCGCAAATGCCGCGGTGCTCGCTACCTTTGCGGCGCTGGGCAGAAAACCGAAGCCAAAGCTCGTGCTGAACCTAGGCATCGATGCGGCGTTCGAGGCGGGGGTAACCATCACGGGGGCGTTCGACGATGCGGCGGCCTCATTCTTTGGCCAGGGCGTGGTGACGGACAACCTCAAGCGGCGCGTGTTGAGGCGATTCAAGCTGGACCCGAAGCTGGATGTGCTCGTTTACGTTCCCCCGGCCAAGTTTCACACCTCGCGGATAAACATGGCCCGGGTTAAGCCCCTCCGGAAATTTGTCGAGATCGCCCACGACCAAGCCATGCGGGGGAACGTGTTTGGGGCCTTGACCCTTAATGGATTGCTCTATTCAAGCGTGCTCGCCCACGACCGAACGATAGCCCCCGATGCCTTGAGGGCTGGGGCCTTGGCAGCGGGATTGACGGGTACCGGGCCCGCCGTGGTCGCGATAGCTAGGCAAAAAAATACGGACGACATAAAGAGGGCATGGCGGGGGAGGCCGGGCAAGGTGATCATCACCAAGCCCGCGGTTAAAGGCGCGCGAATCGAGGTTAGCCCATGAGCGAGAGGAGATTGGGAGCCATGCGGCGCGAGATCGATCGGATAGATGAGCAGCTCATCTCCCTGCTGGCGCAGCGACTGAGGCTTGCCGATGAATTGGCCGAACTCAAGCTAAAACTTGGCAAAGGGGTACGCGACAAGGCGAGGGAGCAAGCGGTCATCGAGCGAGCGAGGAAGCGAGCCAAGATGGCGAAGCTGGACCCCGCGTTTGCAGAGGACGTGATGCGGCTCGTGATCTCGCGGATGACTGGGGCCGAGCTGGAGCGCGTTGGGGGAGTTGGGATGTGGGCCCAGGTCCAGGAAGAGTTTGAGGGATATCCCGCTCAGCTGGCGGTCGCGCGCGTGCTTTTCAAGTATGGACTGCGGGTGAGGGAGGATGGCGAGATAACCTGCGGGGAGAGCCGAATTCCCGCGGTGCAGCTGGCTCGGGAGGCAGGGAGCGATAGGAGAGTGGTCGATGCGACGGCTCGGAGGATCTTGGCGAGCGAGAAGCTGCGGGGGGTCTTCGCCAACCTCGAGCCCATCGCCTACCTGAAGGGCGTCGCGCAACAGCTGGGTTTGGGCGTCATCGAGATCCTGCCGAAGAACGCATCCAAGACAGGCATAATAAGCGGGGTGACAGGCGTTTTGGCGAAGTTTCACATAAGCGTTCGTCAGGCGGTGGCGGATGATCCCTACTTCGTCTCCCAGCCAAAGCTGACCATCATCACGGATAAACCGGTTAAGGGCAAGGTCATAGATGCGCTCCGAAGGCTTCCGAGCGTTAGTGGCGTCATCGTTTACTGATGGCGGGTTTTTGCCCTTGTAGCGAAAATCTGAGGTTCGAACTGGAGGTTTGCTCTCGTACAACAGCTCAAAGCCTGACGAGCTGCGCGTGAGCAACGTTTTGGATTCGAAGGACGTTTTCTGGCTTGATCATGTTGGCCTTGATCGCGTGTTCAACGATCGAGCCGACGAGGTTGGCCACCGTTGCCTCCCGCAGTGCGGCCAGGCACTCCTCAACGCTCTTTTCCTCGCTCCGGTAGAAGGATTCATTAATTTTGAGCCTCAGCTTCCCCTCCGTTAATTCCCTCCCGATCAATTCCGCATCGCACACTACGACGAGCACCTCACCCTGCGTGCGGATAACTCGGAGGGAAGGCAAAATCTATACGCTCCTCACGGATGCGCGGGCGCCACAGGCCTCACATTGGAGCATGTAGCCCCTCCCATGCCGCTCGAGCCGCGTGTCCGGTTTCCCGCACTCCCGGCAGATCACGAACTCCTCAACGTAGCGTTTGACCCGATCGTTGACGGCATTCCCCGAAAACTTTCCTTGGAAGATGGCTTGGTTTCCCTCGAGGTTGCCCGCGGCCCCAAGCTCGCGGAGGAGATATTTTATCAGGTGTTCTGGCTCGCGGTTTAGGGCGCTTGCGAGGTTTCGGAAGTTTCGCAGGATCGTTCGGTTTCCAACGATCACCACCTCTGCTTCCGGAATCTGAAAGCGGGAACTTTCCAAGACGGCCTTTGGCACTTGCTCAAGGGCGCGGTCAAGCAATCGTTCGTAGTCCTCGCTCATCGGCTCACCCCAATCGCCTGAATTTCCCGGCCCGTGGCTCGAAAATCTCACCGTCCACGATCAGCACGCGGAGCGCGTCCTCAACCGTTTCGCGTGGCAGGTCGAGTTCCGCCGCCAGGTCAGCGGGCGTTGCGCCGTCCCCCTTGTCGAGCTTTTCGAGCGCGAGGAGCACCTTTTTTTTCGTCTCATCGGGGACCTCGGGGAGCGGGGGCCCTTCCGCCTCTTCCAATTTTTCAACAACGGGTTCGACTCCAGGGGGCGGGGCAGGAAGCTCGATATTTAGCTGCCTGGGTGCAAGTTTCGGTTCAGCCTTGAGCTGTGGTCGCTTTCCCTGGGCCAAGGCCAGCTTCCGCGCGCGAAGGACCTCGAGCTCTCGAACGAGCTCCCAGTTTGGATCACCCACCCGCACGATGAGCTCCGGCACGAGGTAAATCTCGCCCTCGAATTCCCTGACCCTGCCGATGACATCGATGAAATCTCCAACCTTGAATTCCATGAGTTCTTTCACCCCCTCCCTCCACGCACGGATGCTTATGGTCTCGCTGCCATCGTCGAGGCGAAGCGTCGCGTAGCCCTGATCGTCCCGCACGAACTTCTCGACGACCGTCCCAAGCACGCGCGCGCGGGAAACGCGTTGGTCCCAAGTGGTGAGCAAGTGGCTGGGCTCGGTGCCATCGACCGAGCGAACGTACCTCCCGTTCACAAGGTCCTCGATCTTCAGCTTAAAGGCGGTTGAACGCATGTTACCGTGAAATATTTCAGGTGAGTGCTTAAAGACCTTCTGAGGTGGGCATCACGTTTGAGCTAAGGGGGCCGTTCGGCAGGCGTGTCGTGGGCGTGGCGGGTGGGCGAGCGAGGGTGGGCGATGTTGATGAGCTGCTGAAAAAATTGGCGGCGGTTGACGAAAGGTACGGGACGACCAGCCAGGTCTTTGATGCATCGCGCGTTGCAGGTCCGGAGCACCTCGTGCACGCCGCCCGGCTTGCCCTCACCGCGCAGGCGACCAAGAGAAACTTCGCCAGCTCCCTCAACATCGAGCTCATCTGCTGGGTTGCTGCGGAAAGGCAGATCGCGCGAGCATTCGAGAAGGTCGGCCTGCATGTGGGCAGCGAGGCCTTGGCTGTTCTGGTCATCGGGGGCACCCGCCCGCAGGTGAAAAAGACGTTGGCCGGCATCCTCCACGAGTTGAACCTCAAGCGGGATGACGGCGTGCTTGAATTCAGGCGCGAGAAGGTATCCCAACTCCGAAGGGTTTTTTCGATCTCGGGGGACGAATCAAAAATCGCGCCGACTCAAAAACTCGTGCTCGAGCGGGTGGCCCTTTTAGCCCTAGAAAAATAGAATTTATTTGAGGAGTTCCTCGAACCCTTTGTCCTCGACCACGGTGATGACCCTGGCGCACGCCGGCATGATCGGGGCGTTTGAGGTCATGAGTTTGCCCTCGTCGTTGATCGAGACATATTTTGCCTTCGGGGGATCGTTTGTCTCGACCGCGATGCACATGAGCTCGGCCTCCGTGCCTGCATAGACGTAATAATAATGTTTTTCCCCAAGGTTGTAGTGAAAAAGCCACCCCTGGCTGCGCGCGATGTTCACGACATCCTCCAGCTCCCTGCACCACGTTATCTTCATCTTATCTTCCAGCCACCAGCTGCCTTTTTCACCTTTCGGACACCAGAATGTGGCCCCCGCACGATGAGTGAGTCTCCAGCGCGAACCCTCACGCGTTTGCTTGGGTTGAACAGGTAGCGTTTTTCCCTTTTTATCATCAGCGTGTAGACACCTGCGGTCGTCCATAGGTTGAGTTCCCCCAAGCTCTCCCCAACCAATGCTGAGCGCCTTGAAACGTCTGCGCGGGCGATCTGTTCGTCCGATTCGGCCAAAGATCTGGCGAATACGGGATGGAGTTCAACTTTGCGAAGAACTACATCGGCGATCGAGTCGGCGGCGTTGGATATTCGCTCCATGCACTTGACCACTTCCAATAAGCTGTTGAGCCTCGCGACGTCGCGCTCCCCCTTTGCGGCCTTGAGTGTGGCGAGCCAGAGTTTGTAATTGAGCCTGTCGAACTTCTCCTCGAGTTCCCTGACCTCCTTGGCTATCTCTACGGAACCCAGCAAGATCGAGGAGTAGGCCATGTCCACCATCACGCTGCTTAGGTCCCTCATCTCCGCGAGATTTTTTCTAATAAACGGCAATCCATTCCTCGGTGCCCACTCCCCCCTGTGCACGCCAGCCATCCTGCGCAGGACCTCGATGCCGTCTCGAGGCCCCTTCACGATGAGCATATCCCCGGCGGACACTTGGGTGCCCTCTGCCACTGGGACGATCCACCTCTTTCGTGTCAATCTCTTCTTCCGCTTTAAAGCGAGAACCCAAACACCCATGTTCGATGGCAGATTAAGCTCGTCAAGCCTCTTGCCAGCGAGCACTGAACCTTTAGCGATTTCTGCCCGGGAGATTTTTTCATCTGCTGCCCGAAGGGCGTCACACACGGCGGGATGGATCTCGATTCGCCGCCGGACCAAATCTGCGAGTTCCCCCGCGGCGTTGGAGATGGCCTCGGCCGCGCCGGCGACCTGAAGGATCCCAGTTATCTTTCGGGCTTCGTGGATGTTTCGCGTCACAACCGCTGCGATCGACCTGATGTTATACATGAGCTCGTCCATTCGCATCTCCAGCTCATGCACGCGGTCTGCGAGCTCATCGCTTTTGAACAGCACCGTCGCATATGCTAGATCTATCATCAAGTCCGAGACATCCTTCATCTCGGTGAGAAGCTCCCGCACGCTCCGCGGTTTAAACACGTTTGCCATGCCCTTACACTCCCATTATCTGGATTGCCAATATTAAGCATGTTACCCCGAGGACATCGCCGATCGACGTCACTATTGGTATCACGACGTTATCGGGGTCCAAGCCCCCCCTGAACGAAATGAATGCGGACGCAATGGTTACAAGCGTCACGATGATGGTCAGCGCTATTCCTGCAATGAGGAAGGCAAGCGTTAGGGATGCCGAACGCGTGATGACAAGGAAAATCACGCTGATGAACGAGAAGATCCCAAGACCCGTTAGGGCCGATGCGGTCACGTTTCCACGCAACACCCTTTGCCCCCTCAGCCTTGGCTCCACTGTGCCCAGGTTGAGCGCGGACGCAAGCCTGGCGCCTAGGATGCTCCCGATATTCCCCCCGATCCCGTTTATCGGTGGGATCATCATCAGGATCACGGGCAACCTAGAGATCTCCCCGATGCTTGTGTTGAGCATGTGCCCCGCGGCGAGCGCTATGAGGATGCATGCGGCGAGCACTGGGTAGCTCTCGAGAACTATCCTCTTGACGCCGTAGGCTGCCATTTAAGCCACCACCAAGAGCACGGCCATGTAGATACACCCGATGGTAACGAAGTCCCCGACGGTGGCCATCGTCGGGCTCGTAACGTTGTCGGGGTCCCAACCTCGTGAGTAGGTCTTTACGGCCACCAACACGGTCAGGAGGGCGAGGATGAGGCCCGAGGTGAAACCGGCGATGACGGCTATCCCCATGAGTTCGAGCAGGCCGATCGTTGAGGTGCCCGTTAAAACGTTTACCCCGAAGGCGAAGATGCCGATCGTGGCAGACGCGAGGATGCTTAGGATGAGAGAGGAGGCGAGATTGACTTTAACCTCGTTGGATAGGCTCAAGCGGGGTTGGATCAGGCCGGCGTTCAACGCGGTGCCGAGGCGCGAGGCCAGCGCCCCGTTGATATTGCCCCGAAGGTCCAGCAGGGGGGGGACCATCACGATCAGCCCGGGCATAAGGGTCGTGAAGTACTCATGCATTCCCTTTAACATCCCGCCGGCGCAGAGTTCGATGAGGGCGCACAGGAACAAAACCGATAGCCCCTGAACCACTATGGAGCGAACGTTCACCTCGCGGGCCATCATCCCACCGAAAGCCCTTGGCTGCTTTCCTATAAAAGGGCAGATTTGTTTTATCGAAATTGTTTAGGGGGCGGATAGAACTCGCTCGAAAGACTAGTTTTAAGGTAGGGTTAGGAGGATAAAATCCGTAACAACGCCCAAACGCCAATCGGGTTGAAAATACAAAAATTTAAACTTACTTTAACCTCATATGCTGAAAGACCGAAATAGCATCGCTTGAGGGGAAAAATGAGAAAAATTGGAGTTGTAACCGCCGGCGGGGACGCCCCGGGCATAAACGCTTGCTTGCGTGCCGTCGTTCGTACCGCGATTCACGATGGGCTGGAAGTGATCGGGATCGAAGACGGGTTTGCCGGCTTGATCGGTGGTAAGACAAGGGAGATGGGCCTCCGCTCGGTAAGTGGGATCATCAATCGCGGCGGGACCATCCTGCGAACCAGAAGATGCAACGAGATAAGAACTCCCGAGGGGCTGAGCAAAGCCGCTCAGACGATCAAAAGAAAGAAGATAGAGGGTTTGATCATAATCGGTGGCGATGGCTCATTTAGGGGAGGATGGGCCCTTCACCGTGTAGCTAAAATTCCGATCGTTGGCATCCCGGCAAGCATCGACAACGATATCGCCGGAACGGAGACCACAATCGGATTTGACACGGCGGTTAACACTGCCCTGCGAGCCATAAGCAAGATAAGGGACACGGCGTTTTCCCTCGAGCGCATTTTCATCATTGAGGTGATGGGCCGGGAAAGCGGGTTCTTGGCCCTCCACATCGGCTTGGTTTGCGGGGCGGAGATAATTCTGATCCCGGAGTTGGATTACAGTTTAGATGCGATGGTGAAGAAGCTCAGGGAGTTCCGAAGGGCTGGAAAGCGAAGCGTGATCATCGTAATGGCAGAGGGGGCGGGAAATCCGGTCGCCACCGCAAATCACATAAAACACGTAACCGGTTACGATGTCCGCATTAGCACGCTCGGGTACATCCAGCGGGGCGGGATGCCCACCGCGAGGAGCACCTGGCTGGCCAGCGTTTTCGGTCATCGGGCCGTCAAGCTGCTGC
>DAOUSU010000072.1 GCA_030627035.1 Hadesarchaea archaeon
ATTCGTCCCAAACTCTGGCGGGCCGCGCTCGCTGGGCATGACCATATTCCGTTTGTGCGGGCAAAGATAGATGCAACGACTTTCACCATCGATACAAAGACCGACAAGGACCAGATTGGCAACTTCGTGGCCAAAGCGTTTAGACTGCCAACCGCTCGCGTGCGGGGATATCGCCATATCCACACGATTGAGGACATCCCCGACCGGATCGAACTCGACAACATCGAGCTGGCCGGAAAGGTTGTGCTGGACTTCATCAAAGCAATTCAAGTTACATAGACATGCGATAGCTGGCCGTCGTTGAGAAGGCGAATTGCACGCGGTGACTAAACTCTTAAAAATCGGGTAGCTATTTAGAAAGCAATACCAAATCGATTTGGTGAAAATTTGATTGAACTCGTTTTATTGATGTTGGCTGCAAGTTTCTTCATCACATGGGTTATCGGTGCCAATGATGCAAGCATAATAGGTACGGCTATCGGTGGTCGTATCTTCTCGTACAGAAGGGCCATCACTTTACTCGTTGCATTCGCCTTTCTTGGCGCCATTCTTGAAGGTTACAAAGTCATGGGGCCAGTTGGTACCGGAATCATAAAGGGGGGAGCTTTTTCCGAATCACCTGAAGTCGTGGCCGTCGCGATGATATGCGCGGGGCTATTAGCAACTGTAACTACACGATTGGGGCTACCGATATCGGTCCATCAAGCGGTCATCGGTGCCATTGTAGGTGCTGGCATCGCGATAGGGACGTTTACAAGCGTTGCAATTGCGGTCGACTGGGAGTATATTTTCATGATGGCCGTGGCGTGGGTTCTAACGCCCTTTGGAGCGATGGTTTTCGCATTTATCTTATACAAAATTCTAGATGTGCCACTCAGAAGGGTAAAAACTCCAGCGAAATTAAATATGCTTTTTGCTTTGCTCGTGGTAATCAGCAGTTGTTATATGGCTTATGCAATGGGGGCCAATGATGTGGGGACAACCATGAGTGCCATGTATGCAACCGGAGTTGGAGGTGTATCCGCGCAACATCTGGTTTTATTTGGGGGTTTCGCGTTCGGCATCGGGGCGCTCGTTTATAGCCGTAAGGTAATTGAAACTGTTGGGATCGGGATAACCTCGTTGGGCCCAATGACCGCCTTTGTCGCGCAGATAGGGGCAGCCTTGATAGTCCACCTGTTCACACAATGGGGATTCCCTGTTTCCGCAACTCAAGCGATTATCGGGGGGGTGGTAGGGGCAGGTTTAGTCAAGGGCATGGTTACCGTCAGTGGGCGTAGGATAAGCCGGATAGCGCTCGCATGGGTTTTGATCCCCGTAACGGCAATAATCTTTAGCTTTTGTGCGGCATGGCTGGTTTTAACTGTGTGATATATGGTGTTAGGATTTTGGCAAAAGTTCAGAAAAAAAGTGATTTTAGTCATGCCTTAATCGAATAACTCACGATTGATATCACGTCGCCAGCATCCTCCGCGCGGTCGGAGATATCGCCAATCCCGCGGATGATGTTATTCAACTGGAATATGCTAACGGGGTCCAGCAGCTTTTCATACTCATAGACCTCGGCGAGAAGCGATTGCTCCACCATATCGGATTCATGTTCGATCTTCTCGATTTCCGCAACCTTCGCGTTTGCAAGGTCGACGTTTGAAGCCAGCGCTTTTATCGATGATTCTAGGGCCTCCGCCGCCTGTGTTGCCAACCTGCCCATCCTGACCAAACCTTTCCGTATTCCCTCCGCTTTTTTGCGCTTCCGTTCTGCCTTCAGGAGGGCATCAAGAAACTTTTTCCTCAGCAAAATTGCACGGGTTACACCTTCAGCCGTATTGGCCACGTTATCGATCTTCTCCGCCAATCTAGCCAGATCTCCCCTGAACGCTGGCAGGAATGCTCCACCGCTTAAGCTGCGGGCGAACTTTCTCCTGCCCTCATCAGCCTTACTCTCGAGGTCGGTGACTGCCCTGCCAAGCGCCTCCGCCTTTTTTATATCGCGCTTGGAAAAAAGGGCTATTATCACCTCCTCGAACTTTTTCACAACATCCACAACCGCCTTTGAATTTCGTATGAGAACATTGAGCGTTTCCTTTTCCTTCCCGCCGCCGATGGGCGAAAGTCCTGTCATCAAGATTTTTCTCAATGCGCCACCTTCCTACGGTATATCAATATGCTGTTTAAAACCCTCACCTTTTCGGCCGCCTCACAAGCTTCGAGCCGCACGCCTCGCATCGCGAGGACGATGGAGGATATTTGCGACCGCAAGCCGGGCATACTCGCTCCCAGCGCAACACCTCCTTTATGCCCGGCATGGCGATGCGGCGATAGGAAATGTTGAACAGCGTCGCCAGATTCTGGATCGCGTAGTCGTCGGTCACCAGCTCCGGCTGCTCACCTGCGAGCTTTAGGTCGAGCGCGAGCGCGAGCAGTTTGATGTCGGTTCTGGATACTGTGTCGCCCGTCAGGCCTACCTTCCCGCGAACCTCCGCCAGCGCTTTGTTTGATGGCTCAACGACCTCCACCATGCCCGCAAGCACGGCGGTTTCGAGCTCAAGTTTTGAACATAGGTCGCGCGCCTCGTTGAGCACCTCTTGCACCGTAACTTGCTTCACCGTGGTTAGCCCCGGGACGAAGCCGGAGATCACGGCCGAAGTATCCAAAACGAAAACTTTCTTCTGGGCGGGGGCACCCCCTGCGTGCAAGTTTTCCACCAGCATTAGCTCTCTCCCCTTGGGATTTAACCTTGGCGCCAAATTTTTAAGCGCATGCTGAAAACAGTCAAAGGGTATTTCTGTGGCAATGGAGATGACAGAGGTCGGGAAGCTCAAGGAGGGGCGCTTTGTCATAATCGACGACGAGCCCTGTCGCGTCGTTGGTTTCTCCACCTCTGCTCCCGGGAAGCACGGGCACGCGAAAGCGAAGGTCGACGCGATTGGCCTTTTCGATGGTCAGAAACGTAGCATTGTCCACCCAACGAGCGCTAAGGTTGGGGTGCCGATAATCGAGCGAGGCGGAGCGCAGGTGCTCGCGGTCATAGCCAACAGCGCCCAGCTCATGGACCTCACGACATACGAGATTTTTGAACTCCCCATCCCCTTGAACCTCCGAGGTGAGGCGCGAGAGGGGGTCGAGGTGGAGTACATCCAAGCGCTCGGTAGAAGGAAAATTGAACGGGTTAAGTGAAAAAAGAATAAAAAAATGGAAAAAAGCTTAGACATCGATTCCTCTCAAAGTCTTTCTCCCATTCCCTTTTGCCCTCTCTACGGCTCTCTTGCACCTTCTCTTTATCAATGCATCCAGTTCCTTGAAGAAATCTTCGCTTGCTCTCATCCCTTTGATCAAACCCCTGACGGCAGACTTCACCACATAAGCCATTATGTTCACCCCCTCGATTTTTAACGAACTATCAACCTAAATAAAAGTTCTGCTGGGCTTAAAAGGTTTGCAGCTCTGCGCTTCATTTGGTCATCGAGCACTTCTTTTTCTAGCCTTGGAATGCCCCACGAGTTTTTTCAGCTCCTCGTTCGGCATCTCGTAGCTGTGCTCGAGCGATGGAAATTTTTCCCCCCTGACTTCCTCCTTAAAATCCGAAAGCGCTTTAGCCATAATACCGTCAAGACGGGCATATCGCTTGACGAACTTTGGGATGTGTTCTCCTGAGAGCCCAAGCAAGTCGTGAAGAACTAATACTTGGCCATCGCAGTACGGTCCTGCACCGATGCCTATCGTCGGGACATTCGCTCGCTCGGTGATGAGCTTCGCCAGCTGCCAGGGAACGCACTCGAGCACCAAGCTAAAGACGCCAGCCTGCTCGAGCAGTTTCGAGTCCTCGAGGATGAGCTTGGCGGCAGCCCCGGTTTTGCCCTGAACCTTGTAGCCGCCGAACTGATGGATCCACTGGGGGGTTAGACCTAGGTGCCCCATGACCGGGATGCCAGCCCCGACGATTGCCTCTATCTTGTTAAGAACGCTCCGTCCGCCCTCGACTTTTACAGCTTCCGCGTGGCCTTCCTTCAGAAAGCGGCCGGCATTGCGAACTGCATCCTCAACGCTGGCCTGGTATGACATGAAAGGCATGTCGCCGATTACCAAAGCGCGTTTCGTTGCGCGCGCCACGGCTTTTGTGTGGTGGAGCATCTCTTCCATGGTCACGGCCAGCGTGTTCTTGTAGCCGAGGATGACGTTGCCGAGCGAATCGCCGACCATGATGGCATCTATACCGGCATCGTCCACCATCCTCGCGCTCGGGTAGTCGTAGGCGGTGAGCATCGTTATCCGCTCGCCCCGTGCCTTCATCTCCCGCAGCGCTGTGGTCGTAACCTTATTTTTCTGCATATCATTCCCATAATGTTATTATCTCCATCCTTTCAAGATAAAAGATGCCAACGTATGCCGCAGTTTTCCCGCGCTTGTTAACACCTACATTTGGCAGAAATTGGGGATTGCCACCTTAAAGTTCGAAAATTTTTTCCTGTAACCACGCCAAAGGTCGTGCTCCCCAAAACAAAGCATTATTTAACGAGCCCACTTTTAGTAACTTGGTCCTCAAATGCTGGGTGGCTACGCTGGCAAAATCCTGCGAGTAAATCTCTCGACGGGCCATGTGAAAAAGGAAAAGCTTGATGAAAAAATTGCGTACAACTTCTTGGGCGGCCGCGGTTACGCAGCGAACATCCTCTATGACGAACTGAGGCCCGGCATCGACCCCCTTGGTTCAGAAAACAAACTTGTATTCATGAC
>DAOUSU010000085.1 GCA_030627035.1 Hadesarchaea archaeon
AGCGGAATCGACCTCCGGCACGCGATTCATCCCACGGCTGAAGCACGTGGGGTTTCTCGCTCGATTCCGTTCTAAAACTTCCAGAGGGTATCTGTAAATCAAAAATTAGGGAAGATAAGATGCCTTGATTTTACTATTCATATCGATATTGAGAGATCGTCTTCCGTGAGTACAAGGATGCCGCTCCTCTTCAACAATGCAGTTGTAACCCCATCCCCCTCCACCAACCTAGGCGATGTTCCCTCGTAGATTTTTCCGCACCCGCAGGAGGGGCTTCTTGCCTTCAGGATGGCCTCTTTTATGCCCAGCCGTTCCGAGATTTTCAAAACCTCCTCCGCACCCCTCACTAGGTTTTCCGTCACGTCCCTATTATTTCTGTCTATAACCTTCCCCCTTCCATCCAAAACCTCCGAACCGTCCCCTCCGATTATCCCCATGGGCTCCCTGGGCGTTCCAAGTCCGCCGAGCTGCTCGGGACAGACCGGGATCAACACCTCTTTTGCTGCCAGATGCATTACTTTCTCGTTAAGGTTGTTTCGGCCATCGTATCTGCAATTAACCCCCATCAGGCACGCGCTCACGAGCCTTGTAGCTCGTTTAGGTGATCCACAGATGCTCCACCCTGAATATTGGTGTTTACTCATGGCTACAGCTTCGACTTCCTTTGGGATTCCTATACCAGCTACTGTAACCTTACCCGTGTATTTCTTCGCCTTGGGAAATCCCCTCTTCATTTTATGGAAAGTTACGGTGTAGGTTGCCTTGACCGCAAGTCCATGCACCTCACCGGTCGAGGGGTTCAATCCTGTGGGCGCGTCTACCGAAACCACGGGGGCGCCTGACTCATTTATCAAGCGCACTGCAGACGCAAATGGCTCCCTGAGAGGACCCTTCAAGCCTGTCCCGAGCATGGCATCGATGATCACTCCCCCGCGCTTTAGGCAGCGCTCCGCTTTCTTGATGTCGGGGGGCCTTCTAACCACGTGGACCTTGATGTTTTGCTTCATCCTCCGTATCACGTCCCAGTTCAGACGCGCCTCCTCGGTGTGGATGTCATCAGGTCTCCCGATCAAGAAGACATCGACTTTCGCTCCCCCGTTCGCCAAGTGCCTAGCGGCAACGAACCCATCTCCACCATTGTTTCCGGTTCCGGCGAAAACGATTATCTTTAATCTGTGGTCGAATTTCTCCATCGTCGTTCGTGCAACTGCGCTTCCAGCGTTTTCCATCAGCAAGAGGGGCGGGATCCCAAATTCTGCCGCTTTTTGATCTATCTTGGCCATTTCCTCTGCAGTGATAGTTTCGGATTCAACTCTTGACATTCAGAGATCGCCCCCAAATGTGTCATTTTATAACGATGTCACCAATTTTGGCTCCAAGGTCCCTAGCAATTACAGGGCATTTGATTTTAAGCAAGAAAAATATGTTTGCGTTCACCTCGCTCAAAGCCTCATAATTTCCTTGCCCCTTGCTGATCACCACATCGGCATTTTTTAGCCAATTTATGAATCTCTTTGAATTCCTCTTGGGCCCCGTGCCCGGCGCCCCGTTGCTTACTCTAGCGATCTTGGCGATCTTGTCTATGCCAACAGACCGGGCATCCTCGATTGTTGCATCGTTGAGGACGGGCCCACCCTTGACGACGAAAGTGATTTTTTTGTCCTCCAATTCCTCCAAGAGAATGCGGTCAAAGACTATTTCGCCAGCGTTATCTGCCACATAAATGATATTTGAGGATTCATCCAACCTCCTCTTGAAGCGATCGAAGTTATTTATCGCAAAGTCCTGTACTAGAACCTCTCTCACCGTTTTTTCGATGTCGAACTTTACCCCTGGACCAAAATCGATGATGTTTCCGGCTATCGCCAACCTCGTGGCAGTCAGCAATCTGTTTCTCGAGTGAGCGACTTTTCGCTTCAGGCTAGGATACATCGCCAGCGCTATTCGGTTATATTTTTCCTTCACCTTTTTGTATGGGTCGGGGTTTTTAGTTACTGTCCTAATCAAGTAATGGATCCCATCGGCGATTTCTGGAGGGGTTTTGGTGAATGGAGTTTTCCTCAGCTTTGATAAAACCCTCCTCAAGACAATCTCCTGCTTGGTCTCGTCGCGCGTTGCCATCCTGCTCGCCTCCAACGTTTGCCTCAAGAGGCATGGGATGCAATCGAGATAAGTCCTCATTTCGTCCCCGACCAGTTGAATAGGGATTGAAATTTATACATCGGGTCCCTTTCCCAGCTTTTCTTTCACCGATTTTATCTTGTCCTGCATGCGTTGAGGTTTATCCCGTCGATCATCGATTTTGATGGTGGTGACCACTCTCAAGACTTCTTTATCCTCAAAAACTGCCTCGTGCATTCGCTTGGCTAGGATCAAAAGCTTCTCCAGATCCCCCTCTATAATCGTCCCCATCGAGGTCAGCTCGTATTTTATGCCCTTTTCTTTCTCCAATATCTTCAGAGCGTTTGCCACATACCTGCTAACCGATGGTGTTTTTGTTCCCAGAGGGATTACGCTTATCTCCATTATCGCCATTTTATCCTATCCCGTAGGTACGTTCTTTCAACTTTTAATTAAATCATACTGGTCAATAGAACACATATCACGCCAAAAATCATGGCTGCTATCGCCATTTTGGGATACTTCGTTACCTGTGCTGAAGGTATCAATTCCTCGACAGAAATGTAAACCATGAATCCTGCCGCAAGCGCCAGTGAAGCTCCCAGCCAGCTTAACGACATTCCTTCTAAAGCTAAATACCCTAGGATAAATCCAGCCACCTCGAACAGTACCGTTGTGATAAGGATGATAAATGCCTTCACTCTTTTTTTGATCAAATTGTATAACGGGACAATTGTCGCAATATTCTCTGGAAGGTCCTGTATTGCGATGGCTAATGCAATAGCGATTCCTAATTTCGCGGTTATTGTAAAACCAACCCCGATTGCCAAACCTTCTGGAATATTGTGTAAAGCGATACCAATGACCAACATTGTGACGCTTCTTTCAACAGAGGGCTTTTCTTTTTTAATTAGCTCAGGATTGATGTGGGGCAATAATCGATCGACTATCCACATTATTGTTATTCCAGCGAAAAATGAGATCGCTATCAAAAATATAGGCGCGTATTTTAAGCCTTCGGGTATCAACTGAACGAAGGATATGGCGATCATCATACTTGCGGCGAATGATAAAGAGCCGTATAAAGCAACTTTACCCGGTTTTTTAATGAGACCTATCAAAGATCCAAGAGTTTGCCCGGTGAATATCAAGAACAGTATTAACAGAAGATCGTTCATTGTTTTTCCTTTTTCAAGCCCTATATTTCGCTTTGGGGCGCCATGCCATTAAACTGTTTATTTTTCTTAACTTTTGCTCGATGTGCTCTCTGGGCACAGCGCCAATTATATGATCGACTAATTTTCCATTTTCAAAGAACAATAAAGTTGGGATGCTCATCACGCTGTACTTTCTTGCGATCGTCGGGCTCTCGTCCACATTAAGCTTCCCGAATACCGCCTTCTCCGCATAGTCCCTCGCTAACGCCTCGATGATTACTTGGGTGCCGAGGGG
>DAOUSU010000056.1 GCA_030627035.1 Hadesarchaea archaeon
CATATCGCTTCCGAATTTTATCGAGAAAGACGTTCGCCAGCTGAGCTAGGATTCGATACTGCGTATTGACGATCTCACAGTTTAGGTAAACCACCTCCACCTTGCGAGGCGCTCGATCGCCAACGCGCTCCAGCTCCTTCGCCACGTGTTTCACGCAGGCCGTCTTGCCCGTCCCCGTCTTGCCATAAATGAACAGGTTCGATGGAGTCTCCCCCCTCAATAGCGCAGCAAGCACCCGCGCGAGCTGATGGATTTGCTCATCACGATGTGGCAGTTCCTCCGGCGTGTAGCTCGGGCGCAGGTATTCCCTGTTTTTGAATATCTGCTTTGTTCCCAGCAACACGTCGAACAGGCCCTCCGAAACCATTTTCACCCGCCTCCTCTCCAGCCTTCTCAAACAACTCGTTCAGCCGCTCGCTCCAACTGTCGAGCATCGCGGCCAAGCGGTTGATCAGGAATCTTTCCTCGGGCGGCAGCTCCCCGAGGTTCTCGGGCGAAAGCGCCAGCCGGAGGAGTTTTGGAACCCTGATCTCCATCAAGGTCGTAACTTGGGCTTTGACCTCCTCGGCTTCCTCGTGCTCGCCCGCCGCCCGCAAAGATGCTATTTTCTGAGCGACCAGCGAATAGAAATCTAGCGGCAGGGGCGCGGGCTCAGACACGCGCTCCTCGGCCAGAATGAATTTTCGAATATCCGTGGTTGCGAGCTTCCGTATGGGATCTACAAATCCGTGACGCTCCAGGACCTCCGCCTCCCACGGTTCGAGCTCCGTTTCCTCCCCTTTCGCCAGCGGCCCCAATTGTCTGCCGACCAACTTTATCGCCGGCAAATCCCGGATTACGCGAACGCGCTGCCTCAAGCCCTCACCGCCCTGCTGATCATGTCGGGTTTAGGTTCGTACAGGGTCCCGTCCCTCTTTCCTTGGTCGATCACCACGTCAACAAACGATGAACTGATCCCCTCCGACTGGGCGATGCGCCTTATCTCCTGAACTGGTGCCGCTCCCTCGTACTGGCCCTCGAGCTCCTTGATGATCTCCAACACGCGCTGAACCTTCTCGCGCTGGGATTTGCCCCTGCCCGTCATGAACACGTCGATGTCCACCCTGCCGGTCTCCACGTCGGTTCCGGCCTCCTGCAGGGAACACTTGATGAGGTTGATCGCGCGATTCGCATCCTCTTTGGTCACGCGGTCGCTCAGCCGCATCCTGGCGTTTGCCTTTGCCAGCCGCACCACTCCCTCGAGCTGCCTTACGGTGATCGGGAGCGGGGCCTCCCCCGTTTCGGCCACTTTCCTCCACTCGACGAAGAAATCCTCGATGCTCTTCATAACCTCTTTGTCCTTGAGTTCCGGGTCGATGTTCTTGCGCGCGTAGATGATGACCTTACGCAGGAAATCCGCGTCGAAAGGCGGCTTGACCACTTTCTCTGGAGCGGAGTGCAGCTGCAGGACGTGATGCGCCATCATCCGGTCTCGCTCGGCCTGCGGCTCATCGCGCACGGGGAATATCAGGTCGAATCTCGAGAGGAGCACGGGAGGTATGGCGATCTGCTGTCCGATCGGGATGTTTTTATCGAACCTCCCGAGCTTCGGGTTCGCTGCCGCCAGCACGGCCGTGCGCGAGTTGAGCGTCGCGACGATGCCGGCCTTGGCAACGCTAATCGTCTGCTGTTCCAGCGACTCGAGAATTGCGCTAGCATCTTCGGGGCGCATCTTTTCGAACTCATCGATGCTCGCTAGGCCTCCATCTGCTATGACGAGGGCCCCGGCTTCAAGCATCCACCCGCCGGAGATTTCATCCCGGACTGCCGTCGCGGTGAGCCCGGCACCGGTCGCCTTCATCCCCGAAGTGTAGAGACCTCGAGGGGCAACGTTTGAAACCCACTTCAGGAGTTGGCTCTTGGCTGTACCCGGGTCCCCACTGAGTAAAATGTGGGTGTCGCCTCGGATCCTCGTCCCATCCGGCATCACGATCGGATTGCAGCCGAAAAGCTGAAGCGCTATCGCCTCCTTGATCGCCTCGTACCCGTAAATGCTCGGGGCTATCGACTGGATGATCTTGTTTCTTATCCAGGGGTCTTTGGCAAGTTCTCCGATTTTTTTCTCGTCCTCTGGCGTCAGCTCCGTCTCCTCGACGCCCTTCTGCAGGACCTCGATGTGGCTGACGAAAAGGAGCTTGCGGAAAACCGTCTTGCGCTGGCGGCTGGGGCCCTCCTGAAACACGTGCAGAATGCCCGTCATGACCACGTGGTTGCCCGGCACCGCCTTGTCGACGAAATCGTCCCTTACTATGCCGTTCAGCCTTCGCGGCATCCGCCCGCCCCGCAGCTTTTCGGGCGGTTCTTGGATGCTCAGGCTCTGCCAGTCGCGAAACTCCGATTTTTCGACCACAAGATCAAAGGGGCCCTTCTTGCCGCAGTTGGGATTATAACAGATGAACGGCTCCCTGAACAGCTCTGTGGCCTGTGGGACCTTTATCACCTCCCCGCAGCGCTGACATTTGAAGACGGCCACCTTCGCCTCCGGCTTCACCTCTCCAGAGCGCGTCAGAACGCCCTCGACCTGAATGAACTTGCCCACCTGGCCCGCTCGGATGTTGCGGATTTCCACTGTGCTATCGAGCCCCATCACCCGCATGCGCATCCCGGGCACCTTCGTTATCCCCTCGAGGGTGGCGTCGGCGGTGTCCAAGAAGTCGGTCGGATTATCGAGGAGGCTTTTTGCAAGGGCCATATCGAATTTGAGAATCTGTTCGAACGGCACGACGAGGGATTTCCGTCCCCCGGCGGCGGCCTTGCGCAGCCCCTTGAGGATCTCCCTGCGGTGCAGGAAGTTTTCCAGCTTTTCCTTCATCTTAGCCTCCAACTTTATCCCCTCGACTAACAGCGGGATATAAGGTGGGGCCAGGGGCGTTTAAAAAAAGTCGTGTCAAAGCGGCACTCCGTGCTTTTGTCATCGCAAAAATTTTGCGCTTTCGCTTTGAGCTTAAAGAAAAATTTTTCACCCCAAGGAAGAAAACCGCCTCAGCAGCGAACAGCGGGTTTTGCGCCTTTATTTGGATACGCACCCTTTCCCCCCCCGATAAAACCTAAAAAGGGTTTTTTAATGCCGTTTTAGGGGAGAGGTCACCGAAAGTATTCCCAATCCCCAATTCCCGTATTTTAACGTTTTATTTGCAAAAAGCCCCTTTTACAGCGGATTTTTGATAAAAAAGCCCTCACCTCCGAGTTCGAGAGGAAACAGTGGAAAATAGGGGAAATGTAGGTACTAAAGCTTTAGTTCCAAATAAATCCCGAAATGGTCTTAAATTTTAAATTTTCGAACGTTGAAACTCGTTGCCGGCGAAGATTCGGATGCAAAAGGGCCATTTTCTTGCCGTGAACCCAGAGAATCGGGCTTCCCAGCCAAAGACCGGCAGATTCAATGTATCCTCACGTACTCGTATGCCTCCGTTGCCGACTCGAACGCGTAGTGAACCTTCTGATAATCTCGCCTGAACTCGGCCACATCCGCCGCGACGCGCTTTGGCTCCTCCCCATCGACGATCACGCGCTTGATGAACTCGGCTATCTCCTCCATCTCGGGCTCCTTCATGCCGAGCCTCGTCACCTCTTGCGTCCCCAGCCTCAGACCACCGGGATTCCTGAAGTGCCTTCCCTCCCTCGGGTCCCAGGGCAGGAGCTCCCGGTTGAGGATCACGTTGGCCTGCTCGAGTCTTCGCTCGAGCGTCCCCCCATCCCCGTACTTGGTGACATCCATGGCGAGGGTGTGCGAGGCCGTGAAACCTTGATCCGGACACAAAACGGCCAACCCCCTGTCATAAAGCTCCTTCCCGAGGGCTTTCGCGTTCTTCACCATCTGCGCCTCGTACTCCCTCCCGAATTCGAGCATCTCCGCGAGCGCCACGGCAAGGGCAGCCACGGCGTGCAGGTGGTGGTTGCTCACCATCCCCGGGAAGACCCCTTTGTTTATCTGCTCCGCCAGCTCCTTTTTGCACAAAATCATGCCGTGCTGGGGCCCCGGGAGGGTCTTGTGCGTGCTGCAGGTCACCACCTCGGCTCCCTCGCGGAGGGGATCCTGGAACTGCCCTCCTCCGATCAGGCCGATGACGTGGGCCGCATCGTACGCCACGTGGGCGCCGTTCTCCTTCGCCACCCCGCTCAGCTCCTTGACCGGGTGCGGGAACAAGAACAGGCTCCCCCCGAACATCACGAGCTTCGGCTTTACCTCCGCTATTCGCTTGGCGGCCGCGTCGACGTCGATGTTCATGCGCTTCTCGTCGAATGGGAAATACTCGACCTTCAGACCGTGGACCGCGCCGGCCGCTCCCCCGAACTTCTTCCTTCCCATGGTGATGTGCCCCCCGGCGGCTATTGAGAGAGACATCATGGTGTCCCCTGGGTCGGTCAGCGCCGTGTACATGGCTATGTTGGCGACGGCGCCCGAAATCGGCTGCACGTTCGCATGTTCGGCCCTGAAGAGCTCACGAGCCAGCTCCATCGCAAACAGCTCGACTTGATCGATGTAGGTGCACCCGGCGTAGACCCGCTCCCCCGGCCAACCTTCGGCATAACGGCCGCCAAAATCGCAGGCGAGCGCCTCCCGGACGGCCGCGGATTGCACGTTCTCGCTGGCTATCAGGGGCAAAGCCGTCTTGAACCACTCGTGGTGCTCTCTTAGAAGGCCCCGGGTTTTGTCAAACGCCTCTACGCCCCTGTGAGTTGCCGGTCCTTCCTCAGTCTTGCCCGTCATCTAAATCTACCCTCCAATCTATGTTTGACGCATTTATATGATTATTGCGAGCGATCACTTTGGTGTGAAACCCGCCTCATCTAAATCGGTAAGCCCTGTCAAGAATTATTGAACCCGTTTGCCTTTGCCGTAGCCGATTGTGTATATCCTCAATTCCTAACTCCCAATTCAAATTGTAGTGGTTAATATTTCCGTTTTATCTCGTGAACCAAGCAAAAACTCCCGCCCCCAGAAGCCCCATGATCCCCCCGAAGTAGAATACCGAGGAAACGCCCAGCGCATCGGCAATTCCACCACCCAAGATCGGCCCAGCGCACATGCCTATGCTCATCGCCATGGTGAACATTCCGATGGTGGAGCCCATGCCGTATTTCCTGCCCTCATCCACAGTTATGGCGGAGGCGGCGGGCATCGAGATCGAACCCCCGAGGGCGCCGGTCGTGCATAGGATCAGCAGCTGCCAGAAGGTTCCGCACAGGGGAATCAAAAGGAGAAACGCGGCATTGATCAAGCTCCCGCATACAACAAGCCCCCTTCGGTCATACCTATCCGCGATCTTTCCAAATCGCGTTTGAAGCAACGACATCAGCATGATATTGACGGCGATCAAAAGCCCGATCTGAGAAAAAGTTAATCCCAGGTAGGCGGACGCGAGGATGGGGAGGAAGCACGTGAAAGAGCCCCTCCCAAGGGCATACATCAATCGGTAGCCAAAAAGGCCCTTCACCGCCCCACTCTTCCTCATTCCCTCTGGAGGTGCCCGGCGATCCACGATTTCATTCCTCCTGTGACGGATCTCGGGAAGAAAACACAGGGCGAAGAAAAATGCAAGTAGGTTGAGGACGCCCATGCCGTAGAATGGGGCATTTATGCCGAGGCTATCGGAAAGAACTCCACCCATAAGCGGACCGAA
>DAOUSU010000016.1 GCA_030627035.1 Hadesarchaea archaeon
AATCTCTGGATTACCAATTTCCGGCGGAGGTGTATTTCCGGGATTTAAAGGGTAAGTCTAGCAACTAAAAGATAGTACATACGCCGATTAAAAAGACAAGCGATATAACTCTATCCTCTAAACGACTTTCACCATGCATGTCTGTCGATAGCCAGCAAAGACGCGGATGTATCTCCCGAACTCTCGGTCGAGCTCCGCATCACCGGTGTCGACCTTCAAGGTCTGCGTGAGCGTCAGCTTGTGGGGCGTTGCGAGCACCCACACGTTCTCCTTTCCAACTCGGCGGATGACATCTGGGCTGAGCTGTTGATTTCCACGCCCCAGGATGAATCCCTGCCTGCCTATCGGGCTCACGATAATCGTGGCTGGCTTTTCCTCGATCGCCTCGATGATCTGCCGCTCGTTCACGTCGCGCGCGAGAAGTTTAAAGTCCTCGATCAGGTCAACCCCGAGCAGCGTCGAGTCGTGAATGCCCAGCTCCTCGGCGACCGCCCGCGTCGTCGTGCCAGGCCCGAGGATGTAGATACGCCCGCGCTCCATCAGCTCGAGCACAAATCGCGCGATCGCCCTTTGGTCCGCCAGCTCATAACCGGTGCTTCCCTCCTTCGTCGCCTGCATCATCACCGGCTCGTATGGCACCCGCGCGTAGCCCTTGAGCTTAGCCACGAGGCGATTTTCGCGGAAGGCATCCTCGTCGATGTCCATCACCTCGGCCTCGCAGAGCGGTAGCCCCTCCCCTAAAAATCGGGCGGCCACCTCGCCTGCGGCTTGGGGGGTGTTCGCGAAGGCTGCAGAATGCATCTTAACACCAGCTGGTACACCAAGTATTGGAATAGCCGTTCCTATCGCACTAATGGCATCCACCATGGTACCATCACCTCCCACCAGAAGAATTAAATCAACGCTTTCTTTTGACATCTCCAGAGCTGCACGGATGGTGTCCTCAACTGTTGTTTTGCCTGAAATTATTTTTCCAACAATCTTCGGCTTAAATCCTGCCTTCCTCGCTTCATCTTCCCCCATCTCATGCGGATATGTAATAAGGAGAAAATCTTCTCTAAGAGGTACCAATTTTTTTAGGACCTCAATCGCTTTTTGAGGTGCAACCAGTTTCGCACCTAATGTTAACGCTTCTTTTACGATTTCCGTTCCATCCGAGCCTTTCAGTCCAACACGTCCACCAATCCCAGCAATCGGGTTGACAATAAGACCCAATTTAGTTTTTGTTGCCATTTTGTTACCTTTTAAAAATGATATCTTGTTTTAACTTGAGAATTGTTCTCAAAGGGTTCGGGGACGGGTTTTGCAGTTTGCTACTTTTAAAGCTTATCCCTTTAACGTGAGGTATTACGTCGGTAGGAGATAATCCCTTCATTAAACACATTTTTATTAGCCACTCAACCCTTAACCGACGTTTACCTTGTAGCACCTTAGAGATATTTTGTTGATAAGACCCGATCAATGTCGCTATTTTCCGCTGTGTCTCTGATTTAAACAGTTTCTCCATTGCCTCGTTATCTAAATCGACAAAGATGTCAGCGAGCTTTATCGCTTCATGAAACTTCCGTAAACGATCCTTGTGCAGATCGAAAACCTCAAGATCATAAAGACGAGCAAACCCCGCATATCCTCGTATAAAAATTCTACCGTCGGCACCAGCCTCTTTGACCCACATTGGGATATTTTCTTGTGTTAAACATTCGATCAAAATGTCACGAAATTTCTTCTCAGTTTTTGTGTTATATGAGAAAGAAACCTTTTGCAAGAATTTTTTGTGCTGACATTTGTTCCAACTTATGCCTCCGTCAGCCGCAAAAGCCCCTTGAAGAAAAGCCCTTCTTAAAACAGTATTATTTATGATAACTGGCATGGTTTTCCCTAATATCGTTTTCCAGATTTTAGCAAATAGAGTACTCTCAACTTTGATTTCGATAACCGGTTTGGCAAACCTTATGCCTCTTCTGATAGAGATGTGAGAATCTGAAAAACCAAACATCTTCAACAATTGGCGAATTTGCGAATGATTTTTAGCGTTTTTGTTTAAACTTATTCTCACACGTATGTCACATTTTCGAACGCCTAGCCTTGTTAAATACTTTAAAAAGTATTGAATAATCTCCGAATTACAATTCGAGAATTTCAACCTGTTGCCTTTGTCACCATCTCCTAAATACAATCCCACCACTACGGCTAGCTCTTTATCCACCGGTATTTCGGCCGGGATTATGCATGTTTTAGTGTTCTTTTTTATCCCTCGCCTGGGAGTAAAACTTACCGTGACTGTCCCCCTTTTTATCTCACTAATTTTTATCCCCAAAAGCTGCCGATTGAGGATATCTACTGCAGACAAGACCGGAGATGAAGTGGACCGGTAATTATGTATCGTAAAATCGGCCGGGATAGCTAAAGTTGTCATTTTTAACCTCTGTTTCTGAGATCGTTGATCGTTTTTAAATCGCTTTGTGGGAGAGAGGTGCCCGAAAGTATTCGTTCCTTCATCGTGCTTATATTTTTAAAAAAGCCCCTTTTGGCGATTTGATACATTTTTCGTGCACTTCGGTCTATTGTATTTAGGGGGAATTTACCGAAACTATTCGCCATTTTCAGCTTCTCGCGCCCACCCATGCCAGCTATGGGGTTTACAATCAAGCCGAGCTTCATCAAATCATCTTTCACGTTTGCGTACGTATTCAAAAGACATCTGGTAGTCGCATCAACGTAGTTGGATATCTGGCTTTCGAAAGGTATGAACTTGAGCTTCAAGATCTGGCTCTCATCTCCCTAATGATTTCAACCGAACTCGTTGGCATCCTTGGCCTCGACTTCTTGTGCATCCGCCAGCTCAAAATAGGTTCGCGCGATGCCTTGACCTCATCGAGCCTTCCGATCGCCGTCGCGTGGGGTGCCGTTCGAAGCTTTTCCGGGCTTGAGCGAGCCTCTTCAGCTATCGCCTTGAGCGCGTCAACGAAATGATCAAGCTCTTCGCGCGGCTCGGTTTCGGTAGGTTCGATCATCAGCGCCTCATGCACGATCGGCGGGAAGTAGTAGGTTGGTGCATGGACTCCGTAATCGAGCAAACGCTTGGCGATGTCCTTTGCAGTTGCTCCAGTTTCACGTTTTAGCGGCTCGGCGCTGAAAACCACCTCGTGCTTGCAAGGCCTTCCGCTGTCGAACTTCAGCTCGTAACCTTTAACGCCGAGCAATTTACGCATGATATAATTCGCGTTGAGCGTTGCCGTCTCGGCCGCCTCCGTTAGGCCCTCGGCGCCCATCAGGAGGATGTACGCATAAGCTTTTACGAGCACGCCGAAGTTCCCGTAGAACCCGTTGATTTTTCCTATCGAATCCGGGCGGTCGTAGTCGAGGTAATAATGGTCACGCTTTCGATCGTATTCCACGACGGGGACCGGCAAAAAGCGCTCAAGCTCGCGCGTCACCCCGATCGGGCCCGAACCCGGGCCACCTCCCCCGTGAGGCGTTGAAAAAGTTTTATGTAAATTGTAGTGCACGATATCGAAGCCCATATCGCCGGGCCTGGTCTTCCCCATAATGCCGTTGAGGTTCGCGCCGTCGTAATAGAGGAGCCCACCAGCGCCATGAACTATGTCTGTAATTCCCAAAATTTGATCGTCGAACAGGCCGAGGGTGTTGGGATTTGTCAGCATGAGTGCCGCGGTGCGATCGGAAACTGCGTTTTTGAGGGCATCAAGGTCGACGCGCCCGCGCGCATCGGATGGCACGACGACGACGCTGAACCCCGCCATCGCCGCGCTCGCGAAGTTCGTTCCATGAGCGGAGTCCGGAACTATTACCTCGGTGCGCTGCTGTTCCTCCCCCTTAAACTTGTGGTAAGCGCGTGTTATCAGCATCCCTGTGAACTCGCCATGGGCTCCAGCTGAAGGGTGCAGGGTAACCCTACTTACCCCGACGATCTCCGCAAGGTACTTTTCAAGCTTGTATATGAGTTCGAGTGCGCCCTGAACGGTATCCTCCGACTGGCGGGGATGGACGCAGGTAACGGTCTCAAGGGCTGCAAGTTCCTCGCATATTTTGGGGTTATACTTCATCGTGCACGAGCCGAGGGGGTAAAAGCCGGAATCAACGCTCCAGTTCATCTGCGAGAGGCGGGTGTAGTGCCTCACCACTTGGGGTTCGGAAACTTCGGGAAGCCCGAGTTGTTCACGCAAAAGCTTTTTTGGGATGTTTACGCCTTCAGGGGATTTCTCCGGCAGCGATACCGCCGTGCGCCCCGGTTTGCTTAATTCAAAAATCAGTGGCTCTGTCCACCGCGCTTGCTGGTAACTCATCTTTGTCCCCCAACGATTTCTTCAAGCTCCTCCGCCAAGCGATCGATGTCCTCACGCGAATGAAGCTCGGTTGTGCAGAGCAGGGCCGTTTCCCCCAGCTCCGGAAATTCCCTTCGCAGGGATATCCCGCCCTGAATCCCACGTTCGAGCAGTTTTGAGTTGAGCTTCTCGATCGACATACGTGTGCCATCACAGTTGAGCGTGAATTCGTTGAAGTGTGGGGCGTCGAAGATCGGCGCTTTTAACCCGTGGATCGCGTTCAACTTCTTCATCGCATAGCTCGCGTTTGCAGCACAGCGTTCAGCAACCCCGCGTAGCCCTTGCGGGCCAAGCGATGCGAGATAAATCGCGGCCGAAACCGCACACAGGGCATTATTCGTACATATATTTGAGGTAGCTCGCTCGTGGCGGATGTGTTGCTCGCGCGTCGCTAGAACCATGCAGTACCCACGCTTTCCGCCCTCAAGCGTCGTGGTCATCCCTATCAGCCTTCCCGGCATCTGCCGCACGAGTTTCATCTCGCCGCGGCACGCGAAGATCCCGAGGTAAGGTCCCCCAAAGCTAACCGGGTTGCCGAGCGGCTGCCCCTCGCCCACGACGATGTCGGCGCCGTAATCTCCCGGCGCCTTTAGAAGGCCGAGTGAAATTGGGTTGACCCCAACCACGAAAAGTGCCCCCGCCTTATGGGCGGCGTCGGACATTTCCTCAACCTGCGTTTCCAAAAATCCCAAGTAGCTCGGATTTTCCACGTAAACGCCAGCTACATCCTGCCCGAGCTGAGCGCGAAGCTGTGAAAGATCGAGCCGACCAGTTTTGCGGTCATAACCAATTTCGGCCACCTCTAAACCTGGGCCAACAACATAAGTTTGAAGAGTGACACGACGTTCTGGGGAGATCAACTTCGGGATGAGAAATCTTTTGCGACGGGTTATGCGGGCACACGTCAGCGCCGCCTCGCCCAACGCACTCGCCCAGTCGTACATCGAGGCATTCGCGACATCCAGCCCGACCAACTCCGCGATCATGCTCTGATACTCGAAGAGAGTCTGGAGCATCCCTTGGCTGGCCTCGGGTTGGTAAGGTGTGTAGGAGGTTACAAATTCGGAACGCCGTGCAAGCGCTTGAACGTGTGAGGGTATGTCGTGTGGCCATGCGCCGCCGCCGATGAATGAAAGCATTTGGGTAAATGGCTTATTCTTCGCCAGCATTGCCTTCATGTGGCGTTTGACCTCGAGTTCCGACATCGCTCGTGGTAACTTCAGGGCGCGCTTCAATCGAATTTTCTCGGGAATGTCTGCGAAAAGATCGTCGATGGAGGCTATCCCCATCTCGCGCAGCATCTGTTCTCGGATCTCACGGGTGTTCGGGATGTAGGGGTGACCCACGCGCACCACTCACTCGAGCCCCTTCAGATATTCGGCGTACCCTTTTGCATCCATCAAGTTCTTTAGCTCGTCCTCAAGCGCGCTCGGTCCAATCACGCATATCCAACCCTCGTCATATGGGCTCGTGTTAACGAGTTCTGGGCGGTCGGAGAGCGCCGAGTTTGTCTCCTTGACCTCACCGCTCAGCGGGCTATAAACCGCAGAAACAGCCTTGATCGATTCGACGGCTCCGAGCTCCATCTCCCTTGTCTTGGGCTCCGTCAGCTGCTTAACTTGCTTTCCAACCTCGGGCAACTCGACGTAAACAACATCGCCGAGTTTTCGCTGCGCATAGTCGGTGACTCCCATGCGAGCGAGCTTACCCTCGAGTTTGACCCACTCGTGCTCACGGCTATAGTAAAGTCCTTCGGGCACCTCGTATTCGCCTACTTTCATTTAACCACCTCCATCAAATCAATTCCATCCTTAAGAGACCTATGAAAACTCAGGCGGCGCCCCTCCTTTTGACGCCATACCTGTCAGGATCGTAAAATGGGAAGTTAACAATCTCGGCCCTGCGCGCCCTGCCACGAATCTCAACCTCAACCTTATCACCTGGAGAGATTTCAGGGGGGACGTATACGTGCGCTATACCGATTTTGAGCAACGGAGAAAAGACTCCAGAGCTTGCATATCCAATTTCCCTGCCGTTCTTCAATATCTTATCGTTTTTGTGTGGGATGCCGCGGTCAATCATTCGCATTCCTATACGCACCTTCGACAGACCCTTCTCCTTCTTTTTTGACATGGCCTCCCTGCCCATGAACTCCCCCTTATCCAATTTGACCACGAAAGAGATACCGGCCTCGAGTGGAGAGATATCCTCCGTTAATTCGTGATCATACAGACACAGACCCGCCTCGGTGCGTGTCGTGTCGCGTGCACCCAATCCACACACCCTAAGGCCAACTGGCTCGCCGGCACGCACGAGGGCATTCCAGATCCTTTCGCCTCGCACCGGATTTGTTGGGGGCTCGTCGGTTAGGAGAAGTTCGAATCCATCCTCACCGGTATACCCGGTCCTGCTCGCAAGCACCCGCACGCCGGCAACTTCCATAAACGCATTGCTGCCGTATCGCTTAAGCCGCGAGAGATCAAAATCCGTAAGCTTCTGAAGCACTTCGCGAGCCTTGGGACCTTGTAACGAGAACAGAACCGTAGTCATCGTAATATGTTTAACCTCGACATCCGGGGGGGCCAGTCGCACGAGCCAATTAAAATCCTTATCAGCGTTGGAAGCATTATCCACAATTAAGTGCTCCTTTTCACCGATACGAAAGACAATGAGATCATCGATTGTACCGCCACGCATGTTGCATATGGTTGAGTATTGACCAGTCCCGATCGCAAGTTTCGAAATATCGTTTGTTGTCACGCGCTGCAAGTAATCAAACGCGCCCTCCCCCTTTACCGAAACTTCGCCCATGTGGCTTACGTCAAAAAGTCCAACGGCTTCCCGGACGGCCATGTGTTCCTCAATAATACTCGTCTTGTACTTGATGGGCATTCCCCAACCAGCAAATGGCTCCATTTCCCCCCCCAAGGAACGATGAATCTTCTCAATGTAAAGATGCTTCAACTGTTCCATGCCTATCGTAATTACAACAAATTTATCCAATTTAAAGATTTGGGATAACTCAGGAAAAACTTTTAAGTGTTTTTATCAATATAAAAAGGTATTCAATGAAGACGGATATTGAAATAGCTCAGGAAGCGAAGTTGAAACCGATCACCGAAATAGCTAATGAGTTAGGCTTGTCAGACGATGACCTCAAACTCTACGGTAAATACATCGCCAAAGTTTCACTGAAAGTTCTGAAAAAGTTGGAAAGCAAGCCCAACGGCAAGCTCGTTGTGGTGACGGCCATCACCCCAACTAAAGCTGGGGAAGGCAAAACGGTCCTCGCTGTCGGCCTGGCTCAGTCGTTCGCCAAGCTGGGGAAGAAGAGCATCGTGTGCATAAGGGAACCTTCGATGGGCCCAACATTCGGCATCAAGGGGGGAGCGTGTGGAGGTGGCTACGCTCAAGTGCTACCGATGGAGGAAATCAACCTCCTGTTCACGGGGGACATCCCCGCGATAGAGCGCGCCCACAACCTGTTGGCTGAGATGCTGGACACTCACATATTAAAGGGCAACAAACTCGGAATAGATCCCTATAGGATCACCCTGAAAAGGGTAATGGATTGTAATGCGCGGCACCTCAGGCACTTGATAATTGGGCTTGGCGGTGCAACCGATGGTGTTCCCAGAGAATCTGGGTTCGACATCACGGTGGCGTCCGAAACCGCGGCTATCCACGCGCTGGCGCGTGATCTTCCCGACCTGAAGGAGAGATTAAGTAAGATGCTCATCGCCTATACCCGCGATGGTCGAGTAGTGACCCCCGCCGATTTGAAGGCAGTTGGAGCCATGGCACTGATCATGAAAGATTCCATTAAACCAAATCTGGTACAAACCATAGAAAATACACCGGCATTCGTTCATGGAACCCCATTCGCGAACATAGCCCACGGATGCCCAAGCATCGTATCCCTCCTGATGGCCTTGAAACTTGCAGACTACGTGACGTACGAGGTCGGTTTCGGCAGCGACGAGGGCGCTGAGAAGTTTTACGACATCGTGTGTCCTCTCGCGGGATTAAAGCCAGACGTCGAGCTCATCGTGGTGTCGATCAGGGCCCTTAAGGTTCATGGGGGGGCCCAGTTCGCGGAAACGAGAAAGGAGAATTTAGAGGCGCTTTCTAAGGGGATCGCCAACCTAAAGAAACACGTAGAGATAGCCGAAAAATTCGGTGTTCCTGCCGTGGTGGCGATAAACAGATTTGCCACCGATACCGAAGCGGAGCTGCAGCTCGTGAAGGAAGAGTGTAGAAAAATGGGCGTGCCGGGCTCCATCGTGGAGGTTCACGCCAAGGGGGGAGAGGGTGGACTGGAGCTTGCCGGTGAGATCATCAAAGTCGTTGATAGCAGACCATCTAACTTCCATCCCCTGTACGATGCGAAGAGGTTGTCCATAAAGGAGAAGCTTGAGAAGCTCGCAGTCGAAATCTACGGGGGAGACAGCGTAACGTATTCGGATAAGGCGGGGCAAAGCATCGCCACTTTGGAGAAGTTGGGTTTGGATAAGATGCCGATCTGTGTTGCTAAGACGCAGTATTCCCTGTCCGATGACCCGAATAAGCTGGGGGTGCCAACCGGTTGGAAGCTAAAAGTTGAAGACGTATGGGCTTCGGCCGGGGCCGGGTTCTTGGTAGCACTTTGCGGGATGGTCAGGACCATGCCGGGGCTGCCCGAGCCTTCCGCAGCCCAAGGAATGGACATAGACGAGAACGAAAGGATCACCGGGCTGTTCTGAGGGTGTGCGAAAATGGTCAAGATCCTGGATGGAAAGGCGATCGCCGCTGGGATAAAGCAGGAGTTGATGGATGAGATCAAAGGCCTAAAGGAGAAATACGGTGTAACACCGGGCATGGCACTCGTATTGGTCGGGGAAGATCCGGCGTCCAAGCTCTACGTGGGCAAAAAGGCAAAAACTTGCGAGGGTTTTGGGATACGTCCATTTACGAAATTCCTGCCCGAAAAAACCACGGAGGAAGAGCTGCTCTCTTCGATAAAGGAGCTGAACGCCGACCCGAGCCTCCATGGGATCGTGGTTCAACTACCTTTGCCCAAGCACATACGCGAAGAGCGGATAACCTCTGCCATATCTCCGGAAAAGGATGTCGATGGCCTCAATCCACTCAACGTGGGCAAGTTGTTGATGGGCAGGGAGTGCCTCGCCTCCCCCGCTGCTAGGGGCATATCGACGATCTTGGACAGATCCGGGATAAATGTTTCCGGAAAAAACGTGGTTCTGGTCGGTATGAGCGACCTCCTCGGCAAACCCCTATTCTCTTTTCTATTACAGCGCGGAGCCGTTATCACCGCATGCGGCCCAAAAGTCGAGAATTTGTCCACTTACACCAAACGGGCGGACGTCCTAGTTGTGGACATCGGTAGGGCCAAGGCCATAACCGAGGATGGGGTAAAGGAGGGTGCGGTGGTCATCGACTGCGGGAACAACTTCGTGGAGGGCAAAGTCGTTGGAGATGTCGACTTCGATCGGGTGAAGGAGGTGGTCTCCGCCATCACCCCGGTCCCGGGCGGGGCGGGGCCGATGTTGGCGGTCATGTTGATGTCGAACTTGGTCAATGCGGTGAAAAGGTATCACTTGAAAACTAACCCAGCTCTTCCAACAATTTGATTTTTTTGAGAACCGAGCCATCCGGCAGGTGGGGTTTCCTCGCAACGGTGTCGCCCGATTTTTCGATTTCCCTCGCCTCGTCTGCGAGAATGGCCGCCTGCCTCATCAGTTCATGCGCTGCCGCTACCATCGGCAAGTATCTCTCCCTCTCCTTGATTACATAACAGGCTTTTGTGGTCAGGCTATTCACCGCCCTCGCCATTTCATAACTGGCCATCGCCTTCGCCTTTGCATAGGGATTGCTGAAATCACCATAACTTACAGCAGTTTCCTTATCCACAATGATCCTGGGCAAGCTAATTTTTTGTCCCCTTTTAACTTGTTCGATCACCTTATCGATCTCGGTATAAATCAGACGACAAGTTCCGGTGACAGCTAAAACGCGTATCACATCGCTGTTGAACAAAGACACCTCCACTGGATCTAGAAACTCCCTGCGCGCGCCTATCATAGAATCGGCCATCACTATGATATACCCGAATCCTTGGGCATCCAGCTCCTCCTGGATCTTCTTCGTCGCGCCGTCCGATATTATCAATGTGGGCAAGCCGCTCTTCGCCAAAGCATCCCTCGCGGATTTTGGGCCAGGCATTGCAGCGTTGGGGGTTATCAGGACGATGAAGTCTGGTGCAACCTTTATGGCATCTTCCACAATCTTTGAGGCCTCACCGTCCATCTTCGATCCGGGCGAGAAAACTCGGACCGTTATATCCTTCCGCACCGATCTTTCGTCCAAAAGGCACTCAAAAATAGCCGCAGACCCGATAAAACCGAGTTTAACAACCGCAATTTTGACCATTTAACCAATTTTATCTAAGCGCTATCAATAAAAAGTTTCCGTGACTTTGCCAACTAATTCGTAAAAACAATTTGTTGACATAGATTGCCTCAAACCTTGAATAGAATTTTCTTTCTTAATGGCAACTCCAGCCTATCCGGTAAAAGTTCTTTTGGGGATTCGCAAAAAAATTCATGCTCAATAATACTTTAGCCGAAGGATTTCAAGGGATCATGAATTCTACTTTGCTGTTCAATGCGCAGATCGTACCCGAGTCCGTTCAAGAGATCCCTGTGGCAGGAGGCTAATATCCTCCCCTCACGCGAAGCAAAGCTGAAAACGCCAATGCGATAAAGCTTGCCTGGTTTTATTTGATTCTTTAACTGAAAATTCATGGGGATTCTTCCGTTTTCATAAAGTCCACATGATTTTAAGAAGGAAGATTTAGTTTAATCGAGCTGAGGATGATTCACCTAAAGGGGTATTAGAATGGGATTCAAGATCCCACCTGAAATTGCTAAAACAGCGGTGAAGATGGGCAAGGCAAAAACCGAGCTAAGTTGGGACAAACTATTGATTTTGGGTTTTCTCGCTGGAGCATACATTGCTTTCGGGAGCCAATTGGCGGTGACGGCGGCAGTTGGGGCACCATGGCCACAGCAGTTGCCTGGCCTGCAAAAACTCATCTTTGGCGCAGTGTTTCCTGTGGGCCTAATGCTTGTGGTTATCGCCGGCTCCGAGCTTTTTACTGGTAATTGTATGTTACCCGTAATCGCTTGCTTGGACAAGAAAGGTAGATGGTCTGGATTATTGAAGAATTGGTCAGGCTCATATGCCGGAAACTTTGCTGGCTCACTCTTTGTCGCTTACTTCTTGGCCATCGCCACGGGGCTGCTTCTCAAAGAGCCTTGGTGCAGCTATATAACAAGCATTGCACTGACGAAGTGCAACCTTAGCTTTTGGGAAGCGTTTTGGCGAGGGGTGGGCTGCAATTGGCTGGTATGCTTGGCAGTTTGGTTAGCCATGAGCAGCGATGATATCGTGGGCAAGATATTTGGGATTCAATTCCCCATCATGGCTTTCGTGGTGCTGGGCTTTGAGCACAGCGTGGCTAATATGTTTTTCATTCCAGCCGCCATCTTTGCCACGAATGCGGTAAGTTGGGGCACGTTCCTAGTTAAAAACCTGCTACCAGTTACAATTGGGAATATAGTCGGCGGAGCTTTCTTCGTTGGCGTATTGTATTGGTATGTTTACATTCGAAGAAGAGTTTGAACTGCTCTTACTTTTTGGGAAAAACTCAAACATTCTCACCAAGATGCTAGTGGAGATCGAAATTTGATTTATCAAGATCTCTGGAGAAGTAGATAAACGATGAAGAAACATCTCATCCTGTGCTGCGGTGCTTTAGTTGAGATCCGTGGCGAGCATGTTAGCGTTCTAACCGATCCGATAGTCAGCAAGTGCCCGATGGTCGAGAGCCTTTATGGCTACCGAAATATCGATAGAAACGTGGTTAATGAGATCGTGGAGCGTAAGGTTAAGGAGCTCGGGCTGTTTTGCTGCCATAGGGTTTTCAACTCCAAGCTTGTTATCCCATATGGCGCTTCAGAAATCATCATCGTGTGCATGCAGGATAATCTATTCGATGCGGCTGTAACGGTCTGCGATGGCGCTGGCACGGTTATAACTTCGAGCCCAGCTTTGGTGCAGGAAATAGGGGCCAGGCTTACTGGCATCGTCAAGACCTCACCGGTTAAAGAGATAAAGGAGTACATCGAGCGTGTAGGCGGCATCGTGCTCGAGCCATCCTCTGCAAGGATCGATCAGGTGGGGGGCCTAAAAAAGGCCATTGACCTGGGCTTTGCTCGCATCGCTGTGACCATCCCGGGCTTCAACGCTGAGCAGATCCCGAAGCTCAGGAAACTGGAGGATCAAGCTGGCGCGGACGTGACCATTTTTTCGGTTTGCAACACCTGCGCGGTGGAGGATATGTTGCCCTTTATTGAACAGGCTGACCTCGTCTGGGCGGGTGCCTCCGAGCTCGTGAGGGCAAGGCTCGGGCATAGGGCAATCATGCAGTTAGGTGTCGGAATTCCGGTTTTCGCCATGACGGGCAAGGGGAGGAGGGCCATCTGCACGTACATGGCGAAGCATGAGCGCAAGATGGTGGTATTCAGGAGCAGGCTGCCTTACGGGACATTGGAAAGATCCCCAAGGTTGAAGAAAAGTGCATCCCCACTGATTAACAGAGTAAAACGATGCATTTGAAAACTTTATTGGAAGAAGAACACGTACGGTTGCAGAACCTCAAATGACTATCCGAACACCCGGCAATTTATTATCCTTTTTTCGGTGACTATCTTGTGAACCGGGACATCACCGTGCTCATGCTGAATTTCCTTCAGGACTTGAAATTCGTAAGCCAAACCGATAAACTGCGCATCAACCTTGTTCAAGGAGACCTCGCTAAGAAACCTATCGTAATATCCCTTTCCACGGCCCAACCTATGGCCCTTGACATCGAAAGCAACGCCGGGCACCACGATCAAATCCATCGCGGCCGGCGAGACTACCCTCCTGTAGGCAGGTTCCGGTTCCAGCACGCCAAATGCGCCGGGCTCCAGCTCCGTATCGTAATCCCGTAACTCGGAGAATATCAACTTTCCAGATTCTTTATCGGTAATGGGTATCAACACTTTTTTGCCCGATCTTAAGGAATCTTTGATCATGTGATCGGTTTGCACCTCGTTTTCCTTGGCAACGTAAAAAGAGACGCTTTTGGCGCGCTGAAACTCCGGCAAGCTGAAAAGCAATTCCCGAATTTGGGCGCTTTTGGTCCGCACGTCCTCTCTCGAAAGTTTTGACCTGATCAACTTGAGTTTTTCCCTTATCGCGTCCTTTTCGATCATGTTTTCACTCTAACATTTTCAAATTTTATTTCAATATATCGTCCTGATCTTCATTTAAATTGAGTTGGGATGTGACCATTGCTATTTCATCTCGCGTGAGCTTCCGCGGATAGTTGTAGATAGGTCCACGGGGCGATTCATTGTAGAACGGGCGGTTGCATCCCGGGCAGCCCGACGTGCGGAATGGCTCACCTGACTTGACTGTCTTATTTACGACATCCCGCCCCACTCCAAAGTTAACAATTCTCCCGCCATCAAAACGCATCCGCTTGGCCTTGCTCAGGTTATTAACGATCAAAAATCTGGCGAGCTGGATTCTGCGGTAGCTAGCGATGTCCGGCGGGGGGCGGCTTGAGAGGGGGGTGCCGGAGATGGGGGTGAACGCGAACAACGCGGTGGTGATGCCCCGATCGTGCAAAAATTGGAGTGCCTCCACCATCTCCCGCTCGCTCTCGCCCAACCCAACGATGAGATGGGTCGAAACCCGATCACCGAAAATGGCTCGGGCGTGTTCCAGCGCCTCGAGATGCCCCCCCCACGTGTAGCTGCTGCCCTTCACGCGCTCGAAGATCTCGGGCGTTGCGGCATCTAACGCCACGCTAACCCGCTCGGCCCCGGCATCCGCTAGCTTCCGAATATCGCCCGCCTTCAGTGGTTGGCAGGACACCGATATGGGAAGGCCACATGCGCCCCTCACGCGCGCCACCAGCTCGCAGAGGTCATCAACGACGTTCGGGTAATTGACCGCTTGGATACAAACGCGCTCGAACTCGTTTGAATTTTCCCCTATCGCCGCAAGGATTTTTTTCAATTCGAATCGTGGCCAGACCACGCGAGATAACATCCGCAAGTCGGCCGCCGCTTCTCGGGCCTGAGGACAGAATTTACAGTTCGCGCTGCAGCGCCCCTCGTGGTGGGTAAGTAGGTGGGCGGTCGTTGGTGCCACCGCAAGTTGCCCGTGCCAGAGACCGAGGACAACCCCCGTGCCAAAAGCCACCTTTACGTGCTCCATCAAGTTAATGCCCCTGTCAATTCCATTGGGACCGCACAACATGCATCAAATCTTCGCACTTGAAGTCCGAGCTTGCGCGCAGCCTCTAAAGTCTGATTGCTCGGAATCTCCATTCGATCGACGCCTGAACGCAGAGCTGCAAGTTCAAACTCGGCCCGCCTATCATCACGCGGCCGCATACAACCCAACGCCAGTGCCACCTCCGGAGACTTGAGCCGGGCCTCCGCGATGAGTTCACCAACCTCTGCTGGACTCGGCCCAATAACGCCCTCAAACTCGGTTCCGGGTGTGGGCACAAGCACAAGCAAAACCAGCGCTTTAGGATTACCCCTCGCTGCAAGCTCCAACGCAGTTCGCTCACCCTTGATTTTGCCCGCGTGCAAGCCTATGCAAATATGCGGCACCACGTTGGGAACTACCGAGCTGAGATTCAACAGCACTCCTTTGTAATCTTCAGTTGTTCGCTCAAGTCCCAGCACGAGTTTCATCGTTTCATCGTCGCCTATCACATCAACGCTTGCCATGTCAACCCCGACACGACCGAGCTCTCGAGCAAGCCAGGCGGGCATCAAACCCGTATGAACGTTCAGAAAAAGCCCCGTCTCGCTCTTCACCCGCTCGATCGCGTCGAGAAAGGACTCAAACGGCACGTAGCCCTCCTCATTGTAGCCACCGCTCAGCAGCAGCCCGCGCGCTCCTTTCGCGGCCAATTCCGAGCATGTCGTAAATAAGACATCTGGGGTCGGACAAGAGATCATGTGTCGCAGATAGCGGCGGCCGCAGTGCTTGCAGTTGAGGGCGCATTCATCGCCGGTGATCGAAATCGTCGGAAATTTTGGGTGGGGATAGCAAGCGTAAAATGTGGGGTCGCGAGCAAATTTCGTCCGGAAAGCGTCGCGCTGAAGCTCCCCTATCATGTAAACCCTGCTACCGTGCCAGCAAACATATATAAAATATAGAAGCTCTGGTTTAAAATGGGTGATTTGAATTTGCATGCCGAGTTGTTGAAACTCATGAGAGAGGATGAAAAAGCCCACAGAGATGTGAGTATGAATCAGCGGTACTTGGAGGCGGCGGGGGAAGTTGAAGATCATGAATTAAAATCGTTGCTCACCGAGCTAGCCTCCGAGGAGGAAGAACATCAAAAGAGAAGAATACGCCTCCTCGAAAAAGCGATCAATAAAGTCAAAAAACCAAACTTTACCTAATGACCCAGTCATCGCCTTCTCAACCATTCCTCTGACCCTAATTTGGACCTAAGCTCATTCGCCAGCTCTAGCTCTTGACGCGTGAGTTCGCCCCCAACCAGCTTGACGTCCAATGCACTTGCAAATCCCTCGCTCATCGCCGCCCTTACCTCCTCGAAGCTGAGTTTTCGCCCCATCTCCCTATTTATCGAGGTCACCCTTTCATAGACCGAAGCGATGAACTTGTCCGAGATCTTCTCAGGGCTCACTTTGAGCAGCTCGAACATCAGTCGGACGTTAGGATCGATGAGTATTGTGCCGTGCTGCAGCACCGAGCCCCACCTCCTCGTCTGGGCGCTGCCGGAGATTTTTTTGTCGTTCACCAAAACATCATTGACCGGCTTAAACTCGGCCCAAAGCCCCAACCGCTTGAAGCCGTCGACGAGGCCGCCGCAGATAACCCCATATGACTCGATTATATCGTCGGGGACATCGCCCTGCCCACAGACGGCGGCGTAGGTGAGCTCCCCGTCGTGGTCATGAAAGACGGCACCCCCGCCGGTGATTCGCCTAACAACGTCGATGCCGCAACGTCGGGCGAGCTCTAAATCGACCTCCTGCTCGACCCTCTGAAAACATCCTATCGAAACCGCCGCGGGTTCCCAGCGGTAGAAACGAAGTGTATTCGGCGACTTCCCCTCCGCATTCAGCCTGCAGATCGCCTCATCGATCGCCATGTTCATGGATGCGTCGTTCATCGTCAGGGGGAGCAATCTCCATTTATTCATCGCTGGCCCTCCAACGCGCGCATAACCGCCTCCACCCAGTGCCCTGGCTCAAGCATGGGCGTTCGAATGCCCGTCGAGCGGTAAAAATTTTGTACCGCCCCAGCAACGCTCTCCCGACTCGCCTTTACGCCCGCCAATGCCCTTTCCAACCCTTGCAAGCGTTCCTCCGGGTACATGAAGAAATCCCCGCTAAAAGAGATGCTCGAGATGATGTTCCCCCTCGTCTCCAGCTCGACCTTGATCAGGCCCTTTGGCGCCTTGAACTCGGCATAGCGCATCTGACCACATCACCGATCATTTTCGTATCTTAGACCTAATATGTGAACTAAAGACTTTCGCTCAAATACGAAACCGCAGCTTGGGCACTTGCATTCCCAAAAACGCCCAGAAGCGCCCTCCCAATTCAAAAAGAGATTCATGGCAATGAGTATTTGAGTAGCATGGATGATACCAAAAATTTAAATTTTACACAGCTCCTTCGCCCAAGCGTTTACCATCCCTTGATTTAAATCACATAAGATGACCTCGCTGAGGGATCTCGCGCTTTCGCTGAAATCTCCTATCGCCACGATCATCTCCTTCGCGGCGTGCCCAAATGAAATCCCGCCCACGCCCGTCCCCATACCTGAGATCGCGATGCATTTGGCTCCAACCCGGTCGGCGCACGCAAGCGCTGCCTTCGTCGCCAAGTAAATCTTTTCTCCCGTCGTTCGCATGGCTGGACGCTCCATCGTCGGGGCGTGCACAACCCATTTCGCCTGAAGCCTGCCCGCTGTTGTTGCAATCG
>DAOUSU010000091.1 GCA_030627035.1 Hadesarchaea archaeon
CGCCTGCTGCGCCCCGTAGGACCTGGGGCCTTGTCTCAGTCCCCATCTCCGGGCTCCGACTCCCATCGCCCGTACCCGTCGTAGGTTTGGTGGTCCGTTACACCACCAACAGCCTGATAGGCCGCAGTTCCATCCTGAGGCGCCAGAGCTTTCAGCGAGGAGGCATTCCAGCGTCCCTTACCTATGGGGGATTATCCTCAGTTTCCCGAGGTTGTCCCCCGCCCCAGGGTAGGTTAACTGCGTATTACTGAGCCGTGTGCGGGGCCACGATCTTACGACCGCGCCCTCCACTCGCATGGCTTAACCGAACCCCAACAGCAGTGGCCTCCGGCAGAATCGACCGGAGTTGAATCAGCCACAAAGCCTTGAAATTGGCTTGGGTACCGGACCTATCTCGGACCCGAGCTCTCCAGTGACCTGGCTTGTTCGGATCCACATCCTTGAATCCACACCAAGATCACGATCTTTCATCATGGGGCTGATCACGCCCCAAACTCGGATCGACACCGTTCTTTCACCGCGGTGTGGACTATTTTATATCAAGTGCTTGCCTACTTAAAACTTGCTCAAACATTTTTTAGACATTCAAAGAAGGGGATTTTCACATCGAAAAGACTAAAAACCTCACGCGCAAGGTAATGGCGAGGTGACGTGATGAAGCGGTTGTCTGAACTTTATGGCATGCGCATCTACAGCGATCGGGCGCGATATGTTGGCTCGATTGAGGATGTGGCAATCGACGATAAAGAAGGCACGGTGGCTGGACTCGTCTTTGGGCACAGGGAAGGCAAGGCGATATCAATCCCCTATACCAGCGTCATGGCACTTGGCGACATCGTGCTCGTGTACAGCAGAAAGGCTGAGCAAGCGGGCGCGTGAAACATGCTCGCTAAATTTAGGGGAAAGAGACCCCGCGTGCACGGGACGGCTTTTGTCCACCCGGGCGCAACGGTCATCGGCGACGTTACAATAGGTGCGCATTCGAGCGTGTGGCCCGGGGCTGTCGTGCGGGGAGATTTCGCGGACATCAAGATCGGCCGCTACACATGCGTTCAGGACAATGCCGTCATCCATCCTGCGGACGTCTATCATGGCAAGAAGGCGAGATACCTGCCGGTCAGAATTGGCAACTACGTTATTGTCGGGCATAACACGTTGCTGCACGGATGCACGATCGAGGATAACTGCGTCGTGGGCGGGGGGGCTATCGTTTTTAATGGGGTTACGGTCCGGGAGGGGTCGCTCATCGGCATGGGCGCTGTCGTGCTTGGCGGTGTGGAGGTGCCATCACATACGATCGTGGTTGGAATCCCAGCTAGGCCGTTGCGCGCGCTCAGGGACGAGGAGTTCAAACGCATTCGAGTACAGGCGGAAAACTACGCTGGGCTCGCAAGGAGATACAAGGTTTAGACCTTGGAGCTGGGCTTTTTAAGGAACCCGAAAAGCAAATCAAGATCCATCGGGGGTTCCTCAACTTTTCGGCCTAGTTAGCCGTTATTTTATTCCCTTTGCATAGCTTATCGCGAAGGAGTCTGGTATTGGAATTTGGAGAGCCCAACCCCCAGCAAGCCCAGAAAAATTCGAGGGTCGAACCATCCGCATAGCCCATCTTCGCGGGGGCCAACTTGCCTAAAACATCGACGTTTCATGGAAGTTCGTGAAGTTTAGGTAACCTCATCGCCATCAAAAGTTTCTCTTAGAGCATGAAAGTTTGGGGGTCAAGCTTTTTATGCGGGGCTGAAAAGGTAGCTTGAGGTCGGTTTGATGGGTAAGGTAAAAACACAAATTCAAAACATCGTTGTTTCGGTCATCTATGAAGACACCGAGTTCAGCCTTGAGAAATTGGCCAGATCCCTCGATGGGGCGCGGTACGACCCGGAGATTTTTCCTGGCATAGCCTACAAGTCAGAGGATCCCCCAGCATCCTTTCTGATATTTGCATCCGGCAAGATGAATTGTGTCGGCGCGAGGAGCCTGAGAGATGCAAAACTTGCAATAAATAAACTGACGAGAAAGATCCGGAGGTCCGGCGTCGAGATCGGATCGGAACCCAAGATCAAGGTTCAGAACATCGTCGCGTCCTTCGATTTCGAGAGGGAGTTTGATCTGGAGAAGATATCGCGAAACTTTGAGAATACCGAATATGAGCCAGAGGTTTTTCCAGGGCTTGTGTTCAGGCTCGAGGAGCCTCACGTCGTGGTGCTGCTCTTCGTCTCCGGCAAAGGCGTCTGTGCTGGCGCTAAGACCTTGGCAGATATAAAGAAAGCGGGAGTAATGATAAACAAACTCATCAAATAACAGTAACGGCCAAAGTCCAGCCGTTGCCGCTCGAAATTTTTAACTTATATCGCCCATAGAACCACTCGATGTTAATGGCAAAAACAATCATCGTGCGCTACGGTGAAATAGCGCTGAAAAGCAAGCCGGTACGCAGACGTTTTGAGCGGCGATTGATACACAACATCAACCTCTCCCTTAAAGGTTTGCGCTACAAGCTCAGGCAAGAACGTGGCAGGATATTCATCGACACGGGCTCGATTAGCGCCGCGACAATGCATCTATCCAAAATCCCGGGCATAGTTTCGGTTAGCCCGTCGATCAAGGTGGAATCAACCCTCGACTCGATCCGCTTGGCGGCGGTTAAAGTGGCGAGAGGCGTTCTCTCCCCTGGCATGAGCTTCGCCGTCCGCACCTCAAGGACGGGCGAACACGAGTTCTCAAGCAGGGATGTGAATGTAAACGTCGGCTCAGCAATTCTGGCAAGAATCAAGGGCATTTGCGTGAACCTCTCAGCTCCAGAACGAAAGATATTCATTGAAATTCGCGGTGGGGATGCTTATGTATTTACTAGAATAGTGGATGGCGTGGGCGGCTTACCCATCGGCAGCCAAGGTAATGCCGTTGTGTTATTTTCCGGTAGCACGAACAGTTTGGCGGCTGCATATTTCGCGATGAAACGCGGCTGCGTGGCATTTCCACTTTTACTCGACCATGCCGGCGGTCAAATGCGCAGGCTTGCCACCAACTCTGCGAGAAAACTCGCTGCGATCTATCCAAGGCTGGAGCTGCGGATCCTTCCTTACAACAAGTTACACCGCGCCCTGGTGGAAAAAGCGACAGGAGATTTAGCCTGCGCCCTTCAAAGGCGGGCTGAGCTCCGAGCTGCTGAAGCCGTTGCCGAACAGATAAGGGGCGATGCCATCGTGACGGATGAAGGGCTAGGACAAATCACCGAGCAGGGGTTGGAAAATCTCCATGTAATCGACGGGGCATGTAAATCGATGGTTTTGCGGCCC
>DAOUSU010000009.1 GCA_030627035.1 Hadesarchaea archaeon
ACAGGTTAAAAAATGTGAATCTCTCTCAATCATTTGGTAGAAACGACCTTTTTAGATGTCGAGTAAAAGCTTTCACCCAGATGAAGCACGGGCGCGAATGATTCCAAGTCCATGATATTTCTCTCGAAGTCGAAAGCGTCCTCATCGACCGAGGCCGCAACGACCTCGCCAACAAAAATTGTGTGATCTCCGGCCCGGATCTCATTTTGAAGCCTGCATTCGAGGTGCGCGATGCATTCCTTTATTCGTGGGGGTCTAACCCGCTCACTCGGAAGCGCCGTGAGCCCGGCGAGCGAAAATTTGTCGATCACCCGCCCAGACCTTATGCCGCAGAGCTCAACTTTTTTCAGGAGCTTCCAAGGAGGGACATTTATGACCCATTCCTTCGTCTCCCCGATGAGCTGATGGGAAAATCGCTTGTGGCCGACGCTGATGGCGACGAGCGGGGGCTTGAAAGAAGTTGGCATGGTCCAGGCAAGCGTTATGATGTTCGGTTTGCCCCGTTTGTCTACGCATGTGACCAAAACCGTCATTCGAGGGGCGAGCAACCTTGAAAACAAGTTCAAGGAAACTCTTTTCTCAGACAGTTTCCCACCTTCGCTCTCCCTTGCTCTTGAGGGCTGCGTGGGCGGCGGCCATTCGGGCGACCGGAATTCTAAATGGCGAGCACGAAACGTAGTTCAGGCCCAGCTCTTGGCAGAACTCTATCGATGCCGGGTCTCCCCCGTGCTCCCCACATATTCCTATCTCCAGATCGGGTCGCCTGCCCCTGCCGAGGTTCACCCCCATCCGCATCAGCTTCCCGACGCCCTTCCTGTCTATCGTCTGAAATGGATCGGCCTCGAGTATCCCCCCCTCGATATATTTAAACAGGAACTTCCCCTCGGCATCGTCGCGGGAGAAGGCATAGGTCATCTGAGTCAGGTCATTTGTCCCGAACGAGAAGAACTCGGCATACTCGGCAATCTCGTCCGCCGTAAGGGCAGCTCGAGGGACCTCTATCATCGTTCCAAACTTGTAGGAAACCTCGACCCCGTATTTTGTCATGACCTCCTTCGCCACCCGCTCGAGTTGCTCCTTTATCACCTTCAGCTCGTTGACGTGCCCGACTAGGGGGATCATGATTTCTGGCCTTGGGTCGCAGCCCCCTCGCTTGAGCTCACAGGCGGCCTCGAATATCGCTCTGACCTGCATCTCGTTTATGTCGGGGTGAGTTATCCCGAGCCTGCAACCGCGGAGACCCATCATCGGGTTAACCTCGCGCATCGCTACCACGCGCTTCAGAAGTTCCTCCTTCGCCTTGAGCTCCTCCGGCTTCTTGCCGTCCCCCCTGAGCTCCACGACCTCCTCGAGCAGCTCCTCGTATTTGGGCAGGAATTCGTGCAGCGGTGGATCGAGCAACCTTATGATGACTGGGAGGCCGTCCATCTCCCTCAAAATTCCCTTGAAGTCCCCCCGTTGAATCTCGAGCAACTTTTCGAGCGCCTCTTTCCGCTCCTCGTCCGTTTCCGCGAGTATCGTCCGGTGGACGAGCGGCAGCCTGGTTTTCTCGAAGAACATGTGCTCGGTGCGGCACAGGCCTATCCCCTGTGCCCCGAGTTCCCTTGCGCGCTTGGCGTCGGGGGGATAGTCGGCATTTGCCCAATTCTGTAGCTCCTTGAATTCGTCCGCCCATGAGAGAAGTTTCTCGAACTCTGCTGACATTTGCGGCTCTATCAGCGGTGCCTCCCCCAGGATGACCTCACCGGTCGAGCCGTTTATCGTGATGATCTCTCCTTCTCTTACGGTGGCCCCGTTTACCTCGAGCATGCGCCCCTCCAAGTTTATTTTGAGCGCTTCACACCCGACTACGGCAGGCTTGCCTAAACCCCTCGTTACTACAGCTGCATGGCTCGTGGCCCCTCCCTTAGAGGTGAGAACCCCCTGAGAGGCGATTATCCCCCCAACGTCGTCCGGGCTCGTCTCTGGCCGAACAAGGATGACATTTTCCTTTCTCTCGCCCATCTCCTTAGCCCGCTCGGAATCGAAAACGGCCTTCCCGATCGCGGCACCGGGGCTGGCGTTCAGGCCCTTCGCGATCACATGAACCTTGGCCTGCGGGTCCACCTGTTTATGCAAAAGCTGCTCAACTTGCCCGGGCTCAACCCTTAGGACGGCTTCCCTCCGGTCTATCAGTCCCTCATCATCCATGTCAACCGCTATCTTGACTGCGGCTTGGGCGGTTCTTTTTCCGGCCCGCGTCTGAAGCATGTAAAACTTCCCCTGCTCGACCGTGAACTCGACATCCTGCATCTCGCGATAGTGGTGTTCGAGCTTTTCCGCGATGTCGAGGAGTTGCTGATATAACCGCGGGTATTTTTCCTCGAGCTCCACGATCTTCAACGGAGTTCGAATTCCGGCCACCACATCCTCCCCCTGGGCGTTGAACAGGAATTCGCCGAAGAGCTTCTTTTCTCCGGTGGCGGGGTTGCGGGTGAAGGCGACGCCAGTTCCTGAGTCGGGCCCCATGTTTCCAAAGACCATGGTTACGACGTTGACCGCGGTGCCCAAGTCGTGCGGTATCTTGTAGAACTCGCGGTACTCCCGAGCCCGCTTGGTGTTCCAGGATTTGAAGACGGCGCCTATCGCCAGCATGAGCTGCTCGTGCGGGTCCGCCGGAAATTCCTCGCCCTTTTCATTCCTTACTATTTGCTTGAATTGTCTGACTATCTCCTTCAGGTCCTCGGCCTTCAGGTCGGTGTCGAGCTTGGCCCCAACTTTGTGTTTGTATTTGTCAAATGCATCATCGAATTTTTTGGCGTCGATCCCGAGCACGATCTTGCCGAACATCTGGATGAACCTCCGGTAGGCATCGTAGGCGAACCGCTCATTTTTGGTCCTTTTCGCGAGTCCTTCCACGGTTTCATCGTTCAGGCCGAGGTTCAGCACGGTGTCCATCATGCCGGGCATCGAGAGCATGGCGCCCGAGCGGACGGAAACGAGGAGGGGATTGCTCGGGTCGCCGAAGCGCTTGCCGGTAAGCTTCTCCAGTTTATCGATGGCTCCTGAGACGTGCTTCGATAGCCCCTCTGGCGGCTTGCCCCCCCCGGCGTAGTAGCGCTTGCAGACCTCGGTGGTTATCACAAAGCCTGGCGGCACCGGCAGTCCCAGTTGCGTCATCGTGCATAACCCGGCGCCCTTGCCACCGAGCAGCCGCTTGTTGGTGCCATCGCCCTCATCAAAGAAGTAAAGATCCTTTTCCATTGAAGCCCCACGCTCACCTTTCATGACAGGGAGCACCGCTTTTATCCTTTTTGGAGGACACACTATAGGGGGGGTGGAATTGGAGTGGATCACCCAGGTTAGGCCGGGGTTCGGCGGCTTCGATGAGCCCTACGAGCGGGCAAAGGTCGTGTTTGTTGGTGTCCCCCTCGATGTGACATCTTCATACCGTTCGGGCACGCGTTTTGCTCCAGGGAGGATTCGCGAGGCTTCAGCGAACCTCGAGACCTACCTGATGTCGGCTGGCTTGGATGTGTTCGAGAGCCTTGGCATCTCAGACTTGGGGGACCTTACAGTTACCCCAACCGAACTCGCTGCGACCGGAGACCGTATCCGGGAGGTTGTGCGAAAGGTGAGCTTGGACGGGAAGGTGCCCGCCATCCTGGGGGGGGAGCACACCCTGACCTACTTTGCGGTTCAAGAATTCAGGGATGCGTTTCTGGTGCAGCTCGATGCCCACCGCGATCTACGCGAGGAGTACCTGGGCGACAGGCTTTGCCACGCCACGGTCATGCGCCGCGTGCTCGATACCCTGCCGGCCGAGCGCTTGATCCAAGTTGGGGTGCGCTCATGTTCAAAGGAGGAGGCCGAATTTGCGCGCAGGGAAAAAATCCGCGCCTATAGCTCGGAGCAGGTGATGGATGGCACATCCAGCGTGGTCGCTGAGATCCGCAAGCTCGTCGGCGGCGCGCGGGTTTACCTCACAATCGACCTTGACGTGTTGGACCCATCCTTTGCCCCGGGGGTCGCGACGCCCGAGCCAGGTGGCATCTCGACGGTTCAAGCCCTAAGGCTCATCCGAGGGATTGGCGAGCTCAATTTGTGTGGGTTCGATGTGGTCGAACTGGCCCCACCCCACGACGATGGAACCTCGGCTTTCGCGGCGGCAAGATTAATCTACGAATTGTTGGGAGCAATGGCGGGCTCATCTAAGTAGTTCCTCTCCTCGCTCGACGACGAGGCGGGATGGCAGGGGTAACTTCAGGCCAGCCCTGCGAAGGGCCTCCTTGGCAATTGCTGCAAAATCCTTCCCGATGCGCACGGTCATGAGTTTTTGTCCAGAGCTAATCCTGGCGGCGGTCCCGATGGGCCTCCCGAATGCCATGCGCATGCCATCCGAGATCCGGTCGGCACCGGCCCCCATGGCCATCGGGTTCTCCCGGAGCACGTGATGGGGATAGACGCGAATTTTAAAGTGGTAATTATCCTTTCCCGCCTTGACCTCGAGAAGGCGGTTCGCGGCGATACGGGCGGCCTCGAGAGCGTTATGCCTTATCTGTCCCCCCTCCTTGGAGATTAAGGACATCTCGACCGGGAAATCGCCCTTTTGGTTCCCCATGTCGAAGAAGGTGACCCTTATCCCCGGGACGCCCTTGATGAACTCCCGGCGGGTGTAAGCCGCACCGCTAAAGTGGCGGTAGGCCCGTGCTGGTCTGATCGGCATTGGATTTCCTCCGGTAAGGTTTAAATTCGCACTCTTTATATATTACCGTTTAAAACTCATTAGGCGAAAGAGATGTATATCACGATCGTTGGAGGGGGGCAGACCGGCTCCAAGCTGGCCAAGCGCTTAGCGGATCGGGGCCACAACATTTCAATCGTTGAGAAGGACGAGAAGCGCGCTCACGAGTTAGCGGCCGAGCTGGATGTGCTTGTCATTCAGGGCAGTGGTGCGGATGTGGACGTGCTGAAGGATGCGGGCATCGACAAGGCAGATGTTTTGGTTGCCCTCACGGACGCCGACGAGGTAAACCTCATGGCATGCGAGATTGCCAAGAAGCAGGGCGTGCGAAGGGTGATAGCTCGCGTCAACGATGAGAAGAACACGAAGATGTTTGAGGAACTCGGCGTTGACATCGCGGTAAGCTTTGTGAGCGCCGCGGTGATGTTGTTCGAGAAGGTGGTGACGGGTGCCGGCGTTTACGGAGTGCTAGGCATAGGAGGGGGCAAGGGGGAGGTCGTGGAGGTGACCGTTGGCGCCAACTCAAAGGCGGTTGGGCGGCTCGTCAAGGATGTGAAGATACCAAAGGAGTGCACGCTTGCAATGATAACACGTGGCGATGAGCTAATCCCAGCTCGTGGCGACACGACGATCCAAGTCGGCGATCTTATCACCGTGGTCGGCAATCCTAGTGCGGTCTTGAAAGTTGCTCGATATCTTCGCGGCGGCTAGAAAGGGTAGACTGTATTTATTTAGCTCGGTAAGTCAAAAAAGATGATTTCTGCCTCCTTTTATCGAACAGGGGATTTTACCGCTTTTGCTCTATGCCAAAAAAGCGAAAAAGGATAAGGCTTCTTTTCGTTTTTCCAGCAATTATAGAAGAGATCCGAAATTTGAGCTAAACGCGTACGATAAACTTCGTTTTTTTAGGTCTCCAAAGTGGAAATATATCCACTTTCGAAAAAATCCTTAAATAGAAAGGAGGAACAATAAAGAGTGGCGGGGATGGAAGCCCGCAGAGGCGGCCAAGCCGGAGTCTAAGGGCAACGGGGAGCCACGGAAAAACTCGGGCGAGAAACCGAGGGAGGCTGTGGATAAGTCTCGTGGAGGAACGAGGCAAGGCAACGACTGCTGGAGAAAGATCCTGACGAGAAAAAGCGGCGAGCGAGCAAAAGTGGTCGAGAGTTGCAAGCTCGTTGAAAAAGTAGCGGAAGGGTCGAAATCCCCGCCATTTCTTTATGGTTTAAGATAATGCAAGTATTTTAAAACCCGCTTAAGCCCGAGCGAGCGCAGCAGTTTGGGCCCCTCGCCGATGAAGGCCTGGATGAGTTTTGAGTGGTGGTCGAAGTCCGCGTGTTTGAGCACGAACTCCCGCACATCCTCCATGGCCAAGAGCCCGAATATCGAATTTAGACCCCCATCGGGTATTCGCTCGAAAATTCTGCGCGCGCGAATCTCGAGTTCGAACTCACGGCCAAATTTCCTCGCCACGGCGCGCTCGTATGCCCGTAGCGTTTTGACGGTTGGCTCGCCATCAAGCGCCGCCGCTGCAGCCTCAACCGCAAGCCGTGCGCACGAGAGGCCTATGTATATACCTCCGCCGGTGAGGGGCTTGACATGCCCCGCGGCGTCACCGACAAGCATCACGCGGTCGGTGCAAATCTTCCTCGACAGCGGCTCGGGAATGAGCCCCGTGGAAAAGGTAAGCATTTTTCCCTGTTTTATCTTTCTTGAAGCAACCGGATGGGCCTCCACAAAGGAGCGAAGTTTTCGAAGCGCCCCGCCCCGGCAGGTGCCAAGCCCTGCTCGACAGAACTCGCCAGCGGGGGTTAGCCAAGCGAAAAAACCGGGGGCAAGCGAGTTGCCGAAATAAAGCTCGACCGTGTCAGACCGAAGTTCGGCGAAGGTTTCCATTTGGGCACACTTCAGGTAACGGGCAACTTTTAGCAATCCCGCCTTTCGCGCGATCGTTGAGGCCGACCCATCGGCACCCACAACTAAACGCGCTTTGAACTCAACCTCGTTAATTCCCTTGAGCTTCACCCTCGGTTCACGCCCAAGTTTGAGATCGACACATCTAGATTTTGGGAGCAGGGTTGCCCCGGCGTCCACGGCCCTTCTTGCTAGGTCTCGGTCAAAAGCGACGCGATCTACCACCAGCGCCTCCACCCTGCCGCGGGTTAGCTCGATTGGTTTGTTCGAAGGGGGATAAAAGATTGCCCGGCGGAGCTTTCCAAGCGCCCACCGTCCCGGCTTGATCCCCAGCTCCCGAAGCCCGCTTATCCCGATGATGCCGGTGCAGCAGGAGGGATTGCCCACCTCCCCGTGCTCCTCGGCGATGACAACATCGAATCCTTCCTTGGCTAGGGCTTCACCGGCGAAACAGCCGGCAGGTCCTCCCCCAACGATGACGACATCCGCTCGCAAGCCTGATACCTTGTAATTTTTTAAGCTGGGGCCAGATAACGCTATCGAAGTGGTCAAATGTTTGAGGCGATCGGATATGTGTTGCTCGGATTGTTCGTGTTGATGGTCCCCGGGTTCTTATTTTCGCTCGTGCTGTACCCGCGCAGGGAGGGATTCGATTTTTGGAAGCGGATGGGGGCGAGCCTTGGCTTGGGGGTTCTCCTGCTTGTCTACGTTGGGTTCGTCCTGGCTCAGCCGGGGGCAAGGATGTTAGAGGCCGCCCCATTCATCGGGGCGGTTCTGACCGCGTGCGTGGCCTTCGCTATTTTGGCCTACCTGCGTGGAGGGTTCGAAGTGGTTACAGCCTACAAGCGGGCGGTGATGGGCACCTTCAGAAAACTTGGTCCCTCGAAGCCAACCCAGCAGCCGCCAGCACCGCAGCCACCTCAGCAACCACCTGCACCCCAACCCCCCCAGCCACCTCAGCAGCAGCCGATGCCGCAGCCACAGCCATCGCAGCCGGAGCAGGTCCCGGAAAAGGCCCCAGAGGAGGTTCCAGAACAAGTACCGGAGAAGACCCCAGAACCCTCAGGTCATTCAGACGAGGGGAGCTGATGTTTAAGTATAAACAGGTCATTGCCGTTCGAGTTGATCTGGGCATGAGTCCCGGAAAGCTCGCGGTTCAGGTTGCGCACGGCTCGGTCGCGTCGGTTGAACGAACGAGGAGAGAGAGGCGCGAGTGGCTCGATGCTTGGCTGCGCGAGGGAGGGAAAAAAGTTGTTGTGAAGGTGGCGAACGAGCGAGAGCTGCGCGAGCTAGGCGAGCGGGCGGAGGGGCTTGGCCTATCACATGAACTCATCCAAGATGCTGGCCTAACGGAGCTTCCCCCTGGCACCGCAACCGTGCTCGCCATAGGCCCTGCGCCAAGCGAGCTCGTGGATAAGCTCACCGGAGGCCTCCCGCTGCTTTAGGTGGATCAGATGAAGCTGAGCGATGTGGGTGAGCGAGCCCTGGTGAAACTCGCGCGCAGGATCTGTAAGCGAGGCCCCGGCGTTAGGATCGGGATAGGTGATGATGCAGCGGCGATTGATATCGATGACAAATGTCTCATCGCAACCACGGACATGCTCGTCGCTGGCATGCATTTTCCCCCGGGCACTTCGCCCGAGCAGATGGGGCGAAAATCAGTCGTGGCTGGCCTGAGCGACCTAGCGGCGATGGGTGCCAAGCCCCTGGGGATGCTCTTTTCGGTTGGGCTGCCGCGCGGGCTTGATGTTGGTTTCGTCAAAAGACTTATGCGTGGGATGGACCTGGCTGCCAGAATGCATGGAACCTGGGTTGTCGGTGGCGATCTCGATGAAAGCGAGGAGATATCAATAGCTGGAGCGGCCTTTGGCATTGCTCACAGGGATAAGATCCTCACTCGATCGCGCGCGAGGCCCGGAGATCTCATCGCGGTGACAGGAAAATTGGGGGCATCCTCAGCGGGCCTAAAGCTCCTGCTCGGGCGGCTTCCGATAGATGGCTATGATGCGCTTATCAAGGCACAGCTCGAGCCACATGCGCGTGTCCGGGAGGGCATGGCTCTGGCGCGAAGCGGCGTCGTCACCTCAGCCATCGATGTAACCGACGGGCTGGCGGCAAACCTCTGGCAACTCTCCAAGGAAAGTAGGGTTAAACTTATCATCGACCGCAAGCGGGTGCCCGAGCACCCTCTCGTCAGAAAATTCGCGGCCGAGCATGGGTTTAACGTCGATGATTTCGTGCTCTTCGGCGGTGAAGATTTTGAATTGCTGTTCACGATGCGTCCCCGAGACCCCGCAAGGATCAAACGCACCTTGGCGCGTGCTGGCGCACCTATAACCGTAATCGGCAAGGTGCTAAGGGGAAAGGGCGTTTACCTTGAAGAGGGCGGCATGCTGCTGAAGTTGCCAGATCGGGGGTACGAGCATTTCAGATAGAAATAGAATAAATAACCGGGCGTCCCTTGTGTTCTGTTGGTGGTGAATGTTTGGGCCTGCGCTCACTTATTGAGGGCTTGAGCACGAACGAACGAAAGCTCCTGCTCGCGCTTCGGGAGGGAAAAGTCGATGTAGCGGAGGTGGCGAGGGAAACGGGCCTCGATCAATCGGCAATTATGCGGGCTGGGCTCGGCTTGGCGGGCAAGGGGTTGGCCGAGATCTCGGAATTTAAGCGCTTTTTCGTTTCATTAACAAAGGAGGGCAAGACTTACGCGCGGGAGGGCATGCCAGAGCGGCGCATGTTGATAGCGCTCGCCGAGGGTGGCCACAAGACACTGAACGAACTTGCGGCCAAGGTTGCTATTTCACGTAAACTTGCCCAAATCGCCCTTGGTTGGATGAAGCAAAAAGGCTGGGTGGAGTTCAGCAAGGAAGCCGGCAGGGTAAAACTGGGGATCACAAAGGCCGGCGAGCAAGCGCTAACCCAGAAGTTCTTAGATGAGCAACTTTTAGAAAAACTCGCGCAGGTTGGTGAGGCCCCGTTGGAGGAACTTCCCCCGGAGCTTAAATCCGCGGTGGATAGGCTCAAGTGGCGGAAGTTGATCGAAGTTGAAGCTAAGGCAATCCGGGCGATTTCCCCAACCGATCTCGGGAGGCAAGCCATCTCGCTTGGCATCGAGCTCGTCGAGGAGGTGAAGGGGTTAACGCATGAATTGCTCACGAGCGGGCGATGGCGGGAGGTGAGGTTTAGAAAATACGATGTCGTTGCCCCGGGAGCCCCCGTTTATCCAGGGAAGGTTCACCCCCAGCAACAGGTCATCGACGAGCTTCGTGAGATCCTGCTCGAGATGGGATTCGCCGAAATCAAGGGAAGGGCCGTCGAGTCGGAGTTCTGGAACTTCGATGTCCTCTTTCAAGCCCAAGATCATCCCGCCCGTGAAATTCACGATAGTCTATCCCTTTCAAGGCCGGAGCGGACAAGGTTACCGTCGGTTGCATTAGTCAAGCAAGTGGCTGCTGCGCACGAGCATGGTGTTGCCGGGTCTACTGGATGGGGTTACAAGTTCAACATTGACATAAGCCGGAGGCCGGTGCTCTGCTCGCAGACAACCGCCGCAACCGTTCGTTACCTTGCTTCCCACCCCAAGCCGCCAGTCAAAGTTTTCTGCATCGATCGGACGTATCGTCACGATAAAGTCGATTACAAACACCTCGCCGAGTTCTATCAATGCGAGGGAATCGTGATGAACCCGAGGCTAACCTTGCGGGATATGTTCGGATATTTAAGACAAATAGCGGTCAAGCTGGGGCTTCCCAAGATCAGGTTTAGGCCGGGGTACTTCCCCTACACTGAGCCGTCCGCGGAGGCCGATGTTTATTTTCCCGAGAAGCGCGAGTGGCTTGAGGTTCTTGGGGCCGGGATCTTCAGGCCTGAGCTATTACGCCCCCTGGGCATTCGCCATCCAGTTCTCGCCTGGGGGATCGGTTTCTCGCGCCTGGCCATGATAAGACTTGGGCTCGAGGACATCAGGGATCTGTACAATAACGACATCAGGTGGCTTCGTACGCAGAGGATGATTTAATGCCGACGATCACCGCGAGCTATCGCGACCTCTGGGGGTTGCTAGGCAGGCACATCGAACCAAGGGCTTTGGAGAGGGCCCTGTTGATGATGGGAATTGAAACTGAGATAACTGGCGACGAGCTCAGGCTTGAGGTGGCCCATAACCGGTCAGATCTGCTCAGCGTTGAGGGGATCGCGAGGGCGTTGAGCGGCTTTTTGGGGATAAGGAGGGGATTACCTTCCCACAGGTTGCGGGACTCGGACATAGTTGTGGAGGTTGACGCCAGCACGGGGGAGGTCAGGCCGTTCGTCGTGGGGGGAGTCGTGGAAGGAGTTCGGTCCACTGATGCGAGTATCGTGCAGTTGATGCAGGTTCAGGACAAATTACACGAGACGTTGGGGCGTAACCGCCGGAAGGTTGCGATCGGCATCCACGATCTAGATAGGGTGCGCCCACCGTTTCGTTATACGACGGTTGCGCCTAATGGGATCAGGTTCGTGCCCCTGAACATGGACAGGGAGCTCACGCCAGCCCAGATCCTGCGCGAGCATCCCAAGGGCATCGAGTATGGGCACCTGTTGCGCGATTTCGGTCGATATCCGTTGATCATCGATTCCCAAAATGAGGTGCTCTCGATGCCACCCATCATCAACGGCCAGCTCACGCAAGTGACCGCGGATACCCACAGATTGTTTATAGATGTCACCGGGACGGATGAGCCCGCGGTGAATCAGGTGTTGAGGATATTGATGACGGGGTTCGCCGAGAGAAGATCCAAGCTTCGATCGGTGGAGGTCAGATATCCGAAGAGGCGCGTTCGAACGCCAGACCTTCGCCCGCGCAGGTATTGCTTGAGCGTGGAGCACGTGAACGAGCTCATAGGCATCGATATAAATCCCAGGCAGGTATCGGCAATCGCTAGGCGCATGCGTTACGGCGTGGCGGGCATCAAGGGGGGTGGCTTAACCCTGCTTGCCCCGCCCTATCGAATTGATCTGATGCACGAAGTGGACCTAATCGAGGATATCGCCATCGGCTACGGATATGACAAGCTCGAGCCGACGCTCCCCACAGTTGTCACGATGGGGGAGGGATACCCACTTGAGCGCATCAGCGGCCGCGCCAGGCGCGTGCTCACAGGGCTGGGCTTCATAGAGGCGATGACCTACACGCTCACCAATCCCAAGACGAACTTCGAGCTCATGCGCACTCGAGGGGAGGCTGCGGAGATAACGAACCCGGTGTCGGAGGAATATACAATAGTCCGAACCTCGCTGCTTCCATGCCTGCTCGGGGTGCTCAGAACGAACAGGCGCCGTGAACTTCCCCAGCGCGTGTTCGAGGTTGGCGATGTGGTGTTGCTCGATGCGGGGGCCGAAACGGGCGCTCGCAACGCACGTCGAGTGGCGGCAGCGATGATCGGCCCCGAGGCAGGTTTTACCAATATAAAAGCCGTGGCTGAGGCGCTACTTCGCGAGCTCGGCATCACCTATGAAGTCAAGGCGACCGAACACCCGAGCTTCTTAGAAGGCAGGGCGGCGGAGTTCATCGTTAATGGCAAACGTTTGGGCATCGTGGGGGAACTCCATCCCGAGGTTATCCTCGGCTTTGAGCTCGGGTACCCGGTTGTAGCATTCGAACTGGACCTGCCGTCATAGGCAAGTTTTTTGAATGGCCGTCCGACAAACAAAGCTTTTACCTCGAAAAAATCAAGTTAAATTGCGATGAAGGATTATCCGCGGGAATCGAGAACTGGCGTGACTTCATGAACGCTGGTGCATAACCGCGGGGACACCCAAGCGACCGCTGGCAATCGTGCCAAAATTGGGTCCTCGTAAGAGCAATTGGCGGGAACACCTAGCGATGATTTCGAGACAACCCTGGTGCGGAACACGGCGGGCGGCCCCCGAGAAAACCGCCATCGAGGGTTAGCGAGCGAAGGACGTCGAAAAGACACTCAATGAAGCTCGCCGTTAGTTGTGTCGGTGACATCGGGGGCCATTTTTCAAACTGTTTCTAACCCGCCCTCGACGGTGAAGATTTTCACTTTTTTAATGCCCCCTTGCTTCGCCGCGCGCGCGAGTTCCAGCAATCGCCCTCGGCTGGGCATGGGAAGTTTTTGGAAACTCGGATCGAGGGTGCGCTGGTTGCGGAACTGCTGGAGGCGCAAACAATTGATGCCCTTAATATCCCCCGCTACCTGCACGATGATTTTCTCGTCGTCGTTGAGCGTGGGCACCACCGTGGTCCGCGCTTCGACCTCGGTCTTTGAGTCAACCGCGAACTTCAGGCCCTCCTTAACTTTCTGCGCCAGCCCGGGCATTCCGGTTGACCCCGTGACTTTTTCGTATAGTCCTGGATCGCTCGGGGGTGCTTTCACATCGATGGCGACGAGATCGAGATAGGGCAGCAAACGCTCGAGCGCTTGAGGATCGGTCGCATTCGTTTCAATCGCACAGTTAAGCCCGAGTTCCTTTGAGGATTTCAAAATTTCTAGGCAGGCTTCGGGTTGGAGAAGGGGTTCGCCTCCCGTGAGCACGATAGAGTCGATGATGGGTTTGAGCCCATTGATGTGTTGGACCGCATCTTCGACTTCGGCATCCCTTCCCCCGCGTGGGTCGATTCCATCCACGTTTTGGCACCAGGGGCAGAGCAGGTTACAGCCCTGAAAGAACACGATTGCGGCAAGCTTTCCAGGCCAGTCGATGGTCGACAGGTCGGTGATGCCCATCAAACGGAACTTCAAGTCCTAAATCTCCTTCACGCTGATTTTCTCATCGTACTCGAGCCGGTCGTGGAACTCCTCCTGCTTCCCAACGTGCCAATTTGCCACGGGACGATAATACCCAACCACGCGCGAGTACACCTCCGCTGGCTTGCCACAGCGCGGGCACTTGAAGTGCTCCCCGCGCAGGTAGCCGTGCTCCATGCAGATGCTGAATGTGGGAGTTATAGTATAATAAGGCAACCTGAATTTTTCTGCTATCTTTTGGACGAGTACCTTACACCCCTCGGCGCTGCCCACCGCCTCGCCAAGGAAAGCGTGGAAAACCGTGCCGCCGTTATAGAGCACTTGCAGGTCCTCCTGATGGCGGAGCGCCTCGACGAGATTGTTTGTGTGATTCACTGGAAGATGAGTAGAATTAGTGTAATACGGAACTTTCTTTCCTGCAGTAATGATTTTGGGATAGCGCTTCTTGTCAAGTCTCGCTAGGCGGTGGGAAGTCCCTTCGGCGGGCGTGGCTTCGAGGTTGTAGATGTTTTCCGTTTCATCTTGGAATTCGATGAGCCGTTCGCGCATGAATTTGAGCACTTTGATGGCGAAATCTTTGCCCGCTTTTGTCTGAATTCCTTCGCCGAGAAAGTTCAGGCAGGCTTCATGCATTCCAACAAGTCCGATGGTGGAGAAGTGAAACTTGAGCGTGCCCAAGTAGCGCGCGGAGAACGGCAGCAACCCACGTTTCATGTTCTGCTCAACCAGTTTTCGTTTGATCTCCAGACTTTCTTTTGCGAGTTCCATCAACCGCTCGAGACGCTCGAAGAATTCAGCTTCATCCTTAGAAATGTAACCAAGACGGGGCATGTTGATTGTGCACACGCCCACGCTGCCAGTTTTATCTGCATATCCGAAGAAGCCACCGTACCTGCGGTGAAGCTCACGCATGTCGAGCTGAAGGCGGCAACACATCGCGCGAACTTCGTGGGGGTCTATTCCACCTTTTATGCAGTTCTGAAAGTACGGAATTCCAAACTTTGCAGTAGTTGCGAAGAGCAAATCCGAAACCTCAGAGCCCCAGTCGAAATCTTTGGTAATGTTGTAGGTTGGAATTGGAAAGGTGAAAATTCGCCCGCGCATGTCGCCTTGGAACATCACATCCAAAAAAGCGCGGTTAATGAGGTCGACCTCAGGCAGGTAATCAGCATATGTATCATCGAGCGTTTTGCCCCCGATGACCACCGGTTCGTTCTTCATATCTTCAGGAACTTTCAGCTCAAAAGTGACGTTGGTGAAGGGGCTCTGCCCACCCCAGCGCGAGGAGATGTTGAGGTTGTAGATGAACTCCTGCATCGCTTGTTTCACCTGTTTATAGCTCAGCCCATCTTTCCGCACGAAGGGGGCGAGGTAAACATCAAGCGAATTCACCGCTTGAGCACCCGCCCATTCATTTTGGATCGAGCCTAGAAAGTTGGAAATTTGGAGAAGCGCCGAGGAGAAGTGCCGCGCCGGTGAGGACTCGGTGCGTCCGGGCACGCCACTAAATCCCTGCAACAACAAGTCTTTGATGCTCCACCCCGCACAGTAACCAACGATTCCAAACGGCAGGTTGTGAATGTGAAAGTCTCCTTCAATGTGGGCTTGGGCTATTCTGTGTGGGTAGACCTTCAAAAGCGTGTAGCGCGTGATCGTTTCGCCAGCAGCCTGAAGAAAGAGAGAGGAAAATGAATAGGAGATGTTTGCGTTCTCGCGAACCCGCCAGTCGACCATCCCTATGTAATCGTCTACGAATTTCGTTGCATTGATGTACTTGGGTTCGACCTTCACAGCGCGCGCCCGTGCTTTTCGCTTTTTCGGCCTGGCTTTTCCCGCCAAACCAACAACCCAATTGAATGTCGGCCGGCCGTTTAAACTAGTTTTTGCTGTTTTGCTTGCTTCTCGATGCGCTGTGCGGTCCTCCATGATCGGCGGGCGAACTCCGGCAGCGCCCCATGCTCCTGCACCCACCGCTCGAGGAAGGCAATTGTGCGAGGATCGGCGGGGTAACCTGATCCAAAGAAACCATACTCTTTGTGGAGTTCACTGATAAGTTCATCCCTCCTCACTTTCGCCACGATGGAGGCCGCGGCAACCACCGGATAGTTCACATCGGCCTTCTGTTCTGATATCACTTTTGTTTTGAACAGCAAGTACCCACGTATCCAGTCCCCGAAGCGCTCTGCATTGACATCGGAAGCATCAACGTAAGCGATGTCAGGTTTTAATTTAGCGATAACTTCTGCCATCGCCTCTGCTTCCAAACGATTAAGTTTGAATGGAGGCCGCTTCGATTGAACGGCCTCGTCTATCCGCGCTGGGGGGAGTTCGACGATTGCATGAGCGAGGGCGGTTTCTTTGATAAATCGGCAAAGGATTTCTCTCCTTTTGGGGGAGAGTGTTTTCGAGTCCCTTACCCCCATTGCCTTAAGTTTTTCGATGTCATTTTCATCGAATAAAACACCTGCAATGGTCAACGGGCCTATAACTGGGCCTCTTCCAGCATCATCGACGCCAGCTATGCGCACCATTTGACCACTAAGAACATTTTCACAAGTTTTGGTTAAGCGACTTTCGGGGAGGGAGGGCGCCGAAAATATTGTTCTATAAGCGGCAAAAAATCGTAAGTTGCCCCAAAGATGTGTTTTAGCCCAAGTTGGCAACGAGTGTCACCGAAGGTAATTTAATGGTGCGGGGAGGGTTATGAACCAACCATATGTGCCTCATCTACCCCCGCACTCGTGATTTTTCCTCAATTCAGCAAGGATGGGAATTCGCTTATACGCATCGCTTGGTAGGAGTTCCCAAATAATTCCTCGCGGTTTTGGGTAAACGTGGGATGTTTCGATAATCAGGCCTAGTGTGACAATAAAATCAATTGGTGCATCATGCTCGGCCATCGGTACTTCTTCAACTATTTGAATGGGGTGCACGGTCGTCGCTACGGGTGTCCATTCGTTTACTGCGCCAACTTCCCGCAGAATCGCCAACTCGAGGTCGCCGAAGCCCCCAGACTTCCCCAACCTCCCTCCCTTGCGATCAACCGCAACCGAACCTTCAATCACGAGATCCACTTTCACTTCCCCTAGCTTGACCGACCTGCCGTGCTTGAAGGCACCACGGATGCTCGCCGCCTCCCTCGCATCTTTTATCTTCGCCGGATCGAGCAGGATGAAGCCTTCTCGTAGTCTGGGGGTTGCCATGATTAGGCGTTTTCCATCGCGCAGCGCGAGCGCTCGCACGGCCAGCTGGGCGGCATCCGGGTTCACAAAGATCGTTTTTGCTTGAGCATAGGCGGGCAACGATCGAAGGAGTGCAGCCGCCTCACCGCTCCCCACGAAGTTTGGAATTCGCCCCCGCACAGGTTTAGGGAAAGCAGCAACGCCTTTGGCTTCGAGCTCCCGCCAGACCCGCTCGCGGAGGGCCTGTTTGTTCATCACACTTCCACTACCCGAATTGTTATAAATCTACCAACTTTCATCTAGTGTTGGCTGGTGATTGTTATCCCGCGAAGGCAAATAGATTCGTGGGCGATTTACGTGATCGAGAAGCACGATGAAGGACATCATCCCAGTGGCTCGAATCTGACTTGGTGGGATAGTTCACAGCGTTCAACTTGAGGCTGTTAGCAGGGAGATCTGGATGCAAAACAATTTTCTGATAACCGGTCGTCCGGGAAGCGGCAAGACCTCGATCGTTGAGCGGGCGGTTGCGCTTCTGCGAGAACGGGGCCTGAAGGCGGGTGGGCTATACTGCCCTGAAATTCGAGAGGGTGGCGTCAGGCTTGGCTTTAAGATCATCGACCTCATGACCAACGAGGCTAGGATTTTGGCGCACGTCAATCAACCGACTGGCCCCCAAGTGAGCAAGTATCGCGTCAACGTTGAAAATGTGGATGTGATGAGTGAATCCGCAATCGCCCGAGCGCTGGCCGAAGCCGATTTTGTGGTTATCGATGAAATCGCCCCAATGGAGGTACACAGCGAGGGGTTCAGGCGCGCGGTTCGAGCTGCTCTCGATTCCCCCAAACCCCTGCTCGCGGTCATTCACCAGCGGACGCGGACGGGATTCATTGGTGAGGTCAAAACTCGCGATGACATCAAAATTTTCGAGGTGATGCCAAGCACGCAGGCCAAGTTGCCCGGCCAGCTGGTGGAACTGGTGATGGCAACGCTTGGCAAGAAGGGAGGCAATGAATGTCAACGCAGTTCATAACCGAAGGCTGGACGAAGCTCGAGGTGCCCGAGCTCGCGAGGTTCAGAACTCGAGCTGGGGACTATGCGCCATCGCTCGCACCAGTTTTCTACAACCCGCACATGGAGCTCTGCCGTGACATCTCGGTTTCGGCGGTGCAAGTTTTGGCAGATGAGCTGGGCAGTATTCGGTTTTGCGATCCACTTGCCGGTGTTGGGGTTCGCGGGCTACGTTACGCCAAAGAAGTTAAAGGGAATGTAACAGTTGTCGTCAACGATCGCTCTCGAGAAGCTTTTGAACTGATTAAGCGCAACGTCGAACTCAATGGTTTGACATCGATCGTGGATGCGCGCAACGAGGACGCGAATGTCCTGCTGTTGGGTGGCCGCGGCAAGTTTGACTTTGTGGATCTCGACCCATTCGGCTCTCCAGCGCCGTTCGTTGATGCCGCATGTGCTGCGCTCGCCCGGAGGGGGATGCTGGCCGTAACCGCGACCGACACCGCACCGCTCTCCGGAACCCACGCGCGTGCATGTTTGCGGAGATACGGCGCAAAGCCGCTAAAGACAGAGTACTGCCATGAGCTCGGCATACGAATCCTCATCGGTTTCGCCCAGCGCGTCGCGGGAAAACACGAGCTCGCACTTGCGCCCGTGCTCGCACACGCCACGAGGCATTATTTCAGGGTTTACATGCGAGCGCGGAGGGGGGCTCGCCGCGCGGACGAGCTCTTGGCGCAGCAGGGGTACGTGTCGCACTGCAACGCTTGCGGGCGAAGGAGGTTTACCCAGGGCATGGCGACCGGGTTACCGAGTTCGTGTGAGTGTGGCAGTCGATTTGCGCACGCCGGCCCGCTCTGGCTTGGACGTCTAATGGACCGGACGATTGTTCACAAAGTCGCGGGGGATCTGGTGGAACGAAATTTTAAGCTCGGGCAGCAGGAACTCGTGTTGCTTAATCGATGTGCTGAGGAAGCCGATGGACCACCAGCGTTCTACGATGTGCACGAGGTGGCGAGGCGGGCGGGAGTTTCACCACCCAAGATTGTCGAACTTATAGCAAAGCTTCGGGAAGTGAGTTACTTCGCCTCCCGCACCCATTTCTCCGGCACGGGCTTCCGAACCGATGCACCAATTGACGAACTGGTTAAAATTTTTAAATGCGCTTGAACCTCTTGGCAATGAGGTAGGCCTCGGCGCTTCTCTTGCGCGAGGCGGGCGGTTTAGAAATCTTAACGAATTCAAATTTTTCCCTAACTTCGCCCACGAAATCCTCGAAGAGCTCACCCTGAAATACTTTGACGAGTAACCTCCCGCCCAGCGCCAGCACAGCTTCGGCAATTGCGAGCGCGGCGCGGGAAAGCTCGATCGATCGTGCATGGTCGACGCTCCAGACGCCCGAGATCTTGGGGGAAGCATCGGAGAGCACCACATTTGCCGCGCGGGGAAGATTTTGTTTGATTAACTCGTGGGTTGCTTCCTTGGTTATGTCGGCCACAAGCGTGACAACGTTCCGGTAGGGCAATTTCGCTATGGGACAAAGGTCGACTCCGAGCACGAACCCCTCGGCACCGACGCGCTCGCGCGCAACTTGGAGCCATCCACCAGGGGCAGCCCCTAGGTCGACGACGACATCGCCCCTCTTGAGCAATTTGTAACGTTCGTTGAGCTGCCGAAGCTTGAACGATGACCGTGCCCTATACCCGACCCGTTTAGCCATTCGGTAGTAATGCTCCAGCTTTCGCTCGCGCCGAGGTCCCTTACTCAACTCCGACACCTTTTCTTGGCGTTAACCCGCAGGCCTTGAAGCTCAGCAACACCTGCCTGAGTAGCCGATTGAAATCCGAGCTGTAAAACAGGTGACTCTTACATTTGCAGTCACTCGACCCGAATCCCCGCACGCTTGAAAGGTGCTTCGCCAGCCCTCCCGCAACGGCGCACTCCTTTCGCGTCCTACCTTGCGCAACGATGACATCGACTGCGCGGGCCCGAGTGAGGAGGTAATCGATGTGCCAGCGAACCTTTTTTTCCCTGCGCAGGTGCCGCCCAACGCGTCGCTCGAGGCCGCTCATGGCAGAGCCGATGTAGGTATAATAGCCGGCCCTGAAGTTCAGCACACCGAGCTCGCCAACGCTCAGCGGGAGGTCGTAGGGGACGTGCAGGAGCAGGGCGTAGGTTCCGCGCGTCATCGGTTAAGAATTGGCGGAGGCGCTACTTTTGCCTTCCGCAGGGGCCCAGAGCTAGGCCTGACCGCGCTTCCCGGTGCGCCTCACTTTACCTTCGCGCTTTAAATTAAAAAATAAGCAAAAATAGAGCTTCTAGAGCTCAACATCCAGTTTTAATTTCTCGCAGAGCTCTTTATACCTGTTTCTCACCGTAACTTCAGTAACGCGGGCAACATCTGCCACATCTCGTTGCGTCCGCCGCTCTCCGCAAAGTACGCTGGCGATGTAGATGGCCGCGGCAGCCACCCCGGTCGGTCCCCTTCCTGAGGTCAGCCCCGTCTTCACCGCCTTCTTGAGCAGCTCGATGGCCTTCGACTGGGCCTCGCCGCTCAGCCCAAGCTCGGACCCGAACCGTGGGATGTAGTCAGTTGGGCTCGTCGGGCGCAGGTGGATTAGCAGCTCGCGCGCGATGAATCGGTAGCTCCTCCCTATTTCTTTTTTGCCGACCCGCGAGACATCCGCTATCTCATCGAGCGTTCGTGGGACCTTGCACTCCCGGCAGGCTGCATAGAGGGCCGCCGCAGCCACTCCCTCGATCGAACGTCCGCGGATAAGCCGCTCCTCGACCGCCCGCCGATAGATGACGGCCGCAGCCTCTCGAACGTTTCGGGGCAATCCTAGGTGGGAGGCCATCCTGTCGATCTCGGAAAGGGCGAATGCTAGGTTTCGTTCGGAGGCGTCGGAAACCCGAATTCGGCGCTGCCACTTTCGAAGGCGATAGATTTGGGCCCGGCGCTTGGGCGTTAGATCCTTGCCGTGAGTGTCACGGTCTCGCCAGTCGATCATCGTTGACAAACCCTTGTCGTGTATGGTAAAGGTCATGGGGGCCCCTACCCGCCCGCGCCGCTCCCGCTGCTCTTGGTCGAACGCGCGCCACTCGGGCCCCATGTCCATGATCTTGTCGTGAATGACAAAGCCGCAGCTGCCGCAGACCAATTCGGCCCGCTCGTAGTTACGGATGAGCTTTACGCTTTGGCACTCGGGGCACTTTTTTTGCTTTTCGTACTTTTTTTCCATACCGTTCCCCCATATAGATATCCCGACCGATGAGCTCGTTCAGCTTGGCCAGGTTTAGCTCGCGGTCAGGCCTGATCACCGCGTAGGGCGCAGCGACGGGTCCAAACAGGTCAAGCACGCCCCCAACGCGCACGCCATCTCCATCGTATGTGGCCTGGCCAAGCTTGGGCAGCTGCTCGACCCGCAGCACCAGCCCGCGAGGGGTGAGATGCAGGACCTTGCCTAACCTGCGCAAATTTGCCACCTAAAATTTTAAATCAAGATGTTTCATTTATATTTAAGGTTTTCGTAATATTTAAATGGAGAGGTAGTTTGGTTAGCGCTTTAAAATTGCTTTAACTATGCCCAAGTGGGTTAACCCTCCTTGAGCTTCAGAATCGCCCGTGCCAGATCGCCATCCGTTTCCTTGAGGGCCCGAACTGCCGCCACCCGATCGACACCCGTCTGTTCCATAACTAGCTTTACATCCTCACCGCTTGGCTCGAACCCCCGCTTTCGTTCAAACTCCTCTCCCGTCACCTGATAGCTCCGCTGCCCAGCCATCTCGGTAAGTGCCACCTGAGCATTTGGAAGAACTATTTCCCGATCGGCGAGCTTTATCACGACCTCTCGGACGCCCTCAAGCTCCTTCACCTTTACCCCGGCCTGTCGCATCGCCCTCTCCATTTGGCGCTTGCTAATCCGCCCGCCGTACATTTGCCTGCCCCTGAAATTTGTCGACTTTCAGCCAATAAGGTTTTTCCACCCGCAGTTTTTGGTACTATTGTAGCATAAAAATGACCGCGCAACAAATCGACACAAAAAAATCCGCCGGTAGGGGGGCCATCACATGAGTTCTTGTATGCAAAGAAGAGCCATCGAGCTAAAGTTATTCGTTTGCGCGCGAAAAGTAATCGGATGCGAGTAACTCCGATTTACGGTGCCCCAGCGCTAGTTGTCGCCGATGCAAAGGAGCGCGCGCTCGTCGTCGCAGACCTACACTTGGGAATCGAGGGCGAGCTGGCCAAGAGGGGGATCTCGCTCCCCAGCCAGGTTCCGAAAGTTAAGGCCAGGCTTCTAGAGCTCATCCGGCAGCAGGGGGCGGATCGACTCATCTTTCTCGGAGATGTCAAACATAACGTGCCAATCGCCACTTGGCAGGAGTGGCGGGAGTTACCGAAGCTCTTCGAGGAACTCCTGAAGCTCGTTCGCGTGGAGATCGTTCGAGGCAACCACGATGGCGACCTAGGGAGGATGGTGCCTCGCGGGGTGATTGTCCACGGCGCGAGAGGCATCGTGCTTGGTAAACGAAGGAGCGTCGGACTCATGCACGGTCACACTTGGCCATCACCTGCCCTGCTAAAAACAAAACTGCTCGTAGTGGCGCATAATCATCCGGCTGTCGAGTTTCGCGACGAGCTTGGCGGGAGGACGATCGAACCAGTCTGGCTGCGGTGCAAACTCGATGCATCGAGGTTCCCCAAAAAAATTCAAAAGGAAATTAATGGGGATCTACCCGAGCTGCTCATAATGCCCGCGTTCGGCGAACTTGTTGGTGGTGCGGCGGTAAATCGCGCGATGCCAAAGGAGTTGCTCGGGCCGATTTTCAAGGCGGGGGCCGTCTGCCTCGACGATGCTGGGGCATACCTCCTCGACGGCACCTTCTTGGGAACCGTCGGTGGGTTGCGAAAATTCTAAAAGCTTTTATAGGGGTGTAACTTAAGCTTCGGGGGATTTAACGGTAGATGTCCTTATCATAGGGGCCGGCCCTGCTGGCTTGTTTGCGGCCCACGAACTCTCTAGCAATTCGAAGCTCTCGGTGCTCGTAGTCGACATGGGGGGGGAGATGGAAAAGCGGTCCTGTCCCGCAGCCGAGACGGGTAAATGCATAGGCTGCAAGCCATGCCACATCATGTGCGGACTCGGCGGCGCAGGGGGCATGTCGAGCGGCATCCTCAACCTTCGCCCCGACATAGGCGGGGACCTAGGCAAGCTCGTGAAAAGTGCGAGGGAGGCCCAAAAACTCGTCGAGGAAGTGGATACAATCTTCCTCGAACACGGGGCGCCGAGAAAGATCTACGGACGGAACTCGAAGGAGATCGATGAGCTCACACGACGGGCCGCCGCCGCCGGCGTCAAGTTTATTCCCATCCCACAGCGTCACATAGGGAGCGAGTACCTGCCCAAGGTCGTCAATTCCTTCAAGCGCAAGCTCGAACGACAGGGAGTGAAGTTCATGCTCAATTCGCAGGTCGAGCAAATTGGCAATGGGGAGGTCATCATCGAGGGCAAGCACATCAAGGCAAAATACATCCTTGCTGCGCCTGGGCGGGTCGGCGCCGATTGGTTTGCAGGGCAGGCCCGAAAACTTGGAGTTAAACTCGTTCACGGCCCGATCGATGTCGGGGTGCGCATCGAGGTCCCTGCAGTTATCTATGAGTCCGTGGTCAAGGTAAATCGAGACCCCAAATTTCACATCCGTACAAAAACGTTCGATGATTTTGTACGCACCTTCTGCACGAATGCTCAGGGGTTCGTCATGGAGGAGCGCTATAATAACCATATCGGCGTGAATGGACAGTCACTTCGCATCAAAAAATCCAAAAACACAAACTTTGCATTTCTCGTCCACATCGAACTCACGCGGCCCATCACCGACACAACGGCATACGGGCGATCGATTGCTTATCTCGCAACAACCATCGGGGGAGGAAAGCCACTGTTGCAGCGCATCGGCGATCTCCGCGCGGGTAGGCGGTCGACTTGGAAACGTATTGAGCGTAGCCAGATCGAGCCAACGCTTCGAAGCGCCACGCCCGGCGACATCTCAATGGCCCTCCCGGGACGGATCGTAACCGATATCCTTGAAGGGCTGGAGAGACTTGATAAGGTTATCCCAGGCGTCGCCTCGGATTCAACCCTGCTTTACGCCCCCGAGGTGAAGTTCTACGCCATGCAGATAACTGCCGACGAAAAAATGGAAACCAATGTGCCAAATCTCTTCATCGCCGGTGATGGTGCAGGGCTCTCACGAGGGATCGTAACGGCGGCGGCGACAGGCTTGCTGGCCGCGCGGGGAATCCTAGCCAAGGCAAAGGTCTGAACAGCCTTCCGCCAAGGTAAATTCTATACCTGAACCACCGAAGAGGATTGGGGGACCATGAAAGCCGCCGCAACTGTTTTCATGCTCCTGCTGTGCACGGCTGCAGGGGGCTTGGTTCAGGAATGGTTGACGTTCGGGCACGATGCACAGCGCACCGGTTGCTTGAACAATCCATCGATTTCCGAGCGAGATGAAATTGTCTGGACATCCTCCCGAGAGGGGATCTTCCCCTCACTAATGGTCGCGAACGAAAAAGTTTTCGTTGGGTCAGAGGGCTCCGTGGCCAGCGGCATCAGAAAAGGCATTTACTACTTGTTCATCGCTGCAGTGCTCGCGCTTGTCCTCTGGGGGTTGACCCGCCTGAAGCCCGTCCCGAAGCGAGTCGGGAAAAGGAAGCGCTAGCTTTAGTGGTGGGGTCGCCGAGATTTGAACTCGAGTCACCGGCTCCCGAAGCCGGCAGGTTATCCGGGGCTGCGCCCCTATAGACCAGGCTACCCCACGACCCCGATGGTTATTGTGGTTGGGGATATTTGAGTTCTATTGTCTCCAAGTTTTTAAGTTGGACGCTCAAATACCCTTGGGGGTGAAAATGCGGACAAGGCCTCGCTCGATATCCATTGCTTCGGGCAAGGGCGGCGCGGGAAAGACGACGCTTACCGCAAATTTGGGCGTCGCATTGAGCGCACTTGGCCACGACACCACGATTTTGGACGGAGATCTCGCGATGGCGAACCTCGCGTTGGTCCTTGGAATGAATAAATGTGAGCTGACCTTTCTAGACGCGCTGACCGGGCGGGCCAAGGTCGACGAAGTGGTCTACAAGAATTACGGCATCAAGGTCGTCCCGTGTGGGTTCCGCTTCGAGGATGTCCACGAGGCGCTTTCCAAGGTGAAGCGCGAGCGGGCCGAGGAGGTGATCAACGAACTCCTGCGGCGAACCGAATTTTTGCTCGTCGATGCTCCGGCCGGGATAGCCGATGCGACGATCATCTCGATTGCGGCGGCTCGGGAGATGCTGCCCGTATGCAACCCAACCTACTCAAGTTTGATCGATTGTTACAAAACGATCCGCCTCGCGAACGTCCTCGGTTCATGGACCCGCGGGCTCGTCCTCAACCGCACAGGCAAGGCGGCGGATCTCTCGTCGGCCGAGGTCGAGCAATTCATGGGGCGCACCCTCGGGGGGGTCCCCATGCTTGCGGAGATCCCCGAGGATCCAAAGGTTCAGGAGGCTGAGCGCGAAGGGATTCCGGTCGTCGTCTACGAGCCAGGGTGCGATGCCTCGGTGGCAATAAATGAGCTGGCAAAGGTTGTTGCCGGCGAGGCGGACCTGCCATATAACCCCTACGATGAGCGGGAAATTCGATCCACCGTCCAGCAGCTTATCCGTGCGCTCACCGGACGACGCTCGTAAGTTTTAGGGATGTCATGTTCGAGCTCGGCCGTTTGAAAATCGAGGTTAAACGCGGGGACCTGACGAAGCAACAGGCCGACGCAATCTGCAACCCCGCCAACAGCCTGATGTACATGGGTGGCGGGGCGGCGGGTGCGTTGAAGCGTGCTGGCGGTGAAGTTATTGAACGAGAGGCCTTGCACCACTCCCCAGTGCCCGTCGGAA
>DAOUSU010000021.1 GCA_030627035.1 Hadesarchaea archaeon
AAGACCGCGCGCGCAATTTTGGGGGTTTTGAAAAACGCGGAGGCGAACGCGACCTACAAGGGGCTGGATGTCGAGAAACTTGGAATATCCCACGCAAGCGCGCAGAAGGGGATCACCATCCATGGCATCCTACCGCGGGCTTTCGCGAGGGCGACGCCATTTAACAAACCGCTGACGAATGTCGAGATAATCCTCAAGGAGGCGGCCTAGTGACCGTGGCGCGCGCATTCATCAAGCTCGGTTTAAAACGCGTTGAGCTCGAGGAGTTCCTTGAGAAAGAACTCGGGCAAGCAGGTTACGGTGGGGCCGATATCAGGCGGATTCCAACGGGCACTCGGGTTGCGCTCTACGCCGAAAGACCTGGGATGGTAATCGGACGCAAGGGAAAAAGCATAAAACACCTCACCGACGAACTGGCACAAAAATATGGACTGGAGAACCCGCAGGTGGAGGTGGTGGAAGTCACAAAGCCGGAACTCTGCGCCCCTATAATGGCGAAGCGTATCGCATTTGCCCTTGAACGTGGCATCAGAGCGAGGCGGGTTGGGCACAGCACGCTACGCAGGATAATGAACGCCGGTGCCAGAGGAGCAGAGATAATTATATCAGGGAGGATAGCCGGGGAGCGCACACGTAGTGAACGATTTTATCAGGGCTACCTCAGCAAGGCGGGTGAACCTGCCGAGAAGCTCGTCAGCCACGGGTATGCGGCGGCGAAGCTGAGGCCCGGGATAGCCGGGGTAAAGGTAAACGTGATGCCTCCGGATGTCCCCCTCCCCGACGAGATAAAGCTCCTGGTGAAGGAGGAAACCAAGCCTGCTGAGGCCCAAGCTGAGGGAAAGAAGGGCGAACAAACAAAAGAGGAACCAAAGCCCGAGGAGGGTGTTGGGAAGTGACGATACTCAGGCCTGACGAGATCCGTGACATGGACATTGATGAGATGAAGGCGAAGTTGCGCGAGCTTCGAAGCGAGCTCGCTCGAGCGCGCGCGACCGCAGCCGCCGGGGGATCGCTCGATAACCCAGCACGAATCCGTGAGCTCAAGCGCGCGATAGCTAGGGTGCTCACGATCATGAAGGAAAAACATGAAGGAGGTGCATGAGGGCTGCCAGAAGTGTGTCCGGTCTGTGGTCTGCCCAAGGAACTCTGCGTGTGCCAAGAGATCGCCCGTGAACAGCAACGGATAAGCGTATACTCGATCAAGCGAAGGTTCGGCAAGGTCGTGACCATCGTCGAGGGCGTGGACGAGAAACAGCTTGACTTAAAGGATCTAACGAAGAGATTGAAGTCAAAACTCGCTTGCGGTGGAACGGCAAAGGGGGGCAGAATCGAACTCCAAGGCTACCACAAGGCCCGCATCAAAGAAGCGCTCGTGGAGATAGGTTTCTCCCCAGAAATGATCGACGTGAAATAGGTGGGAAAGTGCCGATAACTGGGCAAAACGTGTCGCGGCATGAGCTCATTGGGCTCGAGGCTAGGGTCACGAACAGCTCGGACCCCACACTTATCGGCATCCACGGCACGATCGTCAACGAAACGCGTAACTTGCTCGTGATCGAGCAAACTGGCGGTGCCAAGATGGTGCCTAAGGCAAACTCAACTCTCATGCTAACTTTGCCCACGGGCAAGGAGGTCGAAATCAACGGCGACAAGCTCGTCGGAAGGCCGGAGGAGAGGGTAAAACGATGGAGGTAATTCAATGGTTGGAATGGGGATAGAACCGCCGAAGGAGAGATGTACGGATCCGAAGTGCCCATTTCACGGAAAATTATCCGTGAGGGGGCGAGCATTCGAATGTATGGTGGTAAGCGACAAGATGTCCAGAACCGTCACGGTCGAGCTCGAGCATGCGCGAAAGGTTCCGAAATACGAACGCTACGAGCGCCGCACTTCCAAGCTTCATGCACATAACCCGCCCTGTATCGCCGCAAGAACTGGGGACAGGGTGAAGATAATGGAGTGTAGACGGCTGAGCAAAACTAAGGCATTTGTCGTGGTTCAAAAGTTGGGGGCGTAAAAAATGGGGAGAAAAGTCATAGGCACTTCAATGGGCGTGACTGCCGTGAGGCCAACGCGGGCGTTGCCGACCGGTGCTCGCCTGATATGTGCTGACAACACGGGGGCGAAGGAGATCCAGATCATAAGCGTTGGTGGTTACGGGGGCACGCGCCGGCGGATGGGCAAGGCCGGTGTCGGGGATCAGGTCATCGCTTCGGTGAAGAGGGGCACGCCGGAGCTTCGAAAGCAGCTCGTTCGCGCGATAATTATTAGACAGCGCAAGGAGTATCGCCGCACCGATGGCATGAGGATAAAGTTCGAGGACAATGCGGCAGCGCTCATAACTCCCGAGGGGGCCCCGAGGGGATCGGATATAAAGGGACCGATGGCCCGCGAAGCCGCCGAGCGCTGGCCACGCCTTGCAGGGGTGGCCTCGATCGTGGTGTAGCCATATGGTGAGCAAGCAACGCAGAAAACAACGCCTTTCGCTTTATGCCGCGCCCCTGCATCGCAGGCATAGATACCTGTCGGCGCCCCTGAGCCACGAGCTTAGAAAAAAACACGGGGTCCGCTCCTTGCCCGTACGGAAAGGAGATAAGGTGCGGATCGTGTGTGGCGATTTCAAGAAACTCGAAGGAGATGTGTTAGACGTGAACGCCAAGCGCCGTTACATCCACGTGGGGGGAGCGACGACGACGAAGACAGATGGAACGCATGTTCCCAGGCCAGTTGCGCCATCGAACGTCACCTTGATAAAGCTTGCCCCGGATAAGGAGCGAGATAAAGTGCTCGAGAGGAGGTCAAAAATTGGCAAGGAAGGGGCAAAGTAAGCACCTCAAGCGCTATGCCGCACCTAGGACGCTCAAGCTGTCGCGCAAATCATTCCCGTGGACGGTAAAGCCATCACCAGGGCCCCACCCCAGCGGAAGTGCCATTCCCCTTCGTCTCCTCGTGCGGGATTACCTTTCATCAGCACGAACCGCCCGGGAGGCGGATAGGATTATCTCGGAGGGGCACGTGCTTGTGGATGGCCGAGCGAGGCGAAGTCCCAAGTTCCCCGTGGGTTTGATGGATGTATTGCAGTTACCCACATTGAACCGAAGCTATCGCGTGCTGCTGGATCATAGGGGGCGCTTGGTCCCGCATGAAATAGACAAATCCGAGGTATCGTTGAAGCTTTGCAAGGTGGTAAGAAAGAATATCGTCGGGGGAAAGAGGGTACAGCTGACTTTTCACGACGGCAAGACGCTCGTCGGCGATTTAAGTGATTTCAAACCCGGCGACGGGGTAAAACTCTCTCTGCCGGACCTAAAGATACTTGAGCATTTTTCGTTCGAGCGAGGTGCCACCGCGCTAATCACCGGAGGAAAGAACGTCGGCAAAGTCGGCAAGGTTATCGATACCAAACTGATCGAGGGGGCTCAGCCGAATATTATCACCATCGAGGCCGGCGACGAAAGGTTTCAGGCACCCGAGCGCTACGTATTCGTCGTGGGCAAGGAGAGGCCTGTTATCCAATTACTTGGGGTAACATGAATTTTGACACCAATCGTGACTTCCTTTGTTCGAAGATGACCAGCAAATAATGGAAAAATTGTTATATTTATAACAATACTTTCGTGGCATCTCTCCCCCAAAGGCGTTTAAATACTTCTCTGTTTTTCAAGTAGAAAGGGTAGTTATGGCGACGAAGGAGTTCGAGTATCCGCTAGGCGTAATTCACGGCGATGGGCATATCTCCCACGAACGAAAAGGTATCACCATAACGGTCTCGCTCAAAGACGAGAACTATAAATACCTGCTTAAGCGGATGTTCGTTGAAGCATTCGGATGCGAACTTCATGAGTACCGCCAAGTAGGAGGGTACCATCTCTCAACGTGGAAGCTAGAAGCAACTAAACATTTTCTCGGTCTGAAGCACGTTGGACATTGGATAATCCCAAAGCTTGAACACCCAGAGGAATACCTCGCTGGATTATTTGACACGGATGGGCATGTTGGCTTGCGGTTCTGGCGAGGCACGACTATAATGAGGATAAAGCTGTGCCAGAAGCCCAATGGGAACTTAAAGAAGGTGATGCCCATGCTTCAAGCCCTCGGCTTGAACCCGCTGATGAGGAGGTACAAGTGCGGGCGTCACTCCCAAGATATCATCAGCATACGCACGTGCGAGTTCGAGTTATTCGCAGAAAAGGTGCCGTTAAAACATCCTAGGAAGGTAGCCATGCTGAAGAAAATACTGGAATACAGGTGCAAGCACAGGTGCGCAAGAGTTACCCCAAGCATGGCGGCGGAAGAGGTAAGGCTCCATCAAGCGGGAATGAGGTGTTCCGAAGTGGCGAGAACCATGGGGCTTGGCTGGAAGACCGTTGGATACTGGTTAAAGAAGGAGGTCCACTTCTCCGCGAAGTTGCTCAGAGAAGTTTATTAGAACGTCAGACGATTTAAGCTGAGGTTAGGAAAAATGGGAATGCGCGACATTAAGCTAGAGCAAGTGGTCCTCAATATAGGGGCCGGCGAAGGCGGCGATAAACTCGCGAATGCCGAGCGGGTGCTGGAAAGCGTAACGGGTCGAAAATCCACGAGAACGTACGCAAAAAAGACGATAAGGGAGTGGGGGATAAAACAGGGGGAACCCGTGGGCTGCAAGGTAACGCTTCGGGGCGGGGAGGCCGCAAAAACCCTAAACCGATTGTTCGACGCGGTCGAGCGCCGCCTCAACAAAGGCTGTTTCGACAAGGGGGGCAACTTCGCATTCGGCATCAAGGAACATATCGATATTCCCGGCGTAACCTACGATCCCGAGATAGGCATGTTCGGCATGGATGTGTGCGCGACGCCCTGCCGTCCAGGGTATCGAATCAGGCGCAGGAAACGCCAAACAAAGGAGATACCAAAAAGCCATCGAATCACCAAAGAGGAAGCGATAAATTTCATCAAGGATAAATTTGGAGTTCAAGTGGTCTGATGCCTAGGCAAAAGTTCGGAAAGGGGGCCCACAAGTGCATGCGCTGCGGAAGGTACGGACACGTCTATCAGCAGTACGGGCTCAAGCTATGCAGGCACTGCTTCCGCGAGCTTGCGCCGAAGATGGGGTTCAAGAAATATGGGTGAAAAAAATGTTGTTGGATCCACTCGCAAATGCCCTCTCGAAAATTGAGAACTACGAGCGCGCCCGTAAGCGCGAGGTGATCGTCGAGCCGGCCTCTAGGCTGATCGGCGATGTCCTGCGCATCATGCAACAGGAGGGGTTCATAGGCGAGTTCAAGTTCATCGATGACGGGAGGGCTGGAAAATCCAAAATCGCTTTAGTTGGCAAGATAAATGGCTGCGGCGTGGTAAAGCCACGGTATGCCGTGAAGCGGGACGAATACGAGCATTGGGAAAAGCGTTATTTGCCGGCTGCTGGCTTCGGCTTGATCGTGGTTTCGACCCAGAAGGGGATCATGTCCCATCAGCAAGCAATGAAGCAGGGTTTGGGCGGACGATTGCTGGCATTCGCGTATTAACATCCTGGCAGGTTAAAGCTTCGGGTGATTTTTCGCCACGTTTTTAATGAATGGACGTTGAATAGAAATAGCTCATAACTTTGAGGAGATGCAACCATGCCAATCGCAATTAAGGAAGAAGTGAGCGTGCCCAAGGGCGTTGAGGTTGGGCTCGAATGCAGGACCGTTGAGGTCAGCGGGCCGAAGGGCAAACTCTCGCGCAAATTCGATATGCCGGGGATCAAGCTGAGGGCCGATGGTCAAAGCATTTTCATCGAGGCAGGCTCCTCGCGCCGCAGGCACAGGGCAGCGGTCGGCATGATTCGGGCCCATTTGCAAAACATGTTCAAGGGGGTCACCGAGGGGTTCACCTACAAGCTACGCGTGGTGTACTCGCATTTTCCACTTACAGTAAAAATCGAAAACAAGCGTGTACTGATCCACAACTTTCTCGGCGGGCGGGCTCCTCGCATCGCGAAGATAGTCGGCAACGCGAGCGTAAACCTCGGAGGGGACGAGATAATAGTCGAGGGGGTAGACAAAGACGAGGTCGGGCAAACGGCGTTTAACATCGAGCAGGCGACCTTCATCAAACATCTTGACCCGAGGGTTTTTCAAGACGGTTGTTACATCGTGGAGAGGGCATGAAGATGGGATTACGCAAGCCAAGTCCAAACAAAAAACGCGCAAAAAAATTCAGGCGCCAAGAGTGGTTCCGCTTCAAAAGGCTCGGCGAGAAGTGGCGCAAGCCAAGGGGGAGGGACAGCAAGATGCGGCTATGCAGAAAGGGAAAGCCGGCAATGCCCTCAGCAGGTGCACGATCTCCAAAAGCTCTGCGGGGAATTCATCCCTCCGGATTTGCGGAGATCAGGGTTAACAACCCGCGGGAGCTTGATGGGCTGAGCGTGAAAAAGCAGGCGGTCCGGATAGCTTCCAGCGTTGGGAAGCGAAAGCGGGAACAAATCCTCATCCGGGCGAAGGAGCTCGGACTTAAAGTGTTGAACCCAGGAGGCGAGAAGGGTGAAGCTGAACACGCAAAGAAGACTAGCAGCTGATATCCTCGGCGTCGGTGCCAACAGGGTTTGGATCGACCCGGCTCGCTCGGTGGATATCTCCTCCGCGATTTCTCGCGATGACATCAAGCGTCTGATCAGGCAGGGGGCGATAAAGGCAAAACCCGTGCTGGCGATAAGCCGCGGCAGGCTGAGAAAGAGGGCATCCAAACGCAAGCAGGGGAGACGGCGGGGCGTGGGCAGCCGAAAAGGGGCAATGGGGGCTAGGCGTCCGAAAAAAGCGGGCTGGACCAGGACCGTTCGGCCGCTGCGCTCGAGGCTGCACGAACTCAAAAAAGAGGGGATTATCGACATGCACGAATACCGCAGGCTTTATCGAATGGTGAAAGGCGGGGCATTCAGAAATAAGGCCCACCTCGAAACCTATCTTAAGGAACGAGGATTGCTGAAGGGGTAAAGATGCCGAAAATGGGACCTCGCTGGAGAGTTCGGTTCAGGCGTGAGCGCGAGGGCAAGACCGACTACAGGCACAGGCTCAGGCTTCTGCGTTCGGGCAAACCCCGCCTGGTGGTAAGGATTTCGCTCAAGCATGTAATCGCTCAGGCCGTGCGCGCCACCCAGAGCGGTGACCTCACCTTGGCATCCGCATATTCAAAGGAACTTGAGAAGCTCGGGTGGAAAGGGTGTACCTCGAATATGCCCGCCGCCTACCTCGTTGGCATGCTCTGTGGTCACCGCGCGCTGAAAGCGGGGGTGAGGGAATGTGTCTTGGATATCGGGATGCATAATCCATCTCCCCGAACCAAAATTTTTGCCGCCTTGAAGGGGGCACTTGACGCCGGCCTGCAGATCCCCCACGGCGAGGGGGTGTTGCCGAGCGATGAGCGGGTACGCGGGGAAAACATCGCCCAATATGCTGCAAAACTGAAGGAAGAGGACGAAAAGGTGTATCGAACAAAATTCTCGACTTATCTCCGGCGTGGGCTGGCACCCGAACAGCTCCCCGATCACTTTAATGAAATTAAACAGGTAATAATTAGACAGTCGGGTGGATAACAGTGGGGAAAAAAAGATATCGTCGGCCGCGAAAAAGGGAAGAGGAGAAATTCGACGTCAACCTATGGCAGCCCCGGACGAGCGTCGGGCGGGCGGTCAAAGAGGGAAAAATAACCGGGATATCCCAGATCCTACGCCAGGGGAGGCCGATCAAGGAGCCGGGGATAGTCGACGCCCTCGTTCCAGATCTTGAGAATGAGATTTTGGGGGTGAATCTAGTTCAGCGAATGCACAAATCCGGGCGACGGGTCAAATTTCAAGTGGTCACAGTAGTTGGGAACCGAAACGGGATAGTTGGGGTGGGACATGCGAGCACGCGTGAAATCGGTCCTTCGATAAGAAAAGCTGTAACCGCGGCGGGGTTGAATGTTATAGAGATCGCCCGTGGATGCGGAAGCTGGGAGTGTGCATGCGGGCGGGCGCACTCGGTGCCGTTCGAGGTCACGGGGAGGAGCGGCAGCGTTTATGTCACCATAAAACCAGCACCCCGTGGACTTGGCCTAGCCGCCGCCGAGGTCCCGAAGACGATTCTCCGCTTGGCAGGGATCGAGGATGCATGGACTCACTCGCGCGGACAGACCCGAACCACGCTCAACTTTGCCCTCGCTACCTTCGACGCGCTCAAGCGGACGACGAGGATGGCGCTCCGCGAGCCCCACAAGGTGCGCGTTTCTATCGGAAAAATCGGTGAGAGCGGTGGCTAAGCTAGCGGTGATAAGGGTACGCGGCGGCGTGAACGCGCGAGCCGATGTAAAGGAAACGATGCGAATGCTCGGCCTGACGCGCGTCAACCATTGCGTCCTAATCGACGGTGACCCCTCTCATCTCGGAATGCTCCAAAAGGCAAAGGACATGCTCACGTGGGGGGAGCTCGAGCAGGATGTGCTCGAGAAACTCCTTCGAAAACGCGGCAGGTTGGCTGGCGATGAGCGCTTGACCGACGAGTACATCAAATCCAAGACACAATTTTCGTCGGTGGGCGAGTTTGCGGCGGCCCTGTGCGTGGGCAATGCCGAGCTCAAGGCACTTCCCGGACTTAAAAAAGTGTTCAGGCTTCATCCGCCGCGAAAGGGGTACCGAGCAACAAAACGCCCATTTAGGGATATGGGTGATCTGGGATATCGCGGCGAGCGAATAAACGAGCTCGTCCTTAAAATGATCTAGGTGTTCGGATGGTCGTGCGCAAGCGCCGGAAGGTAAGAAAACAGCGGGGCAGGCGAACCTATGGCAGGGGTTGCTCGAAGCACGGACGCGGCAGCGGGGAGAAGGGCGGCAAGGGGCTCAGCGGTGGACACAAGCAGAAGTGGCCTCACACGCTCAAATACGAGCCGGACCATTTTGGCAAGCACGGCTTCACGTCAGTATCGAGGACAATAAAGGTCGGTGCGATCAACGTCGGCGAACTCGACGAGAAACTTGACGAACTCCTGCAATGTGGTGCAGCGAGACGGGAGGGAGAAAAAATTGTGATCGATGTCGGAAAACTTGGTTTTGGAAAGGTGCTCGGCGGGGGGCACGTCACCCGACCAATCGAAGTCATCGCGAGGGAATTTGCGGGTTCGGCGAAGCGGAAGCTCGAGGAAGCTGGCGGCAGGGCAATCGCCGGGTGAGGACCATGGCGGAAGAAGGGGAGCGACCGCGATCAAAACTCTATGCGCTCGAACCCATCGTGAGAAAACTCCCTGAAGTCTCGGTTCCGAAAAGGCATGTCTCCTTCAAGGAAAAATTCGTGTGGATCGGGATCGCCCTCGTGGGCTTCCTGGTGATGTGCCGGGTACCGCTCTACGGGATGACCGAAGAGGTCACGCCATGGTTCGGACAGCTGCAGTTCATCCTAGCGAGCTCGGTCGGGACCCTGATGGAGCTGGGGATCGGTCCGATAGTTACCGCGGGAATTATAATGCAGTTGCTGGTCGGGGGAAAGATAATCGGGCTCAACATGACCAAGCCTGAGGATCGGGCCCTCTTCACGGGCGTTCAGAAATTTTTAGCGATAATCGTGTGCATCTTCCAGGCGTCGATGCTTGTGCTCTCAGGCAGATACGGCGTCGGAGGCGGCAGGATGGCCTTTCTGATCATTCAGCTGGTGATCGGCGGAATCATCGTAATCTATCTCGACGAAGTGGTTTCGAAGTATGGGTTTGGAAGCGGAATTGGCCTATTCATCGTCGCCGGGGTTGCAAGCACGGTCTTCTGGCAGGCCTTCAATCCGTTTGGAACTCCCATGTACGGCGCGATCCCAAACTTCATCCAGACTCTGATGGGCGGGAGCGGCATTTACGATTCCTTTTTCAGAGCTTGGCCTTTACCCAACATGATGGGCGTAATCGCGACGATCTTGGTCTTTTTCATCGTTGCTTACGTCGAGAGCGTGCGCATCGAGATACCCCTCGCCTACGGTCGCTTCGGGGGCATACGTGGGCGCTATCCGATCAAGTTCATGTATACCTCGGTCATTCCGGTGATCCTCGCGATGGTGGTATTTGCCAACATCCAGATACTCGCCAATTTTTTCACGCCCATCAGCGGCATCATCCCGTACATCCGCGCGCCAAACGGCCCCATGGCCGTGGCGAATGCACCACTCCAAGCCGTGATCTATATGGTGATCCTCATCCCGCTGTGCATGGGATTCGCTTGGCTATGGGTTAACATGACTGGGATGGGGCCTCGTGACGTTGCGGAACAGCTCGATCGCGGAGGCATGCTCATTCCAGGCTTCCGCCGCGATGTTAGGGTAATGGAACGTGTGCTCAGCCGTTATATCATGATGGCAACATTGCTGGGGGGGGCAACCGTCGCGGTGCTCTCCGCGGGCGCCGACTTCTTGGGAGCTTTGGGAAGCGGCACAGGAATCCTGCTAACTGTTAGCATTATGTATGGCCTTTACGAAGAGATAGCGAAGGAGCGTATCGGTGAGATGTTCCCTGCAGCGAGGAGGTTTTTCGGTGAGTAAAGTCGTCGTCGTGACGGGCGTGCCGGGCGTGGGGAAGAGCACCGTCATCAAGGGGGCCCTCAAGCAGCTCGAGGCCCGGGGCATCGAGTGTGATCTCATAAACTATGGGGATATCATGCTCGAACTCATGCGCGAGCGCGAGGGCGTGACCGATCGCGACAAGATGCGGAAGGTGCTCATTACCCCGTACCGCGAGATCCAGCGCGAGGCGGCAAAGCGGATCGCCCGCGCGGCCAAACAAAGATCGGTCTTGGTCGATACCCACTGCCTCGTCAAAAAGCCCGAGGGTTACTATCCGGGCCTGCCGAAGCGGGTGCTCGAGGAGCTTGATCCCGAGTCTATCATCTTGATTGAAGCCGCTCCGAAGGAAGTCGCAGCGAGGCGCACCAAGGACGCAACGAGATGCCGGGGCAAGGGGGTCCTAAACGAAGTTGTGGAGCATCAGCTACTGAATCGCGCGGCCGCAGCGGCCTACGCTGCGCTCACGGGGGCGACGGTAAGGATAATCAATAATAGGGATGGAGGACTCAGTAAAGCCGTGAAGGAGCTGGTCGAAGCGTTGAGGTAAATCCATGCGCCGCATACTTGTCTGCCCTCTGATCGCCGTCCTCCTGCTCGCGAGCTTTGCCACGATAGCCAGCGCGGAGGAAGCGGGGAATGAACAGGAAACTTACAAGACGTTGCTGCAAACCGTGGATGGTTCTATCATATCGGCCAAGCGAGGGGATGACCCATCGGGCGGTTTGGGCCAGGCCCAATCTCTTTACAATAACCTCATCTTGGGAAGATACGAGAACAGGGATTTCGGCGGCGATCTGGAGCTCATAGACCTTGATAATCAAATAAAAAACACCTTTACCTCTCTCATTGCCCAATGGGAAAGCACCCAGGTAGAAAATATCCATGCCCTGCGCTCGGACATATCCTCGATGGCGGACAAACTCGGAGTTGGCCTGTCTCCGATATACGAACACGCGATATGGGTTCTCCTCGGCATCGCTGCCCTTCTCTCCCTCCTGATAACGCTGTTGAACAAGCGCGTCGTGAACTGGGAAAAAGTGAAACAGATCAAGGCCGAGACGGGCGCATTTCAAAAGGAGCTTCGAGATGCGCGGAGCAAGCAGGACATGAAGCGCGTGTACAAGCTTCAGCAGGAGCAGCAGCGAATTCTCGCGCTCCAGGGGCAGATGATGAAGGAAACATTCAAGCCGACGCTCCTTTACATCGTTCCCTATTTCATCTTCTGGTTCATCCTGAGCAGAACTTACAGCGGATGGACCGTGGCATGGCTCCCCTTTAACCTGCCGCTGCATTTCCTCGGCTTCACCGGAGTTTCGTGCGGGTTCCTTCTCTGGTACATGATCGCCTACTTTGGTTTGTCCCAGCTCTGGAGGAAGTCGATCATCGGTGGGTGGTGAATCGAATGCCGGCTCGCAGGTATCGATCTAGAACTTATAAGCGGCACCTCGTTCGCACGCCCGGCGGGAAAACCGTCGTGCACTACGGGGAGAAAAGGGCGAATATCGCGAGGTGTGCATCGTGCGGGCGTCCGCTGAGCGGGATCCCCAGGGCTGGCGAATTGCGCTCCCTTCCGAGAAGCCTCCGAATGCCAAATCGCCCCTACGGCGGCTACCTGTGCCCATCCTGCGCGCGGCGGACAATTAAAGAAGCGGCTCGGGCGTGAGGGCGTGGTCGTCGTCGCGATAAGCGGCTTGCATGGCGCCGGCAAAACAACCGCTGCCCGTGCGATCGCCAAAAAATTCAAACTCCACTACATCTGTGCTGGAACCGTCTTCAGGCAACTCGCAAGGGAACGCGGGATGACGCTTGACGAGTTCTCTCGATATGCCGAACGCCACCCGAAAATCGATCGTGCTATCGACCGACGGACCGCTGAAGCCGCGAAGGAGGACAACGTGCTGATCGACGCCCGCCTCGCCGGGTGGATGGCAAAGCGCGCCGACCTGAAGATCCTGCTCACCGCGCCGCTCGAGGTTCGCGTTAGGCGCATAGCCAGGCGCGAGCGCCGCAGCTATCGAAGCGTGCTCCGGGAGACGGTGGAGCGCGAGCGGAGCGAGGCCAGGCGCTTCAGGCGGTTCTACGGGATAGACGTCAACGACCGCTCGCCGTTCGACCTCGTGCTCAACACCGAACGATTGTCGCCCAGGGAGATGGCGCGAGTTCTCGAGCTTGCGGTCGATCTAGTTCTCAAAAGGAGATCATAGGGTGGTCATGGAGGCTGGACGGATCTGCGTGAAGCCTGCCGGGATGACTGGCAACGAGCGAAAGGTTACAAGGGGAATCGAGTTGGTGAAAACACAAACTCTTGAGGACTTGCGTGACGCGATAATAAACAAGTCATTTTTGGAGTGCACGAGATCCGGGCAAGAATTTGAGTTTTTATGACGAAGTACAATACAGGTAAAGGTATGTCTGCCAAAGTATAATAAGTGGAAAAAAGTTCATTGAAAAATCAACGGGGGGAGAAAGGTTGGTTATGGAAGTGGGTCGAGTTTGTGTAAAGACCACCGGGCACGAGGCTGGCAAGCGTTGCGTCATCGTGGAAGTGCTCGACAACAACTACGTGGTGGTTAGCGGGCCTGGGGTGAAGCGCAGGAGGTGCAACATCGCCCATCTCGAGCCCCTTGAACAAAAAGTTGAGATCGCGAAGGGGGCCCCGGACGAAGAGGTCAAACGGGTGCTCGAGGCAGCGGGTTTTGTGAAGACAGAGAAACCACCGAAGCCCCCTGAGCCCAAGGAAGGTGCGGCCTAGCGTTCGGTCATAGGTGTTTTGAGTGGGCAAACTACCTTCCGATGTCAAACGCGAGGTTCTGGTCCGGGCGCAGGATGTGACAGATCCCGCCCATGGTTGCGAACCTAACAAGCGTCCAATTCATGAACACATGCGCATAGGCATCATCAACCTCGACAAGCCGGTTGGGCCCACCTCGCACGAAGTCGTCGCCTGGGTGAAACGGGTGCTCGAGATTCGCCGCGCGGGGCATGGAGGTACCCTCGACCCGAAGGTGAGCGGAGTGCTGCCCGTCGCCCTCGAGGATGCCACCAAGATGGTTCAGACTTTGCTTCCAGCTGGGAAGGAATACATCTGCCTGATGCACCTGCATGGCGAGGTCCCCCAACACAAGCTGGAACAAACGCTTCACGAGTTCGAGGGGGATCTCTACCAGCGCCCGCCGCTTCGATCGGCAGTTCGGAGGTTATTGCGCACGAGACGGATTTACTACCTCGAGCTGCTCGAGCGGGAGGGCAGGGATGTGCTCATGCGCGTCGGGTGCGAAGCGGGCACCTATCTTCGCAAGCTCATGTACGACATGGGGGAAGCCCTAGCGTGCGGAGCCCACATGCGCGAGCTGCGGAGGACGCGAACTGGGCCATTCCGCGAGAAAACTGCGGTGAAACTCCACGACCTCGCCGACGCCTACGCATTTTGGCGGGAGGAAGGTGACGAGGCCCACCTGCGCGAAGTTATAATGCCCGCAGAGGCCGCAGTTCAGCATCTGCCCAAAATCGTAGTGCGGGATGGTGCGATCGATGCCCTATGTCATGGGGCCAGCTTAGCGGCCCCCGGCGTGCTCACGGTCGAAACTGGGATCTCGCCGGACGATCTCGTCGCTTTGATGACCCTCAAAGGAGAGCTCGTCTCGCTGGCCCGCGCGACCATGACCTCAAAACAGATCCTCGACGCCGAGCACGGAATCGTGGCGAAGCCGGAGCGGGTGGTGATGTCGCCCGGGACCTACCCGCGAAAGTGGAAGTAAATCAATCCTTACCGTCGGCTAAAACCGCCAAAACATATAGCCACAAAATCCACATTAAGTTGAGCCGGGGTAGCCAAGTCTGGTTAAGGCGCAGGTCCGGAGAACCTGTGGCCCTCTGGGCCCCAGGGGTTCAAATCCCCTCCCCGGCGCCACAGTGGTTTACCAGTGATGTCCCGCTTTCGCTATTACAAATGTCAACACCCCCGTCGGGACTGAAATCGGTGCTGTGCCTCGCCAAGACTGATCGGGGCACCCGCCCACAGAAAGCATCGACATAGCGATCCGCAACTCCCAACTCGCCCATCTCGGAGCAGAACCGTCTTGGGTTTGAACGGCATGTGAGGCAGCCTGAAACTTTCCACGACTCCTCCCATGCGCATGAGGTCCCTGAAGAACCGACGCCACCGAACTTTAATAAGAGCCTCGATGAATTTAGAAAAGAATGGAGATCGCATGTCCGAGGAATCCAAGAAGTTCAAGCACATCGTGCGCCTTGCGGGCAAGGACCTGGTCGGCGGGAAGCGCGTTCAGCTGGCGCTGGCCGACCTGAAGGGCGTGGGTTCGGCCTTTGCCCGGGCCGTGGCTTACGCCGCCGGTGTCGATCCGTTCGCGAAGCTCGGCAACCTCAGCGAGGAGCAGGTCAAGCTTCTGGAGGAGGTGCTCAAAAACCCGGCGGGGCACGGAATTCCGAGCTGGATGTTGAACAGGCGAAAGGACTACGAGGGCGGCAAGGACATCCACCTGATCGCCGCCGACGTTGAGATGACTAGGCGAACCGATATCGCCAGAGAACGTCGTGTTCGGAGCCGCCGGGGGATAAGGCACGAGCTTGGCTTGCCCGTCCGTGGGCAGCGCACGCGCACCACCGGTCGCAAGGGCCTCGTGGTCGGCGTGAAGCGAAAGGAGATTCGCATACGCGAGGAAGCCGCAAAGGCCACAAAGGGCAGGCGAGGAAAGGCTGAGGAGGAAAAGAAGGGAAAGGCTGAGGAGGAGAAGAAGGGAAAGG
>DAOUSU010000061.1 GCA_030627035.1 Hadesarchaea archaeon
CAAAGCCTTCAATACGCCACCTGGCAACGCGGATTTCTGCTCGTTTCGCATCCTGCTCGTAGATCACTTGCCGGAGTTGCTGCGTATGATACAATGCGCGCGGAGGATAGTATGCCAATCCGTCTGCTCTCACAGGAAGTTGCCGCACAGATTGCCGCTGGAGAGGTCGTCGAGCACGGTTACGGCATGGCCCCTAGCTAGAAGTTCGTCGACGAGGTGCGAGCCGATAAATCCAGCGCCCCCCGTTACCAGGACTTTCATGGTTACCACTCACTATTTCTCGTGCCCTATCAAAATAAACGAGCCTGCCAACGCCTACCGAGGCCGATAGATCCTATAGAATAGCGATAACCGCTTCAAAACACGCGATTTTCTACCGAAGCTGTTTCATCACCTCACCCTTGATGAATTACCTCTCGACACCCCCATGCAAATCCATTAATTGCGCTGGTCGCATTTTATTGGGGTAAGGATGGCCGACATCAGGTCTCGGGGGGGGCATTCGGATCCCACGGAGATACGGGCTCGTTCGGTGCAGGTGCGGGCAGCCCTTCATCGTCGTGTGCGGTCAGCAAACGAAGCAGTGCCCCCGATGCGGCAGGAGGAGCGCGCTGGCGAGGTTGCCGCTACTGGCCTCCTCGGATGAACAGGCCGAGCTGCGCCCGCTCATCGCCCGCTACGCAAAGTGATCAAGTGGCTGTAATGATCCGATCTGGTTCAACAATTGGCATGCCCTGATGGTAAAAATTATTGACTCATCGGGCACGACTGGCGAGTTTTGCAAACATGATCGCCGAACATCGGAGAAGGTCTTAATCCCCAGCGTGCAGAATACCTTTTATGCAGCCGATACCGTTACCGCCCGAAGCGCTCGAAGTTCGCGAGATAGTGGATCAATGGTTCGTTGTGGAGGATTTTCAGATAGAGGAAACGCGGTTGATATTTTACGTCAGACCGCGTATGGGCATCGAGTGGGACTTCTCGCGGGTCAAAGATCGGCTTGCCAGGGCTGGCTATCTCCCCGTGCTCAGATCACGGGCGGGTCGGCTTGTCCTGCATGTGCTCCGCAGGCCTCCAGTGAAACCCGAGAGGGTGACTTGGAATTTGGTCCTGTTATTGGCAACGGTTGGGACCACCCTGTTCGTCGGATTCCAAATGTCCCTCGCCCTAACGGGTATCGGGCTCATGCCGAATCCTTGGCAGGGGGCGGTCTTTTTTTCCGCTGGTATAGTTGGGGTGCTCGGCTGCCATGAGCTGGGCCACAAGTTGATGGCCAACAGGCGCGGGGTGAGGGCATCGTACCCGTATTTCATCCCGGTTCCATATTTTTTGGGCACTTTTGGCGCCGTGATCAAACAGAGAGAGCCGGCCCCGGACAGGAATGCGTTATTTGACGTCGCAGCCTCTGGCCCGATAGCCGGGTTCTTGGTGATGCTCCCGGTCACGATCGTCGGCATTCTCCTGTCCTACGTGATACCAGGTGAATTGGTGCCTGAGGGGACGATAGGCCTGCCGATTCCGATGTTGCTTCGATTGATACAAGAATCGATCCTCCCCATCCCAGAGGGTCATGTTTTGCTATTCCACCCGTTGGCGTTCGTCGGGTGGGTTGGCATGGTCGTCACGATGTTAAATCTGATGCCTGTGGGAATGCTCGACGGCGGGCACATCTCACGAGCCCTATTCGGGGAGAGACCCCATCGAGTTATCTCCTTCGCGGGCGTGGCCATAACATTCATGCTTGGATTTTGGCCGATGGCGATATTGATGCTGCTTTTTGCGGGTCAACCTCACCCCGGCCCTCTGAACGACGTAACTTCGCTGTCATCAAAAAGAAGGGTATTATCGCTGATCTTGGCGATCATACTCATCCTTTGCATCCCGCCGACTTTTGGCAGATTATTTTAATTTTTTAATTGACAATAGCCCGATGCCGATTTATAAGAGCCCACACGAAGGAAAAACGGGGGTTCCAAATGCGAGTGCTCGTCACGGGCGGCGCCGGCTTCATAGGTTCAAACCTAGTTGAGGAGCTCGTCAGGCGGGGCGACGAGGTAACCGTGCTCGATGATTTCTCGACGGGGGTGGCGGAAAACCTGAAGGAGGTCCGCGATCGGGTAAAAACCGTTCAGGCCCCCTGCGCAGAACTCCTAAAATTGAAGTTTCGACCCGAGCTGATTTTTCACCTAGGAATCCCCTCCAGCTCGCCAATGTACCGCGAGAACCCGTTGCTGGTCGGGGGGGCGATAAGCGACTTCATGCGGGTGATGGAACTCGCTAAGCAAAATCAGGCAAAGGTCGTCTACGCCTCCAGCTCGAGCATGTACCGCGGCTGCCCGAGGCCCAACCGCGAGGACATGCAGACCCCGCCATTTGATTACTACACCGAGGCCAGACTCGCGATGGAACGGCTGGCGAGGGTGTACCACCAGCTTCACCGAGTTTCTTCGGCGGGGATGCGCTTCTTCTCCGTCTACGGGCCCCACGAGCGGGCAAAGGGAAAATACGCGAACGTGATAACCCAGATGATCCTCAGCGATGAATTCACAATTTACGGCGAAGGTTCCCAGACGCGAGATTTTACCCACGTGAGCGATGTCGTCAGAGCGCTCATCCTCGCGGCGAACAAGGAAGGCGCTCTCATTTTTAACGTTGGGACCGGGAGGGAGACATCATTTAACGAGGTGGCGAGGCTGATACAAAAAATAAAGCCGTTGAAAATCAAGTACGCGCCGAACCCGATAAAAAATTACGTCGAGCGAACTCAGGCCGACTTGAGCTTGGTGAAACGTGAATTGTCCTGGGTGCCCAGCGTGAAGCTTGAGGACGGGATCAAGCGAACGGCCGAGTATTACGGCGTGATTTAATGAAAACTTGGTTCAAGGAGCTGAGCTTCTCCACGAACAAGGCGCGCGAGGTGATCGATTTGACGGGCAGGGTGACCTCGGCGGTTCGAGAGTCCGGCATAAAAAATGGTCTGGTCGTCGTGCAGCTCCCCCACGCCACGGCCTCGCTCGCCCTCAACGAAAACGAGTCTGGGCTCAAGCGGGATCTCCTCGAGCAACTGAACGAGCTGGTCCCGGTTAGGGGGGATTATCAGCACGACCGCATCGACGACAACGCCCACGCCCACCTGAAGTCGGCGTTCATCGGGTCCTCGGTGGCACTACCGATAGTCGATGGGCGAATTGTTCGGGGGACCTGGCAGAATTTTTTGGTAATCGAGCAGGACGGCCCACGCACACGGAGGCTCGCGATATTCGTGATGGGGGAATAAAAATTGATTGTGTATCTTGACATAGAAACCTCAAGTAGGAAAGCAAATAGTGGCATGGTAATAGCGATAGGCCTGCTGAAGGGCGAGGAACCGGAGGTGAAGTTTGCGGAAACCCCCGACGAGGAGCGGAGGGCCCTCGAGTGGCTCCGAGGGGAACTCCGTGGTTGCAAGCAGCTAGTCACATGGTACGGCTCCGGATTCGACGTGCCGTTTCTGTTGGCCCGCGCAGCCCTGCTGGACATCGACCTCCGAAAACTCGTCGAAATCCCAATGCTTGACCTCTGCGAGTGGTCCCGGGGCCACATGCTCCTCTCCAGCTACCGGCTTGAATCGGTTGCGGGATTTTTTGGGATCGAGCGGGGTCTGGAGTTCCACGGGGGAGATGTTTTGACCCTGTTCAAGCTCGTTAAGCGGGGGGACTACGAGGCCCGAAGGCTGATCATCGACCACTGCAAGGACGACCTCCGGCTGCTCAAGCGAGTTCACGAGAGGCTCAAGCCGCAGCTCGAGCACCGGCGGTAATTGCACCTAGGTTTTATCTCGAGGTGGGGGTTGCAATGCCAGAAAAAGGAGAAGTCGAAAAAGTTCTGCGCCAGCTTAGATCTGAAGCGGAAATTTGTCGGCGCTGTGGATTATACAGGACGCGGACTAATGTGGTGTTTGGCGTTGGGCCGGCGAGCGCGAGAATAATGCTGGTGGGCGAGGGGCCAGGGTTCACGGAGGACAAGACCAAAATTCCCTTTAGCGGCGCTGCCGGTAAATACCTGAACAATCTTTTGCACGAGGCTGGTCTGAGAAGAGAAGACTTGTATGTGACCAATGTGGTCCTCTGTCGCCCACCTCAAAACAGGGACCCTTTGCCTGACGAAATCGAGACATGTAGGCATTTTCTTGGAGGACATATCTCTATAATCAAACCCAAACTCGTTGTCGCTTTGGGTAGAATAGCCGCACGCACGTTGCTCGGAAGGTATGTGGGCATCAGCAGAGAACATGGGAATCTGCTCGACTGCACCTATGCGGGTGCGAAATTCAAGCTCTTCCTGACCTACCACCCCGCAGCGGCTCTATATGGTGCTGAGGCGAAACAAAAACTACAGGCTGATTTCAAAAAACTCGGACAAATTTTGAGGCAAACAGGACGAGAACCTCAAGACCGATAAATTTCACTTCTCTTGATTTTTCCTTTTATGCCGAGCTTCCTTGGTCGTACCTTCAAGAGTTTCTTATCGGCATTTCCCATTTTGCTCATGTCTACAATGTTTGCTGCTCTTCCCCTTAAAATTTCTGCTGGGATGTCCCAAACTGCTCTTGCCCGCTCAATCACCGCACGATCGCTGCTTGCAACGACGTCGAGCGAGCGAAGTTTAAAATCAACCCCATCAGTCGCACGGGCATCGCCATTTAGATTCACCTGCTCGAGCCGCCGCCTCACCATGCCTGCGAGCTCGCCACTCCTGCTCACCTGCTTGTCAAACAAGAACCCCACATGACTTGGTTTTGCACTGGCGATAATTCGCAAAAGTTCTGTAAGTGCGCGAGTAGTCGCAGGGGTTATGTGATATTTGCCGAAAATCGCCCGTAGGTCTCGAATGTAGCCATCATCGCATCGCACAACTTGTTTACGGGTGAGGATGCTCTCGATGGTTATCAGGACGTTGTAGCCATCAACACCCAGAGACCTCCCCCGAACTGAACTTGCCCTCACGGATTTTCGGCGGTGTTCAATCACCTCACGCTTTGAAAAAACGCAACGCGCGAGCAGGTGCCGCTGGCTGAGAGGAAAGCGGTAGTGGTTGGAGACGAAGTTAACCGCCGACTCGCGGGGGTAACCTCTGTTGAGCAGGTAGCGCAGGTCCCGCACGGCATCCGAAATCTTGACCATGGGACCACTCATTCGATGAAGATCGCGGGTCTCATCGGGACCGCAAGCATGGCCCGGTCCTGAGGGTCGTACCGCGCCGGGTCATCCGCCTTGAACACGCGTGCCTCTTTTACGCCCAGCTGCTCTTGGATGAAGTATGCGGCATCGAGCAGGACCTGTGACTCGTCGATCTCGGTGGTCCCCAGGGTCTCGAGTTCCTCCTCGGGCATCCCCCTCATCTCCTGCACCGCTTGCTGGAGGAACTTCGCCAGGTCGGCCCTGTGCAACCTAAGCCCCAGCCTCTTCTCCACCGTGCG
>DAOUSU010000075.1 GCA_030627035.1 Hadesarchaea archaeon
CTCAATTGTTGGGAAAACTCCGAGATTTGAACCCCTTTGGCAAAAAAGAGCACGTATTTGCGAGATCGACCTTCGATAGCTAAATACGTACGGGAAAACAGGCCCCTTGGGTGTCTCGCTGCGCAAATTAGTCATCACGTTTGTTCTGGTCGTCCCGGCCGTTCAGCCTTTGGCGAGCGCGGGGGAACCCACGAGATCCTAACATCGCGTTGGAAGAAACCGCCGAGATAACGCGAGGGATAGCAGCCTCCTCGAGAAAAAACTATGCTTGTCTGGATAGCCCTATTTGCGGTGATAGCTGGCGCGGTCACGACGATCGTGATTGCGCTCGTTCGGTGGCGGTGAAGTTTTATAGGCGCCGCTCAAAAGAAGATGTGATATTGATGTATGGTTTTACGGGAACCGTTGTCGGCGTTCGGTGCAAGGATGGGATTGCCCTCGCCTCCGACTCGCGGGGCGCCGTCTACTACCTCGTGCTAAGCAAACGCGTCAAGAAAATCTTCAAGCTCGAGGAGCGGATAGGCGCGGCGGTTTCTGGAGGGTCGGGCGACGTGCAGAGCCTGATGAATCTGCTCAAGGCTGAGGCAAACATCTACCGCCTCGAGCACCGGCGCTCCATCTCGACCAAGAGCCTGGCCCAGGTGGCGTCGAGCCTGCTCCACGGGCGGCGGGCATTTCCATATCTCGTCGCAGGGGTGATCTCAGGCGTCGATGGCGATGGCTCTCACCTCTACTTCCTCGATCCAATCGGCGGAAAGATGGAGGAGGAAAAATTCGCGAGCGCTGGCACTGGGATGACGGTGGCTTACGGCGTGCTCGAACAGGGTTACCGGGATGGGATGACCCTCAACGATGGAGCAAGGCTGGTGGCACAGTCGATCAAGATCGCGATCGAACGAGATGCCGCAACCGGCGACAGGATCGTCGTCGCCCTCATCGATGAAAAAGGATACCGTGAGCTTCCCGAAGAGAAGGTCGAGAAACTCGTCAAGTGAGTCTTGTAAAAGCTCGCGTGTCTTATTTACGACATTAGACTATGGGAGGAGGCCGAGCCTCTCCGCCAGCTCGATTTGGTTCAGAACCTTTTTTTTCGCGGGATCGTAAACGCGCATGGTGTCCCCGCTCAGCGCGTCGATTACCACGAGCTTCTCGCCGATCCTGCCAAACTCTAACTTCATGTCAATGAGGGTTAACCCTTGATCGGTGAGCACCCTTGTTACCGTTCTCGCGACCCGACGAGCTATAACTTCCATGCGTCCGATTTCATCCGGGCTGGCGATTCCCAGTTTGGCGACGACGTGGCGCTCGAGGAGCGGGTCGCCCAGCGCATCGTCTTTGAGGTTGAACTCCACCAAGTTCAGCTCCGCCATCGGCTGCACGTAGCCGCGATATCTCCGGATGAAGCTCCCGTACGCCAACGCTCGGTAAATCGCCTCCAGCTGAATTCGCGTCGCGGGGAGGATCTCCAGTTCGGTATCAGAGTGCGCCCTCAGGAAGTGGGTATCGATGCCCGCCTCGTTCAGGAGTTTGAAGAAATAAGCAGAGACCCTTGCGGATGCTGCCCCCTTGCCTTCCAGCTGCCCGACGACGAAATCGCCGCCAAGGTCGATGTTGCCAGCCGAATCGCCGACCAACGTGTCCTTGAACTGCATCAACAACCGGTCCTCAAGGCGAATCAAACGCTTGGTCTTTCCATCGTAGATGACATGCATGGGATTACCCCTCATCCAAACCTCTGCTATGTAGTTTGTTTTATCAAACTCATATTTGTAAGCACCACGAAACTTATATATTCTTGAAATTTGAGGTTTTGAAGGTGTTCACGTGGAGGTGCCAAAATACATCGGCGCTTTCAGGGGGAGGGACTTCCTTAACACGCAGGATTTCAGCCAAGATGAGATCAAGCAAATTTTGGATGCGGCGATCGATCTCAAGAAGAAATTCAAGTCGAAAATCCAGACCCCCTACCTGCCAGGGAGGACCCTTTTCATGTTCTTTTATAACCGCTCCCTTCGGACGCGCAACTCCTTCGAGGCAGGGATCTACCAGCTGGGGGGGCATGCCCACTTCATAAGCCCCCAAGACGTGTACGTCCCGACCCTGCCAGAGGATATGGTCGCCTACAAGACGGAGGCGATCTCGGATGTCGCGAGGGTCCTAAGCCGCTACGGGGATGCGATAGCCGTTCGGATCTACGGGGATGCCGCGAAGTGGGTACTCGGGCGGGGGCACAGGGTCATCGAGGAGTTCGCAAGGTGGGCCGATGTTCCCGTAATAAACATGGAGGACGACCTTTTCCACCCTTGCCAGGCGCTGGCGGACATCATGGCGGCGACGGAAGCCGAGCCCAATCTCCAGGGCAAAAAATTCGTCGTGTCGTATGCGTACTCCGGGGGCCTGAAGCCCTTGGCGGTGCCGCAGAGCACAGCCCTGATAGCAACCCAATTCGGGATGGATGTCGTGTTGGCCCACCCGAAGGGCTTCGAGCTCGAGGATAGCATCATAGAGGGCGCGAGGGAGAACGCCGACCGATACGGGGGGCGCTTTGAGGTTTCCAACGACATGAGGGGGGCGTTCGAGGGGGCCGACTTCGTCTACCCGAAGGCGTGGTCTCCAAAGCAATACTTACCGCCCCACGGCAAGACGGTCGATAAGGATGGGGCCTCCGCCTACCAGGACAAGTTCAAGGACTGGATCACCACCCGAGAACTGATGGACATCACCAACAAAGCTTACTACATGCACTGTGGGCCAGCGGACCGTGGGCAGGAGGTAACCGGCGACGTTCTCGACAAATACGAGCGCTCGCTGTACTTCGATGAGGCTGAGAACCGATTGCACGCGCAGAAGGCAGTGATGGCAATGATCATGCCGTGAGCTGTCACGCGTGAAAAGCTCCTCCTCAACCACTATTTCTAGGGATCGGAATTATCCTTTTAGAAATCGTTCAAGCTGCCGCGACCGGTAAATTTCCTCCAGCTGAATCCGCATGGCCGGATGAATCTCCAGTTCGACATCCGGGTGTACCTTTGATCTCCCCATCGTAGATAACTTTTTAAAATATCTGCAGTCCAGTATTTGTAAAGCTGTCGCAAAGCTTAAATTGCAGGGCGGCAATTAAAAAATCCGGTGGATGAGAATGGAAAAAAGTTTGCGCGGTAAGAGTTTTATTAGCCTGATGGACTGGTCCGCAGAGGAACTTGAAAAAATTTTTGACTTGACATCTGAACTGAAGCAAAAGTGGGCTGCGGGTGAACAACCTGAGCTCCTCAAAGGCAAACAGGTGGCGATGATCTTTGCCAACCCATCAACCCGGACACGCACGTCATTTGAATCCGGCATAAGCTGGATGGGGGGCCACGCTCAATATCACACACCCGATACCATGCAGATAGCCCATAAGGAAACTTGGGAGGACACCGGCAAGGTGCTGGGTCGCTACGTGCACGGCATCGTCATCCGGATGTTTGGGCTGGAGAGGTATGGTATGGCTCGCGAGATCCTGCGCGTGTTAGAGGCCAGTTCTAGGGTCCCCGTCATCAACGCTTTGGACGACAAGGAGCATCCATGCCAGATCATGGCCGATATCATGACCATGCGGGAGAAGTTCGGCCCAGGCTATAAGCGGAAAAAGATCGTGATGTCTTGGGCGTACTCGGGGCGAGTCAAATCGGCTGGCGTGCCCCAAACCATGGCAATCGCGGCGGGGTTGTTGGGCATGAACTTAGTGCTGGCCTACCCAGAAAAGTACGATGTCGACCCAGAGTACATGGAATTCGCCAAAAAACATGCTGCGCTTTCAGGCAGCGAGATAACCGTCACCCATGATATTTACGATGCCTGCAAGGGCGCCGACGTTATTTACGCCAAAAGCTGGGGGAGCTTCGCGATGAGCAAGGAAGAGGACAAAAAATACCGCGAGCAGTTCAAGCGCGACTGGTGCATCAGCCGGAAACATTTTGATCTGGCTAATCCAAATGCTATTTTCATGCATTGCTTACCGGCGGACCGCAACCAAGAGGTCACGGATGAGATCATCGATGGGCCGATGTCGATCGTGTACGATGAGGCGGAAAATCGCTTGCACGTGCAGAATGCCCTCTTGGCATCGATCTTGTAACTGGGATTAATGTTTCTTCAAAATCTGTTCGAGCTGATCAAACTCGGGCTCTATTACCGGTGACTCCTCGACGAGCTTCATCGCCGCTTTCACGTCCTTTAGACCGCTCCCGGTCACCTCAACGACCGCAACATCGGAG
>DAOUSU010000007.1 GCA_030627035.1 Hadesarchaea archaeon
CAAGGACGATCTCTTGCCAAAACGTTTCAAGGAAGTGCCGCGGTACGTGGCGGGAAAGGCCGCTACCATAGACGTCGAACCTTATCTCGCCGAGTATTACAGGATCCGAAATTGGAAATAGAGCCCAATAGAAAAGCTGGGTCTCTATTATCCCAGATGTTAGAGGAGCACGGAGGCACGGGGCGATAGGCTTCAAAAATAAATGCTTTGTCCATTTTTATTGAATCTATCAGCGGTTCTTCTGGATGCTTTCCCGCAAGCTCTCGCATTTCACGCTTATCCCACGCCTCACCAGTTTCCGTATCACGTGGGGGAATGGGATCAAATACTCGAACTCGAGTCTCTGCGTTAAGCTTCGATCGATTGATGCCAGCCGTTGCTTGAGCCCCCCAAGTTTCTCCGGCGGCGCGAACTCCCGCATGATCGCAGCATGGCAGCTAGCGCCGGCGTCCAGTAAATTTTGCAACGCGGTGAGCTGTAGCTCAAAAGCCTCCGGTTCGGCCCCCGTAAGCTTGGAGAATTGCTGAGGATCGCATCCCTTTAGTGACACCCGCACATGCAAGTTCTCAAACCTCGCGAGTTCTCGGGCGTAGCCGGCGTCCGCACCCAACAGAATCCCGTTCGTCTCGAGGATGAAGCGATAGCTCGTGCGCTCAACAAGCTCAAGCAGTTTGAGCAAATGTTGCCTTCCTATCGTCGGCTCGTTCCCGCTCACGCGAAGTTGTGAATATCCATGCTTTGAGGCGATTGAATCCAGCTTGCCGAGAACCTCTTTTGGGCTGTAAAAGCGTCCGACCCGCTCGGGATTTATCAGCGGGGCTCGGCTCCAGCAAAATGCGCAACGCAGGCAGCACCCGACGCAGTCGGCGGTAGCTATCCCGCCGTAAAACCGCGCAGCCCGAAAGCGATAATATTTGCGCCCATCGTCGCGCACGACTATTTTTTTCAATTTCTCGGCTAGCTCGACTGGATCGTACATTTTTGGTGCCCCCCAGCTGGAATACTTTCGGTCACCTCTCCCCAAAAATCTCTTTAAGCGAGAGGCAAATAATTGGTTGGGGCTGGATCGTGGAGCTAAATTTTGAGCGGATGGTCCAAGAAATTCTTGATCAATCGAAGATAAGCTATGACGAGCTCATGCAGCGCATCCGACAAAAGCAGGAGGAGCTCAGCGGTTTCGTAACCCCCGAGGGCGCTGCCAACATCGTCGGACGCGAACTGGGGATCGCCTTCAAAAAAGAGGAACCGGAGGTTCGCGCGCTTCACATCGAGGATCTGATTCCAGGGATGTCAAAGGCGGACATCGTCGGCAGGATCATTCGCATCTATGAGCCACGGGAGTTTCAGCGCCAGACCGGCAAGGCAGGGTGCGTGAGCAGCCTGCTACTTCAGGACAAAACCGGTCAGATCAGGGTCGTGCTGTGGAATGATAAAGTCTCGTACGTCAAGGAAGGAAAAATAAAAAAAGGGGACGCGATTCGGGTTCAAAACGCTTACGTCCGCCAAGGGCTCGACAAACAGGCTGAGCTTAACTTGGGGATGCGTGGCTCAATTGTCTTGAATCCAGATGACCCTCGTGTAAATGAGCTCCCTCCGCTGGTCGAGATGAAAGTCAGGGCGGCCGACCTGAAACCCGAGCTGGGCGAGGTCGATATCCTGGGCAGGGCGATCGCGGCGAGCGACGTCAGAACTTTTGAGCGCCCCGACGGAAGCACCGGCAAAGTTGCGTCCCTCATGCTCATGGACTCGACAGGGCAAGTGCGCGTCTCGCTCTGGGATGAACGGGCCGACCTCGTGAAGCAAATCAAACGCGGTGATGTGGTGAAGCTCGAAAATGCCGTGGTGCGGCCGGGACTGAAAGAGAAACCAGAGCTCAGTTTGGGCTCGCGTGGGCGCTTGCTCTTGAACCCGCCGGGATCTGAATCCGCAGAGCTGCCCAAGCTGGTCGAACGACCGCTGAAAATTGGAGAAATCGAGGTGGACATGCCAACCGTGGACCTCGCGGCGAGGGTGAGGCGCAAGCTTCCGCTACACGAGTTCAAGCGCGATGATGGCACCTCCGGGAAGGTCATGAGCGTGATCTTGGCGGATGAAACGGGTACCGTTCGGGCTTCATTTTGGGGTAACGCGGCAGAGCTGGCTGAAAAACTTGAGCTCGATGATGTCGTGTTTCTCTACAATGCCTACACGCGTGCGGGCCTAGATGGCAAGCCCGAGGTGCACGTGGGCAGGATCGCTAGGGTCGAGATTAACCCTGCTGGCGTGAGCATAGGTGAGCTTCGGCCGAGCCGAATAAAGCTTGGTGGGATAGAGCCAGGCATGGACGCACTCGAGGTGGTCGGCAGGGTAATGGAGGTTTCCAACCCACGCGAATTTGTGCGCCCGGACGGTAGCAAGGGGAAAGTCGCATCCCTAAAGGTTGGTGACCAGACGGGCGCGGCGAGGGTATCGCTATGGCACGAGCACGCGGACAAAGTCAATGACATCAAAGTTGGCGATATCGTCAAGCTAATCAACTGCTACAGCTCCCTTGGCATTTTCGGTCAACCAGAGCTTCACCTCGGAAAACAGGGGGGGCTCGAGCTCAACCCATCCATCAGCGAGGAATTGCCCCCCGCGGATGTACTCCAAATGGCTGCTCCGGCGCTCGAGAGGATAGACATCGCTGCCATTCAAAAGGAGGGGCAGCGGGTTCAAGTTCGTGGCACCGTGGCGCGGGTGTTTCATCGGCGTCCGATATTCGATGTCTGTCCCAACTGTGGTCGAAGCTTGGGGAGCATCGACACGAGCTTGATGTGCGAGGAGTGTGGAAAGGTGGTGACGCCCGAGCATCGCGTGGTGCTGAGCTTCGTGCTTGACGATGGAACCGGCAACATTCGCATCGCCCTCTTCGGCAAGGTCGCGGAGCAACTGCTTGGCATGGACGCCCAACAGGTCTTCGAGCTTTTCAAGAAAACACCGGATTTGGCCCAGCTCTACGATAAATTCAACCTGGTCGGGAGGGAACTCGCCCTAACCGGAATCGTCCGGCACGACAAGTACTTCGATCAGCTAGAGTTGAGGGCGAGGGAGGTGCAGCTCCCCGAGCCAAAACAGGAGGCAAGGATGCTGCTCGAAAGGATAAAAGCGGTGAGATGAATGTTCATAACGGAGGCATTGTTTTGGCCGAGGCACTGAAACGTTCGATAGAGAGTTTGCCTGGAGTCGGGCCCGCCATCGCCGAAAAACTCCGCGAATCCGGATATTCCACCATCGAATCCATCGCTGTGACCACGGCGGCCGAACTGCACGATGCGGCCGAGATCGGAGAGGTTCAGGCCAAGAAGATAATTGCCGCGGCGAGGGAAATCGCAAAAATAGGCGAATTCGTGACGGCGGACAAGATTCTGGAACGCCGGAAAAAAATCGGGATAATAACCACCAGCAGCGAAAAACTCGACGAGTTGCTCGGCGGAGGCATCGAAACCCAAGCGGTGACCGAGGTTTTTGGAGAATTTGGTTCGGGGAAGACCCAACTTGCACATCAGCTTTGCGTCAACGTCCAGCTACCGTCCGAGCGGAAGGGGCTCGACGGGAGGGCCGTCTACGTCGATACCGAAAACACGTTCAGGCCGGAGCGAATCCGTGACATGGCGGTCGCCCTCGAGCTTGATCCGATAAAGACACTCCAAAATATCCTCTATGTGAGATCCTACAACACCGACCAACAGGTCCTGATAGCCGAGAAGGCCGAGGAGATGATCGAGAAGGAGAATATTCGCCTGATGATTATCGATTCTGTAACCTCCCATTTCCGGGCCGAGTTCATCGGTCGAAGTGTCCTCGCCAACCGCCAAGCGAAGCTGAACCGCCACCTGATGACGCTGCACCGCATGGCCGACCTCCGCGATATCGCGATCTTTGTGACCAATCAGGTACACGCCAGGCCGGACATGTTCTTTGGAGACCCAACCCGCCCGATCGGTGGACACATACTCGCCCACTCTGCCACGACCCGCGTTTACTTGCGGAAGTCCAAGGGGGGGAGGCGCATCGCGCGGATCTACGACAGCCCCAACTTGCCCGAGGCCGAGGCAGTTTTCATCATCACCGAGGGCGGAATAAAGGACTGAATGGGTGAAGGCTTGATCCGGCTTGTCGCCGTCGATATCGATGGCACGCTAACTCATGGGGATCGAAGGCTTGACGTTGCTGCGGTCGATGCCATTCGAAAGGCCGAGAGTTCTAACCTGCCGGTGGCGCTCGCTACGGGCAACGTGCTGCCATTCGCGGAGGCCGCAGCTATCCTGCTCGGCACTTCCGGCCCACTGATAGCCGAAGATGGAGGAATCGTGTTCGACCCGGCCAGCGGTCAAGAGCACATGCTCGGTGATAGGCTTGAGGCGGATCGAGGATTGGCCGCGCTTGAGCGAGCATTTGGGCCCATTCAACAGACGAGGAGCTCAAACATGCGCCTCACGGGCCTAACGCTAAGGCACGCGATTGAAGTTGAGGATGCAAACAAAATCCTCACACGCGAAGGGCTCGACCTAGTTGCCATCGACTCGGGATTCGCAATCCACCTACGGAGCCCGGACGTGAATAAAGGCAATGCGCTTCGGAGGGTCTCCACCCTTCTAAGGGTGCCCCTGGCTGAAATCGCCGCGATCGGAGATGGCCCCAACGACATCGAGATGCTGAAGATCGCGGGGCTAGGCTTTGCCGTTGCGAACTCGGACGAAATTGTGAAGCGGGTCTGCACCCATGTGACTGCGGAACCCTATGGTAAAGGCGTCGCAGAGGCGATCGAAAAGATCCTCGCCCTGCGGGGATAGCTTTCACAAGCGCTGGGGCCAATTTTTGAACTCCCGTGCAGCCGGAGACCGAACGCGGCATAACGTTTCACTTCTCGATCATCTGGGATGGTCGCAAGCATAGCAGCTCAAGTACCGATGAGAGATCATCGCCCGATAGGTCAAGGTGCCTGCCGACCCCCTGTTGGCTAGAGATTTAAACAAGATTTGTCCCTATTCTCTTGGTAATGCTGATGAAAATTGGCTTAATAGCGGACATCCACTCAAACCTCGCCGCCTTCAAGGCCGTTCTTAAGGACATGCCGCGGGTCAATGAGCTGATCTGCATCGGCGACCTCGTTGGTTACGCCGCCGAGCCGAACGAGGTGGTGGAGTTGGCCAGGTCGAAACGCGTGCGGGCGGTGATGGGAAATCACGATTATGCCGCTGTCACGCGAGATGTGCGGGGCTTCAACCCGATTGCAGCTCGGGCGGCGCTTTGGACGGCCGACAACCTGAGCAGGGAAAACCTCGAGTACCTGTCAAACCTTCCAACCCGCCTCAAGCTGAAATATGGGGGGCAAAACCTCTACGTGGTTCACGGCAGCCCCCGCGACCCGTTGAACGAGTACGTCTTTCCGGATACCCCTAACCGCGTGCTCGCCGAACTCGTCCGTGACTTGGATGCCAACATAGTCGTGTTCGGCCACACCCACATGCCGACAAGGCGAGTTATTTACGGCAAGCTCATCGTCAATCCCGGAGGCGTTGGACAGCCCCGCGACCGCGATCATCGGGCCAGCTATGCGATTCTAATTTTGGGCGAGGAGGCCGATGCCAGCTATCACAGGGTCGAGTACGACATAAAAGATACTGCTCAGAAAATAAGGGATGCAGGGTTGCCCAGCGAACTCGCGACGCGACTGTTCTTCGGGTGGTGACCGAACCGAGATCTCGGGACTTATTCTAGCGTTGGTTTAGTTTTGAGCTGTTGAATCGCCAATACGCGTTCGTTGACGACGATGAAATCGCGGATCGACATGACTGCACTGAACGGAATCAAAGCATTTCCCCTCGAGTCGCGGGGGGCATTTCCAAGCGTTTCCTTCGAGATCGGCTTGACCACGAGCGAGAGGATCTTGCCATCCTTTTCGTCAAACGTTATATCGTCAAGTTTCCCTATCTGCAAACCCCTGTCGGAGATGATGCTCATCGACCGCAGCTTGCTTAGAAGGGCCTGCGCCAAATCAATCCCTGCTAATTTTGTATTTGCCCCTATAAAACCGTACGTATTTAGCTTTCTCCAAAAGCAAGAATCCAAGCATCGCCCCCGGTACTTGGCGAATGTTCGCTATCGCCCCGTTTCCACTTTTCTGAGCTTGGTTGAAAAAACAGCTCCAGTGAATAGCGGCGAACGTTCGCCATCATTCAACGTGGCACCTGATACCTCCAATGAGCTTCACTTCGGCTCCTCGTTCTTGGCAGAAGTGGGATATCCGCAGGGAGATGTCCAGCCTCTCGGTCTCCACGACGCCGTACTGGACCCACTCAGCCATACCTTCCGATTCCAAGCGCTCTCGCAGACGGTAGAGGCTCCGCGGGGCCTTGCCCCTGAAATCGTAAATCATGTAGTGGCGAACGTTCGCCATCTTCCTTCTCATCACTCCCGCCGAGGCTTTGGGTACGGGTTCTTTATAAGGGGGCAAACTAGGGCTATGCACAGCTTTGACAGCACTAAAGGCGGTCAGCTAAATACGTACGAAAAATCAATAATAAATGCCCGTCGCCTCTTTTGTCACGCGCTCGCTTTTTCTCTTCTCAAAAGTTTTGTATGCATCAACTGTTTCCGGCGTTATGGAGGGCTTTACGCTTTCCATCGCCCTGCGGAAGTGTCGCATATGGATTTCCTTACCTTTTATATCCTCACGCAACACAAGCATCGCGGCTTCACGGCACAAGGCGGCGATGTCAGCACCTGTATGCCCTTCCGTTTCATTTGCTAGTTGTTTGAGGTTGACATCTTTGGCAAGAGGCATCGCTCGAGTATGAATTTTGAAGATTTCGAGCCTAGCTTTTTCGTCTGGTGGTGGAACGAACACAAGCCGATCAAAGCGCCCTGGGCGAAGCAGCGCAGTGTCGATGAGATCTGGTCGATTGGTAGCCGCCAGCACGACAACATTTTCCAACTTCTCCAATCCGTCCAGTTCAGTAAGCAACTGACTTATTACGCGCTCCGTGGTGTGAGCGTCGCCGAAACCGGAGCCACGTCTGGGCACGAGTGCGTCTACTTCATCGAAGAAGATTATCGCGGGGGCAGCCATTTTCGCCTTACGAAAAGTTTCGCGCACGCCGCGCTCAGACTCTCCCACCCATTTTGACAGGAGCTCTGGCCCCTTGATCGAAATGAAGTTCGCCTCGCTCTCCGTCGCTACTGCCCGTGCAAGTAAAGTTTTACCTGCCCCGGGTGGGCCATACAGCAGGATGCCGTGTGGGGGCTCAATTCCAACGCGCTTGAAAGCATCGGGATATTTGAGCGGCCACTCAACTGCCTCGCGCAGCTCCTGTTTGGCCCCCTCCAAGCCGCCGATATCCCCCCAATGTACATCCGGCACCTCAACAAGTACCTCGCGCATCGCCGAGGGTTCGACCATCCTTAATGCGTTGTCGAAATCCCCTTTGGTAACCTGCAGCTTTTCCAGCACCTCCGGCGGGATGAGTTTCTCCTCGAGCTTGATCTCGGGCAGGATCCGCCGCAGGGCGCTCATCGCCGCCTCCTTAGCGAGGGCCTCTAGGTCTGCCCCGACGAAGCCGTGGGTGATGTTGGCGAGGGCATCGAGATCGACATCTTTTGCCAGGGGCATTCCACGGGTATGAATTTGCAGGATCTCCTTACGACCATCCCTATCTGGCACCCCAATTACAATCTCCCGGTCGAAGCGCCCTGGCCTGCGAATCGCTGGGTCCAGAGCATTTGGACGATTGGTATTATGGAGCAGAATTGGCGTTTCGCCCCCGAAGAATGCCTCATTTTCGCAACCGCAAAGGTCGTAAACATACCCATCAAGGGAGACTCTTTTAATCGATTTGACGATGGGGCGCCTTATGTGCATTTTAGATGCGGGATGATCCCCGAAGGGATTGCTCGTCTCGCCAATGTTTAATCTGTATGCGTGCGCTCCCCTGTTTATCACATGCCCGCATATTTTTCGCCCAGCTTTCGCCGTAAATTCTGTAATGTACGATTTTATGCCATGCATCCGGCACAACCAATTCAATCCCGTTATTAGCCGCTTACTTACGGACGTCACTTGGAGGCCTTTCTTCCCCCCCTTCAGTTCATATCCATCGCCGGCCAAGTACGCCTTCAGAAAGGCGAGAAAATGCGCTCTCGGAAGCTCGTATGCAAAGCGTGGGACATGTTTGTTATGGGCTCCTTTCCCGCAATGCTTGGCAAAGAAGTCCGCTAAAATTTTTGAGTTATAAGTGATGTTCGTCCTCGTGCTAACGACCCTAACTCGCGATGGGTCTACACCGAATTCCTTTTTCATCGTCTTAATCACGTCGTCTATGAGATATGCCTCGTGAGAACCAAAGCAGAAACCCAATTCCTTTCTGCTGTAACCTTCCGCCACATAGTATCCAAACAACTTCATCAAGCCCAGTCCAGCTTTAACTTGCTGGGGAACAGATTGAGCAAGTTGTGTTCTGAACATCCGCGGGGCACTTCCCTGACTCCACCGCCTCACCGTGCTGGGCCACACCTCGGCAGCCGTTGCCACTCGTTTGACGTCAACGTTCCCTTGCCGAGCAGTGAGGTACGAGCTTTTCACGGTCGGGGCAAATACATCGAGCATGACATCAGGATCTGGCGAAAAATCATGAGCCCTTATCGCAGGGCTTGAACTGGTGCGATTCACCTTGAATGGTATGTCGACAAGGCATTCACCTATCTTGAGTTCGGAAACCGGTTTAGCGTGAATCCCCCTTCTATCCCGCACGAAAACAGAATGGTTGCCAGTCGTCCTGATCTTTCCCCCAACAAATTCCACCTCATAGATTTCACCGACTTTGTGCCTAAACACGCTGCTCACTTTTTTGAATGCGCTGTTTTTAAAATATGTCTGACCAAAGCGGTTGTTTGGAACGAACCCTTCAAAGCCAAGCGCGTAAACTCCGTTAACCGGTTTTTCCATCCCTTCCTCGCCAGCGAAGTAGTATCTATCTATGAATTCCCCTATTGGAACTAACCTAGCGCCATTTTCATCCTTTATCAATATGGGTGTATCCCCCGTTACACTAGCTCCAATGACGATCACTTTTCCACGGGCCTTTAACCCATCAAGTGCGGTACAAAGGGTGGCCACAACTCGCCGCTCGACCTCCCCGGTTACCTCCTCACGCTTGGGCGCTAGGGAATCGAGCTCATCGATGAACACGATTGATGGGGCATTCTTCTCCGCATCCTCAAACACCTTTCGCAATCTCGCCTCCGATTCTCCGTACCATTTCGACATGACCTCGGGACCTGCAATTGAAGTGAAATTCGCCCCCGACTCATTCGCGACAGCCTTGGCGATGAGGGTCTTTCCCGTTCCTGGAGGACCATGAAGCAACACCCCCTTCGGCGGCTCTATTCCCAGTCGATCGAAAACCTCTGGGTGCTTCAACGGGAGTTCGATCATCTCGCGCACACGCTTGAGCTCCCCCTTTAGCCCACCGATGTCCTCGTAGGTAACCGCGGGAATCTTAAGCTCCTTCACCTCGACCGCCTGCGGAAGCACCTCAACCTTCGTCATGTCCGTCACGAGCACGATGCCCCCGGGTGAGGTGTTGACTACCACAAACTTCACCTCACCAAGCCCAAACGGCATCGCCATCTCGCCAAAGCCAGGGCCAAAGAACTCTTCTAACAAGCCACCAAAGCTGCGGGACTCCCCCGGTGACGTTGAGCTAATCAGGTCCCCCTTCGTTAATGGCCTGCCAAGCAGGTTGCGCCTCATGGCCTCGCCGGACGCCATTAATCGAATGCCGGGGGTAGCGGGCGCTATGGTGACGGTTTTTGCCTCCTTTACCTCGGCCTTTCGCACGGTCGCCTTTTCACCTATCGATGTGCCGGCGTTATGCCTGATCAGGCCGTCGATGCGGACGATGTCCAAGCCACGGTCCTCAGGAAAGCCCTTCATCACGATTGCGCTGGTGGATCTCGAGCCAGCTATCTCAATTATATCGCCCTGACTGACATCGATCTGTTTTGCGATGTGACTTGGCAACCGTGCGAAACCGCGCCCGACATCCGGCTGATAGCGATTTTCCGCGACTACGAGTTTCAACTCCTTCTCGGCCATTCGATCACCTCAAACCTCGACCTCGAACCTACACCAGTTTAGATATGTGCTAAACTCCTTGAAAATTTTTTCGACGAGCTTGGCGTACTCCTCCTCGATCAGCAGGGTGCTCCGATTTACAAACTCCCAGACATCATCGGGGATCTCATCCAAGATTCCAGCGGAGTGGCTCTTGCCCGCCTTCGTCTGATAATCGTATCCGCTAAGCGCGCGGTAGAAGCGCGTCGCTGGCGAGCCTCGAACTTTAACGTCCCAAACCAACAGGATTTTTCGCATGTGATTCACTTGTTATATATATAACGAATATTCCCTATTTAAATGTTTGCAGACAAGGGAAGCGTGATACGCATGAAACTCGCGTTCATCGACTGCCGCATTGCTGGCGTCTCGGGTGACATGCTGACCGCCGCGCTGATCGATGCTGGCGCAAGTGTCCAACGGGTAAAAAAAGCCATGCTCAGGGCAGCCAAGCCATTTGGCAAAGTCGGAGTCAAAGTCGGGCGGGTTCGAGTTAGCGGGATTAAAGCCACGCGGGTAAACGTAAACACCAGAGATCGTGGCGGGCGCAGCTACGAGGAGATAATACGAGAGGTCAAAAGGCTCCCCCTCCCAGCCCCAATCGTAAATAAATCCCTGGAAGCTCTTGGAAGATTGGCCAAAGCTGAGGCGAAGGCACATGGAGAAACCACTGAAACCCTTCACCTTCATGAAATAGGTGCCGCCGATGCCATCGCAGACATAGTTGGCTGCTGCACCGCCGCTCACGAGCTCGGACTTTTCGAGCGAGAGGTTTTGGCTAGCGAGATCGCCGTTGGCCAAGGAACGATAAAATCGGCTCACGGCGAGATGCCGCTGCCAGCCCCAGCGACGCTTGAGCTCCTGCGCGGGAGGCCGATCCGTGGCAAGGCGATTGACGCGGAGCTCACGACTCCAACGGGAGCTGCGCTGCTCACGACGCTTGCCACGAGGTTCGTCCGAGCTTATCCGGCAATGCGGGTTGATGCGATTGGATATGGGGCTGGTGCGAGGAGGCTGCGGATCCCAAATCTGGTGCGCGTTTGTTTGGGCGAAGCACCCAAGCATCGGCTCAAACTTGAGGAAATCGCATTGCTCGAGACAAACGTCGACGATGTCTCGGGGGAGGTCATGAGTCATGCAATTGAGAAATTGATCGAAGAGGGTGCGCTGGACGCCACCGTGACGCCATTACTCATGAAAAAGGGGCGACCGGGCTTTTTAATTCGGGTAATCGCCAAGCCGAAAGATGCCGAGCGACTTGCGCGCCTGCTGATGCTGCACACAGGAACTCTGGGGGTGCGGGTACTTCCGATTACCCATCGCTACGCGCTCGAACGCGAGGTGGTGCCGGTCGAGGTGAAACTAGTTGGACGAAAGTTCAAAGCTCGTGTTAAGGTTGCCCGCGAAAATGGGAAGCTCGTGGGGATTAAGGCCGAGTACGAGGATGCTCAGACCATCGCGAACAAAACGGGATTCGCACTACGGGATATCATGCGCTACATCGAAGAAATCGCCAAAAACAAAATCAAGTAGCAAACGATTGAAACCAAAAAATTATTATCATAAAGTTGATGATGGTAAGAGATTTTACGCATGCAAAAGTGCCCCAGCCAAAAATGCAAGCAGCCCAAGACCCATCGCGATTTTAGATATGAACGACGCCCTCCCCGCCGTCTTCACTTTTTGGCCGTGCAAAATGATCGCAGCTGCAACGACGAATGCCGCCGCCGAGAGCATAACGATGACGAGATAAACCCGCCCGAATCCCAAAAACATGTACGGGAGAGGTGAGATGAGCACAGCGGCAGCGATGAATGCCACCGCAAGCGCAGCTGCCCCGCGTGAACCATGACAAAGTGGGAAGGTCTTGAACCCGGGCTTTCGATCTCCAGGAATATCTTGGATATCTTTAATCAGCTCGCGCCCGACCGTGGATAACGCTGCCATCGCGGCGAGGGTTCCGATGATCTCGAGCTTGTAAAGGGAGAGATCGCCGATCGCGAGCCCCCCGAACAAAAATGTCGAGCCAACGAGGTACCCTATCGCGATATTTCCCGCCAATCCACGGCGTTTGATCCCCCAGGCATAGAATGCTAGCACGAGCGAGTTCAGGGCCGCGAGCAGGACGCAGTAAGGATTGATGGGTACCGCGAGCAGGATGCCCAAGATGAACAAAATTTGGGCGGCGACTAGTGCGTCTCTTTCCCGTATCCTGCCCGATGGGACCGGACGCTGGGGGCGGTTGACCTTGTCTATCTTGCGGTCGAAATAATCGTTTATCGCGTTCCCACCCGCCGCAACAAACATCGCAGCCAAAAATGCCGGAAGTGCGATCCAACTTGGCAGGCCCCATCCCCCGAGCGTGACGATCGCCCCGATTAGCACGGCCACTCCCGCTAGTAGGCAGTTGTAAATCCTCACGAGCTCGAGCATCGCGGCCACTCGCGGCATGATTTTACCCCTTTATAAATTACTTTCGGTGACCTCTCTCTCCTAAAGGCGCTTAAACGCATATCTCAACCGCCAATTGAAGGGAGTTCTCATGCACGAACTGATGATTCCCGCCCCCCAATCAGTCGGCAATAAGTTGTACCGATGTGATATTTGCGGAGCAACATTCCAGAAGTCAACTAGTTTGGGTGGGCACAAACTACATCATAGCACGGGGGATCTCTGGACCGCTGTCGAAATAGAAAAGCTCAAGCGTTTGCATAAGAAAACCCCAAATTCAGAAATAGCTAGCATCTCAAGAAGATCAAAGAACGCAATTGAATGCAAGGCACTCCGCATGGGGCTAAAAAAGGATCCAGCTTGTAACCATTACAACACGATTTTTCCTAAGCTTGGTTCATCACCGGAACTTGCTTACATCGTAGGTGTGATATTGGGTGACGGCTGTGCATGGTCATCAAAAAAATATCACTATCGTTACCGGTACCTTGTCGAGTTAAGGGTGAAAGATCTGAAGTTCGTTGAGGCATTTGCCGATGCTCTGAAAAAAATCGGTTTGAATCCCAATTATCGACAAGACCGCCATGGATATTGGCACCTTCAAGCACAAAGCAAGAAATTCGTCGAATGGTTTAAAGGTCTCGTATTTGAGGGCATTGAGAATTTGGCAAGCCTTTATCCTGCGGACTTCATAAGAGGTTTTTATGATTCCGAGGGTTGTCTAACTATTCGCAAAAGCCACAAGCGCTTGAGCACGGGCAACACAAAACGGGAAAAGCTCAAGTTGGTGGGGAAAGCTCTTCAAAAGCTTGGTTTTAATTATTCTATCGACCGTTGGCGTAATAAATTGGTAGGATTTTACTATGAACTTAAACTGCAGGGTGGGACACAAGAAGTAGATCGGTTTATCGAATATATCGCTCCTACAATTAAGGGGAGGAATATACCATTGAGAGAAAACGCTAATGTGATTGGATGAGCTTCAAGCGTTTAATTCTTACACCCGGCGACATCTTGGCCCGAAGGTTCGATAAGAGCTACACCAAGTTCGTCAAGCGAATGAAGCGTAAGATAGAAAAGGGCAACCGCAAGCTGGCGCTTTACTCCGCTTTGGCTAGGGCGGAGTGTGGCTTGGCGTTCGCGGTCGGGGCATTGGCGAGCTATTTCGGCTTTATGATTGTGGTGCCATTGGTGTTTTGTTTTTATCCGCTAATCGCTCTCGGCGACCCTTTTATGTGGCACAAGGCATACGGACGGCTAGCGGAGGGCGTTGGGTGCAAAGCATCTTTTCTGCTTAACCTTGACATGCTCTACTGGTTCGCGATTGGGTGGCTGATTGGGTGGATAATATGGGGCGTGTCATAACTTACCGAAAGTTGAAGAAGCTTGCCTACCGTGCCGACTATGCGCGAGGTGAGGAGCGGGGGCGGCTCGTAGAAAAGCTAATCCGAGAACTTCCGAAACTTGACCCGTTTGAGGGCGTCAGCGAGGATACAGTTTGGTTTGCGAAATTGGTAGCGAGGGCGAAGTGGTTAGATTCTGAACGGTGGGATTGAAGAGTGGTGTTATATTCGTGCCAAAAAAATTGGGAAAACTCAAAGTAAAAATCGTCCCGCCGCACCTCTGGCCTTCTCCCTCCTCGCTTGGCCGGGCGTTCTGTACTTTATGGGAGTTGATGCAGGCGTGCTCGGTGCGATAGTCCAGGGGGCAAATGCGTTCTGGTTCATCTGGGCGGGAGCCGCGGCGATAGCCGTTCACGCTTATTCCTACGCAAGCAAGCGCAAGAGACTTCGCGAGGTAGAACGTAGAAAGGCAGCCGACTGGGGGATTGCGTTGAACACAGTTGGTAGCAGGGTACTTGACGGTGAGCCGATGACCCAAGCGATGGTTGAGGCCGCGGATTTGATGCCCGGCTCTCCGGTTGCTGGTCAGCTTCAGGAGATCGTCACGGCCACGGAGAGGTATTCGATGGATGTGCATCGTGCGCTTTTCGATCGGGGGCTTACCGAGCGCATCCACATCCCACTTATAAACAGTTTTTTGAACGTGATCACGCGCATCCGACGAAGCTCGGAGGCCGCCGCAGGGCGAGCATGCATGATGGCGGCGGAGTTTCTCTCCATGTTACGCCGCGTCGAACGCCGCTTTCGCGAGCGGATAGACGAAGGGATGGGAAACCTCTGGCTGGTCACCATCGTGCTCCTGCCGGTCGTCTGCGCGATGTCGGTCTGGGTGATGGAGTTCATGTCGGGGATATCCTTCACCACGGCAAGCGAGGCGGCCGGTGCTGGCTTGGCGAACATTCCCTTTTTGTTCGGTGGGATGGAGGCGAGCGAGCTCGTGCTCCTAAAGCTGGTGATGGGCCTCACGACGATAGCATTAGCCCTAGTGATGGCCCGTTTCATCTCGTTGATCAAGGCCGGCAATGACAGGGTTGATCTCTGGTCGGCCATCGGCAGGACCGTCCTGTTTTCAATCATCGTCTTCACCGCCGCCTACATGGGGTTCGGCCTGATCAAGGCGGCATAGAAATCAAACTCGGATGAAGGTTTTTAACCGATGCAAAATAATTCACTCGGGGATGTGATGGAGCTTTCAAAAAAGATCCTCGATGCGGTGAGAAAGGAAGGAATAAAATTCGTTCAGATGCAGTTCATGGACATCCTCGGCACGGTCAAGAACGTCACGATCCCGGCCACGAAGCTCGAGAAGGCCTTCGATGAGGGGATTTTCTTCGATGGCTCGTCGGTGCTCGGCTATGCCACCATCGAGGAGTCGGACATGCGCCTCAAACCAGATCCCAAGACCTTCGTCGTGCTTCCTTGGCTCCAAGAGAACCTGAAGACCGCACGCATGGTGTGCGATGTCTACGATCACGAGGACAATCGCTTTGATGGAGATCCGCGGGCGGCCCTCGAGAGACAGATGGAGCGTGCGCGCAAGCGAGGCTGGATATTCAGCACTGCCCCGGAGTACGAATTCTTCCTCTTTGTGCCGGACGAACGAGGTGACCCGACGACGAAACCATCCGATTACGGGGGGTACTTCGACTTGATGCGCGACCGTGGCGATGACATTCGAAAGGAGATCGTCACCTACCTTAACGCCATGAATTTTGATGTCGAGTCATCCCATCACGAAGTCGCTCCCGGGCAGCACGAGATCGACCTGACGTACGCCGACGCCGTAACCTCGGCCGACCGCGTCGCCATGATGAAGTATGTCACGAAGACGATCGCCAGCAAGCACGGGCTCTACGCCACCTTCATGCCCAAGCCCATCCTAGGAGTCAACGGCTCCGGGATGCATGTTCACCAGTCGCTGACGACGCCAAGCAAGAACATTTTTTATGACCCCAAGGGCGCGTACAAGCTAAGCAAGTTTGCACTTTACTTCATCGGGGGCGCGCTGAGATACGCGAGGGAGACGTGCGCAGTTCTTGCCTCATCGGTCAACTCATACAAGCGCTTGGTCCCCGGGTACGAGGCACCCGTTTACATCTCCTGGGCCAACCGCAACCGAAGTGCATTTGTCCGCGTGCCAGCTGGTAGGGGAGCACGAACTCGCATCGAGCTTCGCAATCCGGATCCTGCTGGCAACCCATATCTGCAGTTCGCGGTGATGCTCGCCGCTGGACTGAAAGGAATCGATGATAAGATCGAGCCGCCTGAGCCGGTTGAGAAGGATATATTTCACATGAGCGCCGAGGAGCGGGAGGCCTTGGGGGTAGGGGTGCTTCCCGAAAATCTTGGGGAGGCGCTTGGTTGTATGCGGGAGAGCAAATTGGTCAGGGAGGCTTTGGGCGACCACCTCTTTAACCATTTCCTTTACATCAAGCGCAGGGAGTGGGACGAGTACAAGGCCCAAGTCTCAGATTGGGAGATTCGGCACCTTTTACCGGTGCTTTAGATTTCAGAGCTTTTTTTAGTTCTTCATCATCTCTTGTAGGTAGCGCTTTGGCGGAGAATTATTCTTAGTAGCTGCATCGAGCTCCTGAAAAGTCTAATATGAATCGATATCCCAAAATCACGACGTAATTAGTAGATTTCCTCGAGCCAGAATTCAAGGAGCTTGAATTTGAAACCGAGCGCTGGTGACACCAAAACTACTTGAAGACATAAAGCTCTTCCTCGTAAAAGCGATCCAAAACTTGACCGGGGGGGAGAAGCTCGACCCTCTTTTTCGATAAGCGGTCCACCAAGATTTTGTTGGCCTCCTCAAGGTTCGGCCCACGCAGGAATTCGAGCGGGACATCGATGAAGAGGGGTCTCGCAGGGATCACATGTCGCGTCGTCTTGTGATTGAATACATCGCCAGACAGACCCGCCGCCACGACTTCTTCCTTCGCGACCATCGGCACCACAAGTGCTGCGAAGACTTTTCCGGAGGAAACCATTTTCAATGCGTTTTTCTCCGCCCCGTATCCTATCGAATGTCCCTTCGATTTAAGTTTTAACTCTATTTGCTTTATCGCATCGTAAATCTCCTTTATTCCGCGTTGGGTCCCATGAATCGCGAAGCATTCTAGACGGGAAACGATCGCCGCAATGGCCTTTCGCTCTGCCACGAGTTTGGCGGCCGCATCTCGAGAGCTGTCTTCAACCGTGAAGCCAAGGTCTTCGATCCAGCCCAAAATTTTTTCTAAATCCGATTGGTGATTTACAGTGCGATACCAACAACCAACCAACACGTTTGGATTGCGGTAGTCTAAGGTGCAGATCGGTATGAATCTGTAGCCCAAATTCCTGCTGGCGGTTACCCTGTGCATCCCATCCAGCACGACGAATGTATTGGCATCTACGATTATAGGGTGCTTGAAACATCCGTCTGATTTGATCTTCTCGGTAAACCAACTCGTTAGCTCGGGTATGGTCTCCTCATGGAGGCGCAGCCTATCGATCTCCCCGAGCCTTATTTTAAGATCAATCAACGGATGCGAAAGAGAAAATTCCTCCATGCGATGAACATCCCTCTTTTACCTCAGAAAAACCTCTTCAGCGGCCGATACTCCAACGCCCTTTCCGCATTTGAAGCCAAGTTCCCTCAGCGACAACTCGGTTATCGCCAACGTCAGCAAAATTTCCCTTTCCGCCGTTAAATTCATGTGGGCCACCCTGAATATTTTTCCCTTCAGGTGGGCCTGTCCACCGGCGATGAGGACACCATACCCCCGCATCGTTTTGCGAAAAACGCCGTCCTCGACTTCCTTCGGATATTTAATTGCAGTTAGGGTATTCGATTCGTGCCCCTTCTCAGCTAACAACTGAAAGCCGAGGGCTTTCGTCCCCTCCCTAACGGCTTTCGCCATTCGCCTATGCCTTTTGACCCTGTTCTCGTATCCCTCCTCGATGATCATGGCGAGAGATTCGTGCAAACCATATACTAATGGTATCGAGGAGGTATATGGCGTGTCCGAACCCTTCTCGAATTCCTTCTTGTAGGATGGGATGTTGAGGTAATATGACGGGATCCTTTCCCTCTTATCGATTATATCCCACGCCCTTGGACCGACCATTATCATCCCGAGTCCGGGCGGGCATCCAAGACATTTCTGTGATCCGGTAATCAGGATATCGAAACCCCATTCATCTGGATAAACGTAGTCTCCCCCAACGGAGGTGATGCCGTCAACGATGAGGATCTTGTCGTGCTCCCTAACGACTTTGGCTATCTCTTGGCCGGGATTGAGGACGGCGGTTGAAGTTTCATTATGGCAAAGGGTCACGAATTTAACATCGGGGTTTCTATCCAGCGCTTCACCAACCATCTCGGGTTTGATCGCCTTGCCCCACTCGACTTCTAACGGAATCGATTTACCTCCAAATGTCTCCGTGATCTCCTTCCAGCGCTCGCTAAACTTTCCATTTATCAAATTTAGAACTTTATCCCCATTCGACACGCAGTTGGCGATTGCAGCTTCCATGGCCGATGTCCCGGAACCAGCGAAGATAAATACATCATTTTTCGTCTGCATTACTTCCTTCATCATCGAAATACATTCGGCAAAGGTCTTTCTGTACTCGGGCGTCCGGTGATGGTATTCAACCCTCGACATCGCCCTATAAACCCTTGGATGAAACGAAACGGGCCCGGGCGTCATCAACAAAATGTTTTCTTCGTCATACGCCAATCTAACACCTTCACTTAGTATGGGGCAAATACTCTTTTATCTTTTCAGCTGCCAGCAAAGCTGCCGCGCGTTGCGCTTCCTTGCTGGAGGCTCCAATGTGGGGGGTCAGCACGACGTTCGGCAACCCGGGCAGGGGGCTATCCTTTGGGGGCTCTCGCTCGTAAACATCAAGACAGGCCCCGGCAATCTTTCCAGCTCGAAGCGCCTCGACCAGCGCGGCTTCATCGACAACCCCGCCACGCGACACATTCACGAGAACCGCCGTGGGTTTCATTAACTCAAACTCTCGCGCCCCGAGCATGTGCTTGGTCTGTTGTATGAGCGGCACATGTAGAGTTACATAGTCCGACTCGCGCAACAGCGTTTCGAGGTCGACGTAGCGCGCGGCAACCTCCTTGGCAAATTCCTCATCCTTAACCACATCATAAGCCAATAGGTTCATCTCGAACGATTTCGCCCTTCTCCCAACCTCCTTGCCCACGCGACCTGTGCCGATAATACCGAGGGTCTTCCCCCGAAGCTCCGTGCCCATGAGCTGTTTTTTCTCCCATTTCCCTTGCTTCATGCCCGCATCTGCCCGAGGGATTTTTCTCGCCCAAGACAACATCAAGCCCATGACGAGCTCAGCCACCGCGATGCTCGGAGCCTCTGGAGTGTTGACAACATTAATGCCCCTCTCCTTTGCAGCCTTCAGGTCTATATTGTCCAGACCGACGCCCGCGCGCGCGATGAGCTTTAGCTCCTTCGCGGCCTCGAGAACCTCCCTGGTGACCTTCGTGGCGCTTCTAACGACCAACGTATCAAAACCAGCGACACGCTTGATCAATTCCTCTTGCTTCAGGCCGATAGCCACGTCCACTTCTGCAAACTCCCGAAGTTGCTCAAGTCCATCCTCGTGAATCGGATCGGTTACGAGTATTTTCATGGGAATTACCTTTTGTAAGTCTTTTAAATTAAGTTCGACTTCTCTAAAAAAGATATTGATAAAGATCAAAAAGCAACAGAGGCAAATCATGAAGTGGAGAAAGCGTTCAGCTTAGCAAAAATAGAAGCTAAAGTGAGGAAACAAGCATCGTTGAAATGAGCAATTGATGATCGTTATGATTATTTGAGAGAACCTGAATGGTTGTGGAAACTTCGGAAATCTTTTATGTGGTTGTTTACTCATCAAAAGATGCTAGGTGTTTTTTTGATATGATTTCAACGATGGCTTTTTGAGCGGGTTTCACCGCTTTAAAAATCTCGCCCAAGTTTCTGATGCTACCCTCCGCGTTCCTTTCGAGTATCCCATTCGTGTAAGGTGGCTCTTTGTTATGCAGGGCGAGCAGAGCGCTTTGATGAATTGCATCGCTTATGGTCGCCAGTTTTAAAGCGCATGAATATTTACCGCCATCGCAAATGATACCGGGGATATCTGCTATAAAATTTTGAATCGCCCTCTTGACTACCCCTTTATCCCCCCTGCTAATGTAATAGGCAAGACCAGCCGAGGACCCGATGCCAGCCTTCGTGGCGCACCCGCACATCGCAGAAAGGTAGCTCGAATGATAGGTTGCGTAGATGGTTACGAGATAGGATAGGGCAACTGAACGGATCAGCAAGTCTTCGTCCATCTTGTTTCTTTCCGCGTAGGCGTAAATTGGCATCGTTGACGTGATGCCCTGGTTTCCGGAGCCAGCGACGGCCATGGACGGATTTGGAGAGCCAAACATCCTCGCGTCGCAAGCGGAAGCGGTTCTCGCCCTTATCCATGCCCTCATATCACCGTTCTTCAGTGCATAGCCGACGCCCATACCCATCGGTCTCTCCAATCCCTCATCAGAGAGCTTCTTTACTAATTCTATTCCCTTTCTAACTATCGATACAACCTCGCCGGGGAGATGAGTGACATAATCTGTCAAGTCATCGATGGTAAGATTTTTAATCTTCCCCCAATGTCCTTCGACTTTTTCGCTTATTCCACCCTTAAAAAACGTCCCCCTACTCGATTCTACTAAAACGACGTTATCGTGTTCGTGCTGTATTATGGCCCGCCCCCATGCCTTTCCCATCCTGGCTTCAGCCTCAGCGTATACATCATATCCCTCCAGCTCACTTTTTATTTTGATACCGACGAGCTTTGTTAGTTCTCCTGCTATCTTCAGGTGCTTCTTCTCCACGGAATCGAATATCATGAGCCCTTTCTTCGGATCTCCGAATAAGCTTAAAGCCGCGGCAAGTTTTATCCCACGTTTTCCATCGGTCCTTGGGATACCGACATCGGCGGCGTTCTTAAAAAGATTCGGATCTAGGGTTAGAGAAAGGTTATCTATCCTCGTGACCTCTTTTGCCTCGTTTTTCCTGCGGACCCCGAGGTCGCTGTCCAAGTTGTCAAGAGCGGCATTTAGGGCGAGCGATGACACAATGCCAATCGTTGCGGCCTCGGTGCATCCTAAAGCGGGCTTGACCTCCTTCTTAAAAACCTCGGTGATAAACGATCGAATTTTTAATGTATTCACCCATTTATTTTCGATTTCGGCTCTATTTAACATTGGTTTTAGTCGGCGGACCGAGGCATCTCAAAACCCGTATGTGATCACCCGAGCGCCGTATCCACAGAACTTCAGCTGTTTACAATTTCTACAGAGCTGGTAAAGCCCCTCCATGTCTCCCCGCTGCGCGAGCCCTCTTGCTTGATCGCACGCGTCAATTCGGAACTTCCGTCCCACGCCGAAAGCGAGCAGGGTGAGTGTGCTGGTGATGCCACCGATCCCGTGAAGCTTCTCCGGGATCGTCTTTGCCAGTTTATCGAAGGTATCGGTCTCAACTTTCGCCGCGATAGAATAGGGCCCTGCCACGGAATAGGCCTCGACAACTTCATCTATTTTTAACACCTTGTCGAGGACTTCGTCTATCCTCCCGACTTCGGTATTTATGAGGACGAAAGCTACAGGCATTTCCGGCACCTACTCGAAAGCGAACAAGGTCACCGTGTTTTTGATCCCGCCGATCTTGCGCAGTTTCTGGGTGACGGCCTCGGCCACCTTCTCGAATTTATCCGCCTGAAGCTTCGCCACGATGTCATAGGATCCAGCTACGGTGTACGCCTCGACAACGCCTTCAATTTTTTTCAGCTCACCCAAAATCTCTCGGGTCTTCCCAACCTCGGCGCTCACGAGTACAAACGCTACGGGCATTTTTTCACCTCCCAACTTTTGGCAACTTTTTAAGCGCTTCTTTGATCAATTCAACTGGGTATTCGTAGTCAATAATCTTTCCGCGAAGGTAGGAATCATAGGCAGCTAGGTCGAAGTGTCCGTGCCCGCTGTTTGCGAAAAGGATGACCTTCTCCTCACCAGTTTCTTTGCACCTCAGCGCCTCGTCTATCGCGGCTTTGACGCAGTGGGCGGTCTCGGGGGCAATCAGGAATCCCTCGGTTCGCGCAAACGTGATGGCTGCCTTGAACACCTCGGTCTGGTGGTAAGCCTTGGCCCTCATGATCCCCTCTTTCACGAGCTTGCACAACAGCGGCGCATCTCCGTGATACCTGAGGCCACCAGCGTGAATTGGGGGCGGGACAAAATCCTTCCCCAAGGTGAACATCTTTAGCAGCGGGGTCATCCCAGCGGTATCGCCATGGTCATATGCGTACAGTCCCTTGGTGAGCGTCGGGCATGCTTTTGGCTCGCAAGCAACGACCTGCAAGTCTGGTTTTTTACCGCTCAGTTTATCGGCGACGAAAGGGAAGACGGCCCCTGAATAGTTGCTTCCTCCTCCAACGCATCCGAAGATCACATCTGGGTAATCCCCCGTGAGCTCCATCTGTTTTTTCGCCTCCAGACCGACGACCGTTTGATGGAGCAATACGTGGTTGAGCACGCTCCCCAAGCTATAGTGGGTATCCTCGTGCGCCACCGCATCCTTTATTGCTTCCGAGATAGCTATTCCCAAGCTGCCCGGGCAGTTGGGGTCCTGCTCGAGTACCTTCCGACCGTACTCCGTGCGTTCGCTAGGGCTTGGAAAACACTTGGCGCCCCACGACTCCATCAAGATCCGACGATAGGGCTTCTGCTCGTAGCTCACCTTGACCATGTAGATGGTGCAATCTAGGCCAAATAACCGCGTGGCGAAAGCTAGGGCGCTTCCCCATTGTCCAGCTCCAGTTTCGGTGGCGATCCTTTTGACCCCTTCATTCATATTGTAGTAGGCCTGCGCAACGGCCGTGTTCGGCTTATGGCTCCCTGGAGGGCTAACCCCCTCCCACTTGTAGTAGATTTTAGCCGGGGTCTTCAGCGCTCGCTCGAGCCTTCGCGCGCGGTAGAGAGGGGTCGGGCGCCACAGGCGATAAATTTCACGAACCTCCTCCGGGATCGGGATCCACCTCTCTTGGGTCGCCTCCTGCTTTATCAGCTCCATGGGGAAAAGGGGGGCCAGGTCTTGGGGCTTGATCGGCTCCTTCGTTGCGGGATTTATCACTGGGTCAAGAGGCGTAGGCAAATCGGCCTGAATGTTGTACCATCTCTTTGGAATCTCTTCTTCATCGAGCAGAAATTTCGTTTGGGCCATTCTAATCACAGCAAATAAATGCCTAAAGTACTATTTAAAGCTTTACTGTACAAAATTGTACAAAACAGAAGTTTAAGGCTTGGAGGCGTATGTTGGGCGGGGAATCGGATGCTGGAGACGGTTTCGCAGTTCGCGGTGGGTTTTCTGGTCGGCCTCTCCGGCACGTTGCTGCCGGGACCGATGTTGGCGTTCATCACGATGAAGAGTTTATCCTTCGGCAAAAAAACGGGGGCGTTCGCAGCGGGGGGCATATCCTGGTTGAGCTGGGGATAGTCCTCCTGATATTCCTTGGGTTCAGAGTGCTTCTTGAGAGCCAACTCTTCAAAGCCACGGTGGGGCTAGTTGGAGGTGTCTTGCTTGTCGCGTTGGGTTCGCTCACCTTGGCTGGACCTAGGGGCGTGCGATCACCCGATCCAAACCCGCCGGGCATGGAACACCATCCCCTTATCGGCGGGGTCCTTTTCAGCACTGTCTTCAACCCAAGCGTCCCGCTCTGGTGGGTGACTATCGGGCTCGCAACCCTGATGGAGGCGGTTCTCGTTGCCGGTCTCGCGGGGGCTGCATTTTGGCTGGCTGGGCACTTCGCAGCCGATGTGAGTTGGTTCTCGTTGGTTTCTTTCTCGGTATCGAAGAGCAGAAAATTTGTCAGGGAGAGGGCTTACAGGATATTGGTGTTGGTGTGTGGATTCACCTTGCTCGCGTTTGGGGCCTGTTTCATCCTTCATTACGCACCGGCGCTTTGAATAAAAATCCCATGTGTTCGCCTTCTCGGCAAAGACAAAAAATTAACGCTTTTCAACGATGATCTCGCCTAAATTATGATCTCATGGTGCACGGTCTTTGAAAAGTGGACTTGGGATGTATGCGGAATGGTTTACCCGAGAATCTGCTCGATCACATCGATCTCGAGCTCATCGGGCCTCAAAATTCCGGTGATTCTCCTAGCTTCTTCCGACAAGGAGGTGAGATCATCTCGCCCGATGAGGCTCAACTTCCACTTTCTACAGCCGGCCATGAGTTGTCGAAGCCCGGTTCCAAGGCGATCCGTCAAATAAGTATACAAACCTATACCTCCCCATGGGATGTCTTTAAACCTTTCCCCATACTCCTTTTCCAATTTGGGCGACATGATGAAGAATTTCCTAGGATCCGAACTGAACCGTTCAGCGAATTCCCTAGGTAGCCTCCCCTCCTTGGCCAGCTCTGAAAAATAAGATGTCTTCATAACGGCGGTAAGCGGCGCTCTGGCCATCGTTATAGCTTTGACGATTGGCCCATCGCCGAAATTGCCCATCGCCATGCATTTGAATATTTGGGTTTCATTGATGAAGCCGCCGGCCATGCTTATGTCTGGAACGTATCGTCCCTTCCTTTTCAGAATTTGAGCGCATTTGAGAACCTGAGCCTCGAGGTAGACAGTGGGTGTGCCCATCTCGTTCATCATCGGGACTGGGCTCATCCCAGTTCCGCCGCCAGCGCCGTCGAAGGTTACATAATCGACTTTTGCCTCAGACGCTACCTTCATCGTCCACGCAACATCAGCAGGGCGATAGGCGCCAGTTTTTATGGAGACCTTCTTTGCTCCTTGATCTCGTAACCACTCCACGTCCTCCGTGAAGTCCCTTTGGGTCGGCATGCCCACCCGGCTGTGCCTCTCGAAGCTTTTGAATACCCCCGCTTTGAAGGCATCTTGCACGGATGGGTCCTCCGGATCGGGGATGACGATGTATCCACGTTTCTTCAGGGTGAGGGCCCGCTCTAAAGTTGGGATCCTTACCTCGCCGCCGATGGCTTTGGCCCCCTGGCCCCATTTTCTCTCGATGATGTCTGCCTCAAGCTTGGATATGGAATAGACGTCCACCCCGAGTCGTTGATCCTCAACATTGGTTTGAACCGCGATGCCCCCGTATTTCCCGTCCCACAACTCCCTGAATTTTTTGAACCGGTATTCCATGTCCGCTGAGCGTGTCACCTTGTCATCTGTGAACTGCGCATCCGGATCCATCCCACAAACATTTTCTCCGATCACGAGAACGATGCCGGAAAGGGCCGCCCCAACGGCTAGCCCATCCCAATTATCCTTAGCAACAGCAGTGGAGCCGAAAGCGCCATTAATTACTGGGAGCTTGAGGGGGATACCCCCGAGTTTTGATTCAATACTGACATTTGGAAACAAGGCCACATCTGAATTAGGTTCGATACCCTCTGCCCCCCTGAGCTTGGCCAAGATGTTAAAGTGCGACCAATCGAGCCCATAATCTTTCAGGGATGCTGCGGTGCTCCGCCCAAATTGTTCAGGGGAGGGATAGAGAACCTCTCGTCCCCTAAAAGCCGATAGGCCGATTTCACAGAGAAAGGGACATTCCCTGATGCAGATTGGGCACATTCCACTCGTTGGGCTTACATCCCTGACTCTTGTATTTGTCCCAGTTGTTGGCTGCCTGTTCAAATACGAGGAATTGAGCACCATTTCAATCATCAGAAACCTATGGCGTGTTGCTTAAAAATCTATTTACGAAAAACGAGAAATTTTATTAATTTTTATGAAAAGTTAAGAAAAGAAAGATTATAGGTCGAAAAATAGACCCTTCACCCATGAAGGCCCCAATTAGAATCACCGTTGCTCTTGATGGGGAGACTGAAGCACTTTTAAAAAAATTGGCTGAAGAGACCGGGATGTCCTACAGCGCGTTGATTAGGACCACTCTGAAGTTCTTTTCCGAGAACAAGGATTTGGCAAAGAATCGGGAGAGGGTGAAGCTTTGGCTGAGCATGCTTCTCAGCGGCGAACACCTGATACTTGACATCGATCACTGGGCCCTCTTCGTGACCACTCCCACGCCTAAAGGCGTGGGCTTCCAGCCTCGCTGACCTCTTCGGCCAGTTCATCGCTGGTTGGGGCCGGGTCAACTTCGGCCCATCG
>DAOUSU010000022.1 GCA_030627035.1 Hadesarchaea archaeon
CCGTAAACCGTAAACTTTTTTAGTTCAATGTTGCAAAACAAAAGGGAGGATGAAGGTGAAAAAATATTCGTACGTGGGTAAAGGGGTTCCACGCATTGATGCATTTGAAAAAATAACCGGCACGGCCCAATTCACCACTGATCTTAAACTTCCAGGGATGCTCTACACAAAATTGGTGAAGAGCCCACATCCTCACGCTCGCATTCTCAAGATCGATACGAGCGAGGCCGAGAAGGTCCCGGGTGTTAGAGCTATATTGACCGGGGAGGATGCGCCTTACAAACTCGGTATTTACATATGTGACAAGGAGCCGCTCGCCCGTGGAAAGGTTCGCTACGTTGGCGAGGCTGTGGTCGCGGTCGCGGCGGATACGGAGGAGATCGCGGAGCAAGCCGTGGAGCTGATAAAAGTTGAGTACGACGAATTGCCGGCAATTTTTGACCAACGTGAGGCGCTGAAGCCCGATGCTCCGCTGGTGCACGAGGAGCTCGGAAAATACCGTCGCGCTCCCTTCATTTTTCCCCAACCTAGTACGAATATCGCAAATCACTTCAAGATCCGCAAGGGCGACGTGGAGAAGGGTTTTGCGGAGGCTGATGTCATCGTGGAGAATGAGTTCAACCAGCCCCAGATCCATCACGTGCAAATGGAAACTCACTCCTGCATCGGGCAGTGGCTCCCGAACGGGCAGATAAACGTCTGGACGAGCGCCCAGTCGCCCTTTGCCGTCCGAGACCTCCTAAGCATCGCATTGGACATCCCCAGAAATAAAATCGATGTGACAGTCCCGTATGTCGGTGGGGGCTTTGGCGGGAAAGCGGGAATTCACTGGGAGCCGTTAGTAGTCCTTCTCTCCAGGAAAGCTGGAGGGAGACCCGTAAAACTTGTGATGACCCGCGAGGAGCAGTTCAATACCGTGGCGGTTCGCCAAGGGCTGTACGCGCGCGTAAAAACAGGAGTCAAGAGGGATGGTAGGATAACCGCCCAGGAACTCGAATACCTCTGGGATAGCGGAGCCTATGCCGATTACGCCGTGAACGTCGGGAGGGCCTCTGGATATTCCTGCACGGGCCCCTACGAGATCCCAAACGTGAAGTGCGATAGCCTGACGGTCTATACCAATCATCCTTACGGAACGGCCTATCGGGGATTCGGTCACCCGGAGTTTCACTGGGCAACCGAGCGTCAGATGGACTTGGTGGCACGGGAAATCGGGATGGATCCGCTCGAATTTCGGTTGAAGAATGCCGCCCTTCCGGGGTGCATTACCGCCACGGGCGAAAAACTTGCGGAGGATGCCGGACGAGTGGATGAGTGCATCAAGGCCGTGACCAAGGAGATCGGGTGGGGAAAGAAGTCGAAAAAGGGCAAAAAACCCAGGGGGAAGGGAATAGCCGCCCTGTGGAAGGCCCCAGCGATGCCTTCCTTTACCTCCTCCTCTGCCATCGCGAAACTCAACGAGGATGGGACCGTTATCCTTTCGATTGGCCTGACCGAGATAGGCCAAGGGACCCCAACGGCATTCGCTCAGATGGTGGCGGAAGAGCTGCAGATCCCGATCGAGAAGGTCAAAGTGGTCAACAGGCGGGAAACCGATTACTCCCCTTACTCATGGCAGACGGTGGCAAGTCGCGGCACCCCCATGGACGGTAATGCCGTGCTCCGAGCGGTGGAGGATCTCAAGCGACAGGTGAAGGCCACGGCAGCACAACTGCTTGGGATGCCGGAAAATGCGCTGACTATAGCCGATGGACGGGTTTTCGTGGCAAGGGAGCCAGAAAGGGGCTTGTCACTCAGTCAGGTTGCGACTTGCGGTATTTTGCCAGATGGCAGGGGCATCCGCGGCCCGATACTGGGTTACGGTTACTACACCGCTGAGGGATTAACAAATTTGGACCCTGAAACGGGGCAGGGGCTGCCGGCGCTCGTGTGGACCTTCGGGGCCCAGGGGGCTGAAGTGGAGGTCGACCCAGAAACCGGTGAAGTAAGGGTACTCAAAGTGGTTACGGCTTTGGACCTCGGGAAAGCCCTAAATCCCTTGTTGGTTAAAGGCCAAATCTATGGGGGAACCGTCCAAGCCCTTGGACAAGCGCTTATGGAGGAGTTCATCTTTGATGAGAAGGGGCGTCTGCTTAATAACAACCTCACGGACTACAAGATCCCTCGAGCGCCCGACATCCCGGATAAGTTTGTGCCCATTATGATAGAGAACCCCCAAAGAAACTGTCCCTACGGGGCGAGGGGCATAGGAGAACAGGTGACCATGTCCGTGCAGCCCGCCGTCGCCAACGCGATTTACGATGCTATAGGGGTGGACATCTACGACCTCCCGATGACCCGGGAGAAGGTCTGGAAGGCGTTCATGAAGAAAGGAGGGAGATAAGTTGCCGTTGCCCAAGTTTGATTATCTCGAACCGAAAACGGTGCAGGAGGCCGCCGACTTGCTGGCCGAGCATGGTGAGGAGGCGAGGATATTCGCTGGAGGCACGGATCTTTTGGTTCTCATGAGGGAGAGGGTGATCAGGCCAAAATATCTGATCGACATCAAGGGCATCGAGGAGTTGTGCGAGCTCTCGCACGACGAAGAGAAGGGGATTAAAATTGGAGCGGCGGTCACCCTAAACCAGTTGATCGAATCGGATGTCGTCAGGGAGCGCTTTGGAGCGCTCTGGAACGCCGCAAATTCGATTGCCGACCCAACCCTGAGGAACCGCGCCACGCTCGTCGGCAATATCTGCAATGCATCTCCGGCGGCCGATAGTGCCCCGGCACTTCTGATCTACGATGCCGAGGTCGAGGTCGCGAGCAAGAGAGGTGAGCGGACCATTCCCGTCCAGGAGTTCTTCACAGGGGTCAAACACACATCGCTCAAGCGAGGGGAGGTGGTCAAGGCCGTGCGGGTACCGAACCCGCCGAGGGGAGCAAGGGGAGATTATCTCAAGTGGGGTCGCACGAGGGGCGAGGATTTGGCCGTTGTTGGAGTTGCGGCCCTAGCTGCGAATTCCGGGAAAATCGTGAGGGTCGCTTTGTCATCCGTGTTCAAAACTCCGGTTCGCGTTTTCGAGGTGGAAAAGATCTTCGAGAAAGGTGGCCCAACCAACGAGCGGATCGATGAGGCGGTTTCGGCCGTGTTGAACAGGATTTCGCCGATCTCGGACGTACGAGGCGGTAAGGAATATCGCATGCACATGACAGAGGTCCTCACCCGGCGGGCGCTTTCCAAGCTTTTGGGAGTGGGAGGTGACTAGATGTCAAGGCACAAGATCTCCTTCTCGGTGAATGGAGAGCGATATGAACTAGAAGTGGAGGCAAACCAAACCCTCCTTCGCCTTCTCAGGGAAGACCTCGGGATGACTGGGACCAAATGCGCATGCGAGCGGGGCGATTGTGGGACGTGCACCGTCCTCCTTGATGGAGAGCCCGTCAAATCTTGCCTGGTGTTGGCGGTTGAGGCAGATGGAAGAGGGGTTACGACCATCGAGGGGATATCAAAGGGCGGAGAGATCACCCCCCTCCAGCGGGCGTTCATCGAGCACGGCGCGGTGCAGTGCGGATTTTGTACCCCGGCATTCATCGTCGCCGGGGAGGCCCTGCTGAAGCGCAACCCGCATCCCACCGAGGAGGAGGTGAAGGAAGCGATTGGCGGCATCCTCTGCCGCTGCACGGGGTATCGGCAGATCATCGACGCGATTATGGATGCGTCTAAAAAAGGTGAAAAATAAGATGGATTTAGCTCCTCAAGACAGGCGAGAAGGACCGAGCAATGATAAATTATTTATGCATGCTTCACAACGTTCGCAATGTTTGACCCACATTCTGGAGGGCTGAGATGGTCGCCAAGAGCCGTATATACAAGGGAGAGTATCGGGATTCCATTTTCTTGATGCGGATATCACAGCAACTTGTGGGTTTGGATGGCGTTAAGCAGGCTTCGGCGATAATGGCCACCGACGCCAACAAGGAATTGCTCAAAGACGCAGGCACGCTTACCGATGAGGTCGCACAAGCTGGCCCCAACGATCTAGCCATCGTGGTTGATGCAGTGAGCCCGGAGCGGGCGGAGGAGGCGATCTCAAAGGCTAGGGAGATGATGGCCGAAGTGGTGGGGGAGCGAGCGGAAAAGGCCGAAGTGGTTTACAGGACATTGGACTCCGCGGCTGAGGCTAACCCCGATTCCAACCTCGTTCTAATTTCGGTACCTGGTGCGTTCGCCGCCCGGGAGGCCGAGCGAGCGCTGGAGCTGGGCATGCATGTAATGATATTTAGCGATGGTGTTTCCCTTGAGGACGAGGTGCGGCTAAAGCAGCTGGGAAGGGAAAGGGGCCTACTGGTCATGGGGCCCGACTGCGGTACATCGATCATAAATGGAATTGGCCTCGGGTTCGCGAACGTCGTCAAGAGAGGCCCCATCGGTATTGTCGCGGCTTCTGGAACCGGAGCCCAAGAAGTTTCATCGCTGATAAGCGCAGGTCCCGGGATTTCTCACGTTATCGGCACGGGGGGCCGCGATCTGCATGATGAGGTTGGCGGAATTACCATGCTCATGGGGCTTCAGTATCTAGCCGATGACCCGGGGACCCAAGCCATCGTTTTGATCTCAAAGCCGCCATCTCCAACGGTGGCGAAACGGATCCTGGATGCCACAAGGCAGGTCAAAAAATCAATGGTAGTTTGTTTCCTTGGGGGAGATCCAAAACTCATCGAGGAAGCCGGCCTGATTCCAGCCACCACGCTCGAGGATGCGGCGGCCAAAGCGATAGCACTCCAGCGGGGAGAAAAACCAAAGAGCACGATATTCTCCGCCAGCTTTGATGAAGTTAAGAAAACGGCCGAGGGAGGATACAAGGGGCTCAAGCCCGGGCAGCGGTACATCCGCGGCATTTACTCGGGCGGAACCTTCTGCAGCGAGGCAATGTTGATCACAAGGGATTTGGTCGGAGATGTGTACTCGAACATGCCCCTGAAGCCGGAGCTGAAATTGGAGGATTCTAACAGGAGCAAGGAGCACGCATTCGTCGACATGGGGGACGATGAGTTCACGGCGAAAATTGGCAAGCCCCACCCGATGATTTATCACGAGCTAAGGCAGAAGCGAATGTTGGCCGAGGCCTCCGATCCTGAAACCGCGGTAATCCTCCTGGACGTCGTGCTTGGCTACGGCGCACACGAAGATCCCGGGGGAGCCTTGGCGCCCACCATAGTGCAGGCGAAGAAAATCGCGGAGGAAGGCGGGAGGTACCTATCGGTAGTGGCATCGGTCTGCGGCACGCCTCAGGATCCCCAGAACTTGACCTCCCAAGAGGAAAAGCTTAGGGGCGCCGGCGTGGTGGTTATGTCGAGTAATGCTCAAGCGGCGCGAATGGCAGCGCTGATCGCAACCAAGGGTAAAGTTTGGGAAAAGATAGCAGGGGGGAAATTATGAAGGAACATGCGAGATTCTTGCGTGAGCCAAAAATCATCAACGTTGGTGCGAAACATTTTTACGATGACCTCAAAGCCCAAGGCGCCGATTCGGTCCACGTCGATTGGAGGCCGCCCGCTGGGGGAGACCGGGAGATGGCGGAGCTGCTCGATAAATTGAAGAAACTTTGAATAAAATGAAAGGAGGTGAAAAATTGGGAAAAATAGAAGAGGCGAATGAGAAGGCGGTCAAGAGGATAATCGAAGCCAAGCCAGTAGCAATTGGAATCAAAAAGGCAAAGGATGTGATTCCAGGGATGAAGGAACACATGCTCCTGCATGCAGGCCCGCCAATAACGTGGGAGAGGATGTGCGACCCACAGCGCGGAGCTGTGATGGGCGCCGCCGTCTTCGAGGGCTGGGCCGATACCCCCGAAGAAGCTGCAAAAATGGCCGAGCGCGGGGAAATAGAGTTCGCCGCTTGCCATGATCACGACTCGGTCGGCCCAATGGCAGGGATAACCTCCCCATCGATGTCCGTGTACATGGTCAAGAACGAGGTGCACGGGAACATGACCTATTGCAACCTCAACGAGGGGCTGGGCAAGGTCCTGAGATACGGGGCTTATTCGAAAGAGGTGCTCGATAGGCTGAGGTGGATGGAGAGCGAGATGGCCCCCCTGCTGACAGAGGCGTTCAAGAGATCTGGCCCGATCGATCTCGCGGGGATTATGGCGAAGGCCCTCCACATGGGCGACGAACTCCATTGCAGGAACACAGCGGCTAGCCTCATCTTCCTGAAGGCCATGGCCCCCCACATGGTCGAGACTGGTTTCGACAGGAGGGTCGTGGGCAAGGTGATGAAGTTCATGGGCGAAAACGAGCTGACCTTCCTCCAGCTCTCGATGGCAGCGGCTAAGGCAGCGGCTGATGCTGGGCACGGGATTGAGTACAGCACGATAGTCACAACGATGACGAGGAACGGAACCGACTTTGGAATCAGGGTCAGCGGGCTTCCAGGCCAGTGGTTCACCGCACCGGTTGCCATACCGAAGACGTTATTCTTCCCAGGCTTCAAGGAGGGAGACGAAGGGGGAGACATCGGCGATAGCACGATCATGGAGACGATGGGATTCGGCAACTTCGCCTGCATCTGCGCGCCGGCCGTGGTTCAGGTCGTCGGAGGAACTGTAAAAGATGCCGAGAATTTCACGCGGGAGATGAGGGAGATAACCGCCACTAAACACAAGGGCTTTACAATCCCCTACATGAACTTCGAAGGGACCTCACTAGGGATAGACATACGAAAGGTGGTCGGGACCGGGATAGCGCCGTCCATAAACACCGGTGTGACCCACAAGAAAGCCGGAGTCGGAGGAGTCGGATTTGGCCTCGTGCGGGCACCGATGGACTGCTTCAAGAAGGCACTGAAGGCGTTCACCGAGAAGTACGGAGCCTAAGATTGGTAAAAGCACGTTGGAAGGTGAGGCCCAATGGCGGAGAGGGCGTGGTCTAAGATAAAAAACATCAGCGAAGTGAAGCCAATTGAGAGAAAATTCGAGTGGTGGGGGCCATCGCCCGAAGAAGCGAGAAAAAACCTCGTTTCGAAGCCAAAGGGCCTCAGAGATAAGGGGACCAGCCTAAAAGAAGCCGTGAAAAGATACGTCAGGGATGGGATAAACCTCGGAATCGGCGGCTTTGTTAATACAAGGATACCCGTCGCAGCAATACACGAAATAATACGGCAGGGCGCGAAGGACTTAACCCTATCGTTTCAGTCGGAATCTTTGACCGCCGAATGGCTTGCCGGCGCGATGATCTTGGACGAAAATCACGTGTCGATAAAACGTGCGGAGATAGCATGGTGGGCTTATGAGGTAATTGGTCTGGCGCCGATGCTCAGATACCTAGCCAAGAATGGGATGATCGAACTCGACGATTACACGAATTACGGGATGGCTGCAAGATTTAAAGCAGGTGCGATGGGTCTTCCGTTTATTCCAACGAGAGATCACGGTGGAACGGACATGGAGACAACGAACAGGGGGACGATGATAAAGTGCCCATTCACTGGTAGGAACGTCTACCTGGTTCCCGCCTGCTACCCCGATGTCGGGATAATCCACGTTCAGGGAGCCGATAAATACGGAAATTGCAGGATCTTCGGGCCCCTCTGTACGTGCCCTGAAATCGCCTCGGCAGCCGTGAACACGATAGTAACCGCTGAGAAAATCCTTTCAGAGGAATCCATTAGACAATATCCCAATCTTACGGAAATCCCGTTCCCAATGACGGATGCGGTCGTCCACCAGCCCTTCGGAGGATATCCGGGGGCGGTTTATGGATTTTACTGGTTTGACATGAAGCACATAAGAATGTTTAGAGAAATCTGTGAGGAATTTAGAAAAACCGGGAACAAGGATAAACTCGAAGAATATTATAACAGGTACATCTTCGAATGCGAAACGCCTGATGAGTTCATAAATAAGATACCTCCTGAGGACCGTCAGGAAGCGATAAAGTCGGATGGGGGGCAGCCGGTAATACTGTAGGTAGTTGAAATGGTGGATTACAACCCATATGAAATGATTGCCTACACGGGCTCGATGGTTTTGGAGGACAACACGATCGTATTCGTGGGCACTGGGTTACCCATCATAGCGGCGATGCATGCCCAACGCACCCATGCCCCCAAGTTGCTGATGATCTATGAGGCGGGATCACTCGCGCCAATTCTCGAGCTCGGATTGCCCCTGTCCGTGGGGGATACCAGGGCATTCACCAAGGCATGTTTTGTCAAGGGGCTTTGCGGTGTTTTCGAGCTAACCCAGAGGGGAGTTGCGGATTACGCGTTCATAGGTGGAGCACAGGTCGACAAATACGGGAATGTAAATTCGACCATGCTTGGGCAAGACTACTCGAAGCAAGAGACGAGATTCCCGGGAAGCGGTGGAGCGGGGGCCATGGCCGCAAACTGCGAGAAGACAATTATCATAGTGCCCCTTGAAAGGAGGAGATTCGTGGAGAAAGTTGACTTCATAACGAGCGTAGGATATGGGGACGGTTCTCCGGATTACCGTGAAAAAGCTGGCGTGATGGGGGCCGGGCCCTATAGGGTCATAACACACCAAGCGTTGTTCGGGTTTGATGAGACGACGAGAAGAATGAACCTCCTCGAGATAGCCCCCGGATTAAAACCGGACGATATTCAAAACAAAGTCGGATTCGAACTCATAGTACCCAAAGAGGTGGAAACGATGAAGGAACCAACGGCCGAGGATCTAAGGCTTTTGAGGGAAATAGACCTGGAAGGGTATTTTCTCGGGAGGAAAATTAATAGATAATAACAGTTCCCCCTTTCACACCATACACAACAAAAAGCTTAATAATTGAAAAAATAAGGAAATTTGCCGCATGCCAAAAGAAAATTGATAATGGAGGGAGAGATTTGGAAAAGAGGCCCGAACAACGATCCCTTTGGAAGGGGATAAAACGCGGAGAGACGGTCCTAGAGATGAAGGGGATCACCAAACGGTTCCCGGGCGTGTTGGCCAACGATCATATCGATTTTGACATAAAAGCGGGAGAGATCCACGCGTTGCTTGGTGAGAACGGCGCGGGCAAAACCACATTGATGAACATTTTATATGGGATACTCCAACCAGATGAGGGCGAAATTTACGTTCAGGGGAAAAAGGTTAGAATCAGATCCCCTTTAGACGCCATTAGTTTGGGAATTGGAATGGTTCATCAGCACCGCAAACTAGTACCCGCTCACACCGTTCTGGAAAACATAATACTTGGACATCCAAGGGCGGGGAAAGTTCTGAACGTGAGGAGGGCTGAGGAGGAATTAAAGGGGCTTTGCAAAAAATATGGAATTAAGATAGATCTCAGGGCAAAGGTCTGGCAACTTTCCGCCGGAGAAAGGCAAATGGTGGAGATCATAAAGGCCATCTATCGCGGCGCGAAGCTCCTCATCCTAGACGAGCCGACCTCCGTCCTGACTCCACCCGAAACGAGACAGCTTCTGATGTCCTTAAAGGTCATGGCTAGGGACGAACTCGCCATCATACCTTTTATTACGCATAAACTGCCCATAGTTCTAAAAATCAGTGATCGGATGACGGTCCTAAGAAACGGGAAAGTTGTATCTCATCTCAAGACGAAGGGCGCGACGATGCGGAGCTTGGCCAAGATGATGGTTGGGAGGGAGGTTCTCTTCAGGACGAAAAAAGTGGAGGTAAAAAGAGGAAAGCCGATAATTGAGGTGAGGAATCTCTCCGCCCTCAGCGATAAGGGTGTCCTAGCCCTAAAAAACGCGTCCTTTTCGATACGGGAGGGCGAGATTTTTGGTATCGCCGGGGTCTCTGGCAACGGACAACATGAGTTGGCAGAAGTTTTGATGGGCCTCCGCAAAGCAACGGGAGGTAAAGTGATCTTCCGGGGCAGGGACATCACCGATTCTTCTATCTTGGAAAGGTGGAAGACGGGTATAGGGTACATACCTTCCGAACGCGTGGAGGTGGGCTCGATTGGAGATTTTTCCCTCGTGGAGAACATTGCCATGAACCTTTACTTCGATAACAGCTTCTCCCGATGGGGGCTCTTGGACTATAAAAAGATTCGTAAGCACACGGAGGAGGCGATTTCCGAGTTCGATGTGATGGCCCCAAGTGCGGATACCAAGGCCAAACATCTATCCGGCGGGAACCTCCAGAAACTCATCTTGGCCCGCGTGCTCTCGCGTGAGCCGCAGCTTCTGATCGCCAATTTGCCGACCCACGGGCTCGACGTAGGGGCTACGGAGTTTGTTCGAAACAAGTTGGTCGAGTCGAAAAAAGAAAAAATTGGTATTCTCCTCATCTCCGAGGATCTCGATGAGGTTCTGTCGGTGAGCGATACAATAGCGCCTATCTACGAGGGCGAGTTCATGGAGATCGTCCCAAGTGAAAAAGCGAGGAGAGATGAGATCGGGACCATGATGGCCGGAGCACGCCCGAAGAGGTAAGTGTATGAGATTAAGATTAGAGAAAAGAATAGCGGTCCCTCCCCGGGTCAGCTTAATGGTAGCAATTCTCTCCCTAGTTTTGGCCTTTGCGGTCTTCAGCATTGTCTTTTTGCAGTCAGGAATAAACCCTTTGACTGGTTATAAGGAAATATTCAGGCTTGCTTTTTTCACGAAGTACGGATTATATAAAGTAATTGAGAGGACTGCGTGCCTACTCCCCCTCACTTTGGCATTTATTATCCCTGTGAAGGCGGGGATCTGGAATATTGGCGCGGAGGGTCAATTCTATATGGGGGCGATCGCAGCGACAGGGATCTCTTTTGCCTTTCCCAACTTGCCCATGGGAGTCCTCATCCCACTTATGATACTCGGGGCGATGGCGTTAGGTGGGGGGTGGGCAGCTATTGTGGGATACCTCAAAGGCAAAGTAGGGGTAAATGAGATCGTAACGACCTTGCTCCTCAACTACGTCGCGATACTCACATCCTATACCCTTGTTGTTAATGGTCCATGGACGGACCCCACGAGGGTACCATACAGTAGACAGATTCCCGCAAATGGATGTATACCTCAAATTGGCAATACCGGCATCCCTTACACAATATTTATCGCGATCGGGTTAGCTATTCTATTATTCTTTTTCCTGAAGAAAACCAGACTTGGTTATGAGATAAGGGCGTGCGGCCACAGCCCCGCAGGTGCTAGATATTCGGGGATAAGCTTCCTGAAAATATCATTAATCACGATGTTAATCGGAGGGGCTTTGGCAGGAATTGCTGGATTCCACCAAGCATCTGGTGTTTTGGGGAGACTTAGATACGATATCTCTAAAGGTTGGGGCTTCTACGGAATCGTGTTCGGCTTAGTTGCTGGTTTAAATCCCTTGATAGCGATCGTGGTTTCATTTTTCTTCATGGGCTTGATATACGGAGCTAATAACTTGCAAATGTCACCTGAGATAGGGATGAAATTCGGGGGGGCCGCTGTTTTCATAGGAGTAATGTTTGTGATATTTATCGCTAGTCAATTCTTCCTACGGTATAAAATTAGGTGGACACGGAGAGGGGGCTGAGAAATGGGATTCTTTACCATGACTCTAACGGCTAGCATGTTCTTCCTCCTTCCGGCATTGGGCGAGCTTTTCGATCAGCGCTCGGGGGTGTTGAATATCGGCTTGGAGGGGATGATCCTCATGGGAGTTCTGGCTGCCGTTGCAACTTCTACTGAAACCGGCAACGTTTGGCTTGGGGTAGTTGCCGGAATGGCGGCCGGCGGACTCATGGGGTTAATCCACGGGTTCCTCTCGATATCGCTTAAGGTAAATCAAGTTGTCAGCGGGACTGGAATCTGGATTTTAGGCGTGGGACTAACCACCTATTATGGCCTTGCCTACGTGGGACCGGTGAAACATACGATTGCGCCGATCATTGGTGGGTTGACGCCCCTTTTCTTCGTGGGTTTGGCGCTCGTTCCCATTTTCTGGTTTATCCTCTCCAAAACTAGCTTCGGGCTGAGGGTGAGGTCAGTGGGAGAAAATCCCTCCGTTGCTGAAGTGTCAGGTATAAACATTTCAAGAACGCGCTACATTGGTGTGTTGGTAGGGGGTATGTTATCCGGCTTAGCTGGAGCATACCTCATATTGGCCTATGCCCCGAGTTGGTCGATATCCTGGCGTGTCCCAGTCACCGAGGGGCGGGGATTTATTGCCTTGGCCCTGGTGTTCTTCTCCATGTGGAGGCCGTTCCTCCTGTTGGTAGGCTCCTTCGCGTTCGGCACATTATGGATAATGGGGTGGTATCTCCAGACCGTACTCCCGGGAATCCCCATTCATATATTTCGAATGATCCCCTATCTAGTGACAGTTGCGATTTTAGTCCTAATTTCCACCGAGAGATTTAGGAAGAGAGCCGGGACGCCAGCAGCGCTGGGGAAACCTTATTTCCGCGGAGAATAGATCACTTGGTTAGGGCCAAACCAATTGCAATCCATTTGGAATTCCCCCGAACTTCCTTTGAGGTGGATAGGATAAGATTTCGGTCACTTCGAGTAATGCAGTGTTATGGCTTCAAGAGAAGTGGGCCAAAATAAAAAAAATAAAAATAAAAAAAAGAAGGCACTTCATTCCCGCTGAGGCTGTGCTGTCTTCATGCCGCTGGCGCCACGACGCCTTCGACGAGGTAATCCTCCGTCAGAAGGGCTTCATCAGTTGGCATTACCCCTTCTGGGTACCAAACTTTGCCTTCGGTGTCTTTGATCTCTTTCATGAATGGGTCCCACATTCCGCCGATTATCGCTTCTCTCTTGGTTTCGACGAGGTCCGCAACCTGATTCCAGAGTGCCGTGCTTTTTGCTTTGATCGCCGCCTCCGCCTCCGAGCTTATGGAATCTACGCCGCTTATGCCATTGCTAATCAGGTCAACTGAGAGGACTCTCCCCTCTTCCACGTAAAGGGGCTCTTCCATGCCGATGAAATAGAGATTTCTTGGATAATCGTTTCCAACCATATAGTCCTTCAGGACCATCTCCCATATGACGTCCCAGCGCAATGCGAACGATGTCGCTATAGTGGCACCCGTGCCCCATCCTGCCGCGATGTAATCAGTATCCTTGCCGATGAACCATATCCCTCTTTCGGCGGCCACCGTACTTCCGGAAGGAGAATCCGTTTGTTGTGTCATGACATCAACGTCGTATGTATCGATCAACGTTTCAGCTACCTCCATCTCTTTCGTCGGCACGTACCAGTCCCCGACCCACAGTACGTATAGCGTCGCATCGGGATTTACCTCCTGTATCCCGAGAGCGAAAGCGTTTATACGCCTACATACTTGGGCGCATTTGAAGGACCCTATCATGCCTATGTTATTGGTCTCGGTCAATGCACCTGCCACGATGCCAGCGAGGTAGACGGCTTGGTACTCCTTTGAGAAGTAGCGTATCCAATTTCTGCCGCTACTGATGTCCCCAGCAATGTTGCCCATGAAATAAACGTCGGGATAGTCTTCATAGATATCGGCTAAAGGCATCGCCATGTATTCGGCATTCGCGATGATTATATCCGCCCCATCAGCGATCATCGACTTCGCAAACGTATTGGTGTCTTCTGGGGCCACTTCCTCCATGATGACGGATTTTTCTAACACATCGGGATATCTCGCTTCCATTTTATCTATTGCCATCTGAGTGGCGCTGCACCAACATGTAGCCGCTGCTGGGCTCATCCACATGCATCCGAATTTAACTTTTTCGGGTCCGGGTACTAACTCTCTCAAAATATCCATGGAAACGCATGTCTCAACGATGTCCTTGACCACCGAGCTCGAGGCCTCGTTGAGGAAGGATTCCACGTCTGCCCGCGTCACCTCTCCAGTGGGTGGTGCTTCCTTGGGTGTTGCGTAGTAAACTACTGGTCCAACTATCACTGCGGTCACTATCACTGCGATTACAACTGCCACAGAAACGCTGATTCCCTTTTCTCCCATAATTTTTTTCGTTTTTTCACCTCGTCTTTTGTGTTATGAAGCTGGCTTAAAAAAGCTTTCGTATGTGTGGCGTTATCACATAAATCGGTAAAGCGAGACCAAATCGCGATTTAATGTAAGAGAAACCAAAAATAGGTCTAAAATCCCTTTTTTTTCGAAAATCACGAAAGAACCTCGATCATCGATTCATTTATCAAAAAATTGATGCCCCGCGTTTCGCGTTTGCGCGGGGCAACGTTTGATTCACTCCTCGCTGAGGAATGCCACCACTCGGCACCAAGCAGACTCCCCGCCCTCGAACCGAAACGGGAAGCAGCTGATGACGAGTCGCTTGTTCTGAATCTCCGGAGCCGCGATCTGACCGCCGAGGTTCTCGAAATGAATGCAGTCGCGGGGGAACAGCTTGTTGTGGGTCAGCTGGTAGTCCTCTGGCGGGAAGAGTTTGTCCACAGCTTCCTTGCCCCCGAACTTCTTCTCGCAGATGGCTCTGACCCTATCGCAAATCCCGAGGGTTCCCTTTGTCAGGAACCTGCCTATGGGCAAGTTCATCGGGTGGTCCGTGGAAACGCAGTCCATCCCCCAGATGTGTATCTTCTTTTTTAGCAGCCAGTCCACCATCCGCCGATCGGCTCCTGGGTGTCGATGGATGTAGCGCTCCTCGTCGGCTTCCGGTTCGTATGCGGCGTACTTGTACCAGCCCGTGTGGAGGACGAGGATGTCCCCTTCGTGGACGTCTACGCGTTTCTCGATCATCTCCGGAGTGTAGATGGCCAAGTCGTCCATTTCGTCGGTGAGGTCTACCACCACCCCTGGTCCGCAAAGCCACTCCAGCGGTAGCTGATCGATGGTCTTGCCCCCGGTCATGAAGTGACGGGGTGCATCGAGGTGGGTACCGATGTGGAGCGAACTCTTGATGTACTGCGCGTTTACCCCCTGTTCTACCTTGCGCTTGAAATACTTCACCTCGAAGGGCGGGTAGTAAGGCCAAAACTGCGTGTGAATTCCGAGCAGCTGCGAGAGATCAAACATCTTCACTTTCTTTCCTTCGAACAGTTCGAGCAATTTGTCCATTTTCTTACCTCCTAACTTTTATCTCCTAACTAAAATATTTCGTCCAACTTAAAAAGATTGTGAATCTGGCGGGTTTTAGTTTTTGAAAATTGTATGTATTTAGCTGTTGCTAGCAAAAACCGAAAAATCGAGCTTCAAACACAAAAAGGAGGCAAATTTTTGGCTTTTGACGAAATGCTCAATTGTTGGGAAAACTCCGAGATTTGAACCCCTTTTGCAAAAAAGGAGCACATATTTGCGAGATCGACCTTTGATAGCTAAATACGTACATACACGTTACCATAAATGAC
>DAOUSU010000049.1 GCA_030627035.1 Hadesarchaea archaeon
CACCACGCACACATCGATGTCGCTCGTCGCCGTGGCTTCCCCCCTCACGACCGAGCCGTAGAGCACGATCGCCCTAGGTTTGCACCTCGCGACCACCCGCTCGACGAATCGGTGCACGTAGGGAAGGAGCTTCACTAGCGTTTGACCCCCTCCAGGTACTTGTCCACGATTTTTTCCACGCGTTCGAGGGTCGCGATCGCCTCCAGCGTCTTTTCGCCATCTCTAGTTATGCCGTGGGTTATCGAGTACTTCAGCGACTCGAGCTCTTGGTGGCAGCGCGCCAGCTCCTCGTGTTCCTCGACCGGCTTCTCCCGCGTGAGGTGGCCGAACAGTCGGTTGTGTTTGATGTCAGAACTCGCCTCGGGTAGCGCACCCTTTGCGTGGAGGGCGGCGTTGGTGAGGTTCGCGGCGGCCAGCACGCAGGTCTCGACGATCATCCGGCGGTTCACAAAGAGGTCGTCCCGAAGCTTTCGCAGCGAGTGGCCGAATTCCTCGCGGGCCTTCAGGTGTTCGGATAGTTTCATTTTCTTCCAATATGTTATACGCAGGGGTTCATTTAAGTCTTTCGTACAATAGCTAACAAGAATTTCTTGTAATTCATTGTAAGAAAAGGAATTTCTTGGCTTTTTCTTATACAGCTTTTGGGGACAGTTCTCATTTGGTCGCTAGTATCGCCCGGAGTTACAAGTGGGATGACCCTGCGCTTCGCCGGATCACCCGGGCCCGCGACGACAAATCACCAAGGGGAAGCGGACACCCTTGGGCGGGTCAGGGGGATCTACGCGAAACAGGTAAAGCACCGCTAGGGTTTTCACACGTTGCGCTGGGGGTTTGTAGGCTGGGCCTTAAAAGCAGCCGAAGCGGTATCAAAGCTGGAGGAGTCGCACAGGGTTTACCTGTCAGATCTGAGGAAGGGCAAAGATTAGACCTGGGGAGCCGCAGCCGCCGTAGGAGGTTAGGTTGATTAGCATCTCATCACTTTCCCACTCGCGCCAGATGTTTTATCCGGCCTTCATGCTCGACCATTACTTCCCACCTCCATCTCTCCCACGAAACGGCTAAAATTTTACACCCCTTGAACTTTCGGTCGGCAGCGATCAACAACTTGCGCAAGTCACGCACTTTCCTCCTCAAGCATATTTCACAGGACTCGCTCGCCACTCGTTCCGCACACAACAGCAAAACCCCGATATCATCCCGCAGAGTGGTGTCCGAACTGCTGGCCCGCCTCTCGGAATATCTCCCCATCAATTTTGCGGCATTTGACCTAGCCCTGATGAGTTCACCGAGCGCCTCGCGCAGCGTGGAATACTTCAGATTCCGCATGAGCTGTTCGTTTGAACCGGGCAGTATCCCGGTCTTTTTAACAACGACCGCCCGTAGCGCGTGTCTAGCGCAGTGGTAGGCACAGTTGATGGCTTCTGGTAAATCGAAACCCGAAAAATAATCGTTGAAGGCGATCGAAAGCGCACGAAATGCGTGGTCGATTGATGTTTTGATCGTTCGTTCGGTTGGCTTGAAACCCGCCCTTCTTGCTCTTGAAAAATCTCCGGTGTCGTAAAGAACAACTCCCTCGAGCATGAGCAGGGCGCTAGGGCTCCCGGTTTTGAGCATCCTCACGAATCCCCTACAAGAAAACACGGTGGGGGAAATGGATGGATTGATTGAGCTGGCGAGTTTTTGGGCATGCCTTACTAGGCGCTTGGATTTGCGATCCACGAGCATCAGCACATCGATGTCGCTTAGCCCTTCAACGAACTCCGCCGGTGTTGTGGCGGAGCCGAATGCCACGATGGATTTAACTCTGGGGCGAACATACGGGTCATTCAGCAAGGAGGCGGTGAGCTTTGACGCCATTCGTAAGGGCTTAAAATGTAACCTCAGCGCGTGTTCATCTCCCGGCATCGAATTTCTCCTAACGTATCACAAACAAAAGCATTTTTCGGGACTTCCTATAAAGGGTTGAAAGGAATGTGGCCCCAGAGCCTTTGGAGCGGCGCGATCGTGAAGGGTTAAATCAGCATATCTATGTCTCTTCCAAAAGTTTGACCTCTTTTCCAAGATCAAATCTTTTGGCGAGTTTGTGCAGGTACACCCAATCCAGCCGCTTCAATTCTTTGAGCTTCGGAACAAGTTGCCTAAGCCCGACGAGATCTTTCTTCCTGCCAACGGCGAGCTTGCACAAGATTGCGTCCTCCGGTCTCGCAAGGTATACCCTAACGGGCTGCGAGTCGATGCTTAATTCGGCCAGCATATCCTTGGCGTTGCGGCGAACGTACTGAAAGAGTTCACGAATTTGCGGCTCTGCGGGACAAACGAAGTCCACGGGCAGGAGTTCCTTTCGCTTGAGCGGCGCCAACTCGGCAACTCCCTTAGTCGCTATGGTGAAGATCTCATCGGGGCGCTTTCGTTCGAGTTCGGTCAACGTGAGGAAGATCTCGTCAACGTCGGTCGGAAACTCGAGCAACAGGTTGACATCGCCCGTCGAATATACCTCGCTTAAGCTGGGCTCGGCCAGCAGGAGCCCGGCACCGCCGGTCACGACTACACTTGGGTATCGTAGATCCTCCGACGCTAAGAGGGAAAGCGCGTATCTGATCGAGTCAAGCACCAGCTTATGAAATCGACGCTCAGGCATGCCTTACCAGCTCGTGCCAAGATTTCCTCACCCGCGGCAATCGCCTGCAGGAGCAAACCGGCACCCCTTGCTCCCAGTCCATGCCCAGCAGATGAGCATAGGTGGAAACGGCGGCGCAAGTTTTGTCGAGAGGTTCGGTCGCGTAACACCGCTTGCAGCGCTCGAGCGCCCGCCCCACTAGCCCGCGGAGGTCCCTGTCTTTTAGTTCGACGCCCGCCGCTTCGCCACGCAGGAGTCCGAGCACCCTTCGTCCAGCTGGCGTTAATAAGGCCCGCTTAAGCGGTCGTCCTCGCCGCCCGCTACGGATCGTTTTGACCGAGATCAATCCTCGACCCTGCAGCTGGGCGAGTAACTCGGAGCTGTAGTCGGCGCTCACCTTCAGAGCTTTGGCTAGCCCGGTCACCGAAGCTCGATCGGCTAGAGCCAGCGCTTGCTCCATGGCTTTCGGCAGGGGTAGACCCCTTTTTACCGCCATCTCGCTCCCACAATAAAATAATGTTTTCGTTACTTAAATATGGAGTCCCATCCATGGTCGGGCGGGAATTTCTTGGCCTTTCTCATGTATGAGAGGAAAACACGCCTTCGTAGCAGGTTGTGCCCGAGAAAAAAGCGAGGCCAATTTTCGCTGTAGTGCCAACACAATCATCGAAAAAGCTTATAAGTTTAGCACTACATAATCAGAAACATGGCATTCATCCGAGCGAAGTACATCAACGGCGAGTACTACTTCTACCTAGTCGAGAGCAGGCGCGAGGGCAAGCTGGTCCATCAGGACATAGTGAGATACCTGGGCAAGCGCGAGGACGCGGAGAGGTACGCGAGGGAGAAAAAGCTGAAGATGCCCGAGATAAAAAAAGCCCTGGAAAAAAGTGAGCGAGCGCTGGATAGACAGATCGCGAGAAAAAAGGCGGCGCTCGATTCGCTGCGCCCATTTCCCAAGGTTCTGGAGGACAGGCTGAGGGAGGAACTGGTCATCCTGTGGACATACCACTCGACCGCGATCGAGGGAAGCACCCTCTCCCTGAAGGAAACCGCCACTCTCCTTGCGGAGGGCATCGTGGTGGGGAACAAGCCCCTCACGGATTATCTGGCGGCGAGGGGTCATCGGGATGCCATAAACCTGGTGTTCAGGTGGGTCGAGGAGAAGGAGGATCTGGCCGAAGCCGACCTGCTCGAGCTTCACCGGGCGACGATGAAAAACGTCGTCGATATCCATCTCGGGGTTTACCGGCCGGTGCAGGTCTACCTCCTCGGCTCCTCTTACATCCCCCCGCCGCCGGAGCAAGTCCCCCAGCTCATGTGGGAGTTCCTCCGAAAGCTCAACCTCAACCCGGAAGGGCATGAGCCCATAAAACTGGCCGCCCTCACGCACCTCGACTTCGAGTCCATTCACCCCTTCGTTGACGGAAATGGGAGGGTGGGGCGCCTGCTCGCCAATTGGGTTCTCATGAAAAACGGCTACCCTCCCATCGTGATCGCCAAGCGGGAGCGGGTGCGCTACTTCAGGATGCTGGAGGAGGCGCAGACGAAGCTCGTTGCTTACCGGATCGTGAGGTTCTTCAAGAAAAAGGTCGATGCCGCTTTGGATTTTTACCTCAAGCGGTTGACACCCCACAAGTCCGATGTAGTGCCTAAAAGATAGAGAAAAATAAGAGATGATTTAGCACTACACCAAACGTGGCCCCTCTTTTAGAGCAAAGCGGTGCAAGAGCTGAAGAAGCAGCATAGATTTTACCTGTCAAATTTGGAGATTTCTCACACAATAGCTAACAGGAATTTCTTGTAATTCGTTGTAAGAAAAGGAATTTCTTGGCTTTTCTTATAATGCGTAGGAAGAAAACATGCTTCGTGTATCCATGCGGGATGGCCCTGCGCTTCGCACGGGTCACCAGAATCCGCGCGGACAAATCACCCGGAGAGGCGGACACCCTCGGGCGGGTCAGGGAGATCTACGCGAGACAGGTGAAGAAGCACCGCTAGTTTTTTCACTCATTTTCTTGGAAATAATTTTATTGAATTCCAATTACCCTCTTTGTCCTTGGTTTCTTTTGCCAGTTTTAAGAATCTCATTTTGATTTTCAATTTTTTTCCAAATAATTTTCTAAAATTTCCACGCGAACTCGTTGGATGGGGTACTCCGATAATAAGTCGATCTGGAAATCTATATGACAACGCTTCAAACGCTTTGTTGCCAACCGCAATAATTGGCACCTTATTGGAAACCAACTTCAATTCGCGTTCTAAATAATTCTTGATACAAACTCTAAATGTCTGTAACGGTGGTTCTCTCCCTTTCTCTTCACTTTCACATTTTACCAACTCCGTCCAAAGTATACCTCCCTTGTATCCCAATTGTTTGGTAAGGTTACGGAGCCGTCTATAATAGCTTAGTTTTCTAGCCTTGGCATTCCAATATTCTATTTCCGCATCATAGTTTGCTCCTTCTCTTACAAACCATTCTCGCTCTTTTTGCTTAGATTGGCCAGGATTAATACCAACAATAATTGAAGTGATGGGTTCCTCTTGTTTTGTTGTTTCCAATATCAAACATCGAGGCAGAATCCCCTCTCGTGGACGGTTCTTTATTCCTCGACATCTTTTTTTGCAACAAACTAATTCTTTACCTATTCTAGCTATTCGTTCGTGAATTGTCATAATCTTCCTCGCCACTGGTGCACCCTTACTAGCTGCAATCAGCATTGTTTTTAACCTTCGCACTAGCACCACAAGCTTTCAGGGAACTCACGGGGGATTAGATCAGGATTTTTTGGTCGCTTTTTGGCCCTTTAACACGACATACCAATCATTTCCACAATCGGTGGCATACAGAAAACCATGCCTTCCCACCCACTTCCAGCCGCGTTCCCCAAATTCATCGACAGCTTGAAGGGTAGCATTACCCAAAAGCTTTGAAATGAACTCTCCAGGTAACAGGCGACCCGCAAGCGCATCTAGGGAGTTCCTCATCTTGGCGAGGTTGAAGGTTGTCCCGCACTCTTCACATTTCAATTTATATTTTCCCACCTTTCGTAGGGCAACGTAGCAGCATTCCGGGCACGTTAGTTTTAACTTGGGCATGCGATCCAATCTGATCAAAAGGGTGGCATTTAAAGTTTCCTGATTCGATAGACGCCCTTTCCCAAGAACTCAACAATGCCGTAGTCCCGCAAGACCTGCAACTGCTGGCGAATTTTGGGGCGAATGTGCCTGTTTCTGGGGTGGAGCTCTGCTAATTGTTTCTCAAACGTGTATACATCGGCAAGCGTGAAGGTTTCTCGGTCCAATTGTCTAACGCATGCGAGCACGTCCGCCAGCCAGCCACGGGAGTAAACCGACTGTTCGCGCAGAAACAGGAATCGGTTCCATGAATCCCTCACTGTGGCTTTTGGTATTTCGTATCCCTCCTTGATGATTGGAATTCGTGCATCAGTTGGCAGGTGCCCCAAGAGGATGTTTGAGCCCACCCAGCCGCGCCTTCTAGCACGCTCGCTGAGAGGTCTCCGTTGTTCGATTATCGATTGCGACATGAAGTGTTTCGGCACCACGAAAAGGTCTGATACTCTCAATACTTCGAGGTCATACTGAAGGAAGAGGAAATTTGGGATAGTTCCGGTGCGTATGGCTTCAATTTTCGGTTCATATGCAGAGTTCGTTATGCGATTTCCAAACGGATGGCTTTGGCTTTTTAGCTGATATGCCTCGTTGCACTCGGGACAAATGAAATCAACAACTCGCTTCCCTTTAGGTGTGGGATGCAAGCTATCGGATGGGCATGCGGGACAGTACAAGTTCTCCTCAACCCACGTTTCCGTCAGGACCCGCGCCCGCTGGGAGAAACTTTTGTAAGCAGCGGCTATCTCCGGCCTTAGTTCTAACTTCAATTGTGGCCCCAATGCATACTAGATTAGGTGATCTAAAGATCTTGTGCCATTTAGGATAGGAAAAGATCTATATTGGGATCCCTTCACCTTAATTGGTATGGGAATGAGGTTTAGATCTCGTTCTTATAGATTTGCGGAGGAAGTTTTGAACAGCAAACTACCGATAAAGAAAGAAATCGAGGAAATTATCAGTTCAATTCATCTTAAACCAAGTGAGATCTCTCGGCCTAGGCTTAATGAGGAGTTTAAGAAGGAATTTTTAAAAAGAGGTTGGGAACACCAGCCGTTGGTATTCGGTGAACCCAAAGACCCCCAAGCAAAGATCGATTTTCTTAAGGATAGAATCGGAGTAGAAGTCGAATTTGGCCACTCGTCATTTCTCGGCGTCGACCTGCTGAAATTTCAGACTCTTTCCTACTCGAACTTGGATAAGATTGACGTAGGGGGCTACATCATGGTGACGAGTGATTATCAAAAGAAATTGATTAAGGAGTATACGCGAA
>DAOUSU010000040.1 GCA_030627035.1 Hadesarchaea archaeon
ATCGGTTCCCGAATGCCAAACTCATCTCTCATGCGGACTTTGAAAAAGCGTTGAAAGAGGTAAAGGTTGACGAACGTGCTTTCGTCGCGATCGTCCACGGTGAGCCCAAGCACGACCTCGCTGCTCTGCGCAGGTTTATCAGCGAGCGAACAGCTTACCTCGGCCTGCTTGGAAGTGCACACAAGATAACTAGGTTGAAAGAAATCCTGCGGAAGGAAGGGGTGCCGGAAAAAGCGATAAATGGAGTTCATGCACCCATAGGTCTCGACATAAATGCGAAAACGCCAGAAGAGATTGCCGTGAGCATAGTCGCCGAGCTTGTTAGGGAGAGAAGGAAATCCTAAGCTACTTTCCAAAATTCGTTTTTCCAAACTCTAAAACTTTTTGAAGCCCTTCAGGAGTATCCAAGTCTAATATCGCCCATTCCTCGGCTTCTACCAGGCGGCGCTCGCCCTCATGACGGTGGATGACATCTCTGATCATCTCATGCTTTTGGAGGGCGAGGATTTCATCGAACAATCTCTGGTCGAACAGGACGGGGTGTCCCCTCTTCCCCTTGTACACGGGGTTCACAATTTTTGCACCCGCCCTCCAAGCGTCCATTGCCTTGCTTGGAAAATCTCGACCTATGAACGGCTGATCCCCCAGCGCGAGGAAGACCGCCCCACAACCCTTGAGCTCTTTGAGACCTTTTTTAAAAGATGATGTCATTCCCTCGCGATAATTTTCGTTCACCACCCACCTCACCCCGAGCTTTTCCAAAATGGGGATCAAATTTTCCGGCGCATGCCCTAAGACCACCACGATCTCTCCGACCACACCTCTGAAAGAATCTATCACCAGCTCGATTATCGGCTTTCCCCTGATTTGAAGGAGAAGCTTCGGTTCCCCCATCCTCTGGGATTCGCCCGCAGCCAGGATTACCGCACCGATCACAGCAGCCCACCGTGCCCCATCTCGGCAAGCTCCTCTCGGGTTATTTTCTCCTTGGCAAGGACTCGTGGCAGGAGGAGGTCGAAACTGGTTCGTTTGTCGGGGATCACGCATGCGGGGAGCCCGAGGATCGGGATGTCATCAAGGTAGGCGAGCATGATCATCGCTCCGGGGAAGGTGGGGACCCCGCGGGAGATGACCTCGGCGCCGGTGTTCCTTATCGCGGTTGGGGTAAGGTCTTTTGCATCAACCGCCATCCCGCCGCTGACCAAGATTAGTTCACAGCCCCCCTCCCTGAATTCGAGGATTTTTTCCCTGATCTTCTCCTCATCATCCGGCAAGACGGCTGATTCATGAATGGCGAGACCGTAGTTCCCTAGTTTCTCCCCCAGGACGGGCACGAATGCGTCCTTTATCCTCCCCTCGTAAACTTCGGTTCCAGTCACGATGACTCCAATTTTTTTGATTTTCGGAGGAACTACTCGGAGGGCGGGTTTATTCCCCTCCAAAATTTGCTCAACTCCCCTCATTCGTTCATCTTCCACGGTCAGCGGGACTATCTTGGCAGCGCCGACGATTTCCCCCTTCCTCACGCCGGTGTTGTTCGTTCGGGTAACGAGGATAAAATCGTCTATGAGGTTGACCCTCTTGACGACATCGGGCTTGACTTTCAGGAGCCCGGATACTTCGGCAATCAAATTCACTCGCCCCTTGTTGGGTTTTGTGTGGGAAAGGTTCTCCCCCATCGAGGCGCGGGCAAGCCTCAGGGCCGCCTCATCCTCATGAACTCCTTCCATCCCTCCAGCTTCAGCGATGTAGACGAAGTAGTTTCCAGCATCTTTTAACTTCCCGATGTCTCCCGCCTGAATCACGTGCCCACGCTTGAACAGGACGGCCTTGAGCCCGGGCCCGTAGCTGATAACATCGTGAGCTAGGGGCGCCCCAACGGCGTCTTCCACCTTCACCCTTTTCACCAGAGACCCCAAGCAAGGAAAACAGGGTAAAAACATAAACTTTTTGTTCATGCTGTTGCACTAAGCGTAAATTAAAATTGGTGGAAAAACCAAGGAAAATAGGGCAAACATGGAAAGCGTGCTTAAAGAGTTGATCTCTTTCAGGGGAAGCGCCGAGCCAGGGGTAGCCTACGGGATAAAAATGGTTCAAGCCGCGAAAGATTTCCTCAAAATTCGTGATCTAAAAAAAGCCGACCTTTACGTGATAGCCGAGACCAGCCGATGCCTGCCCGATGCAATCGAATTTCTAACGGGGTGCACGGTGGGTAACGGCCGCCTCCTCATCAAGGATTACAGCAAGATGGCGGCCAGCTTTATCGATCTCGGCACCAAGCGGGCGGTCCGCGTGATGATCATCCCAGAATTTCAGCGGAAAGATGTAGCGCACTCGAAGCGAAGCGTGAGTTTAAGGCAGCGGCGCAAGTTCGGGGAGATAACGACTCACCACGCTCGCCACGCGCTCGAAATTCTCAAAATTCCCAGCAAGGAGCTCCTGCGGGTGCAGAAGATCAAGTTAACGGAACCCGTACCCCCGATGAGGCCACCCACTAAAATAGTCTTTTGTGAAAAGTGTGGGGAAAGCATCCGGGAAGAGAAAGCTAGGGTTCGGGATGGAGAAATATTGTGTCTGGTGTGCGCTGGGGAAGAAAAGCCCTATTTCAAACCGAAGTACTTGTGAACCCTAAATGCCGATAAGGCCCCAAAATGGGACGGATGCGAGCACCAACAACATGCTGAGCGTGGAGAGGAGGAGCCCGAGCTTTAGGAGCTCCGAGGTCTTGAAAGTACCCATCTCGTAGAATGCCCAGTTGACTGGGTGGGTGGGGACAAAATGGGCGCACCCGTTAACCAGAATTCCCGAAAACAGGGCGATGACCATCAGAGGGGCCCCCGCCCCGAGCGCTATCGCAAACATTGGGGGGACGATCGAAAGCGCCATCATGCTTGTGGTCATGAAGGGGAAGTGGAGATAACATAGCAGCACGCCGAAGAGAGCTATGAATATCGCGGGTGACAGCACACTCAACGGGCCAGCAACCGTTTGTGCTACCCACTCGAATCCACCGCTGGCGGCAACGATCGAGGACAACGAGTAGAACCCGGCTAGAGCGAGGAGGATGTTAAAGTTGAGATCTCGCAAGTCCTCCGGTTTTAAAACGTTGGTCAGCATCAATACTACCATCCCCAGCAGCCCGACAATCGAAGCGCTGATGTGGTGCCAGAGTTGCGTGGCCCAAAGCGCGATCACCAACACGAACACTGCAAGCGTGATCATCTCTTGGTGCGAAAGCGGACCCATCTCCCGGAGTTTGCTGTTTGCCATTTTCTTGGCGCGAGGAATTTTTCTCAGCGCGGGCTCGGGTGGGTAAAGTTTATGGATGAGCCACGGCTGGAGCAAGAGCAGCGCGAGAGTTGCTGGCAGGGCAGCGATAACCCACGCTATCCACGAAACTTCAACCCCTAAAATACTTGAGGCGAACGCCGCGACTATGGGCCCGCTTGTGGAAGCGGTCATAAATCCTAGCGCTGTGGTATAAGTCGCCATCGATGAGGTGAAGCAGATGTACTTGCTGAAATGGGGCCTCCACTTAAAGGCCGTGCAAAAACTGCGCGCGATTGGGAGGGCAATCCCTGCGCCTCGAGCGGTAATCGAGGGAGTGGCAGGACTAATTGCGTAATTCGAAAGGGTTAGGGCATAGCCGAGTCCCAGGCTACTCCCCCCTATTTTCGAGATCAGCGTATAGGCTATCCGCCGCCCCAACCCGCTGCGAACGATCGCTATCGTGATCACGAAAGCGGAGGTTATAATCCAAAACGCCGAGCAGGAGAAACCTGCAAACACGGCCGCAACGGTATTTTTTCCCCCAGTGACACCCAGCAGGGCAGCGGCAACGAGCGTAGCTAACACCGCGGGGCCCCCAGGTATCGGTCGCGTGAGAATCAGAAGTAAAGCTGTGAGAAAAATCGCGAGGCTCTTTTGTCCTTCGAGCGACAGGCTTGTTGGCGCGGGGGAGAACCAAACAATCAAACCCACAGCCAAGGCCATGCACAGGCCGATCAATCGTTCACGTTTAAACATCCAGTCCCCAGCCAAAACTCACGCTCCAAACGACACCTATTTAATAAAAGTCTTGATAAATAGCTAATGTGAACTAAAAATGGTTAACATTAAGGAAACCCACCTCACCAGAAGGCAGTTCGAGGTACTCAAAAGGAGAAGAGAAGGGAGGAGCTTGGCGGAGATAGCAGAGGAGCTGCATACCAGCAGGTCTAACATCAGCTCCATCGCAAAAATTGCTGAACAAAATGTGGAGAAAGCAAAAAACACCTTGAAAATGATTGAAACCTTCGAGTGGCCGATTAAAGTAGATGTGCAGGTGGGGGCCAATATCTATGATGTTTCTGAAAAAGTGTTTAGAAAGGCCGATGAGAAGAGGATTAAAATCTCCCGTAATTATTCCGAGCTGGTGAGGCTGATAACGGAAACGCTCGGAGGAAGAAATCTCAAACGCAGAAAAGCTCTCAAGGACTTTTGCGTTATGGTCAGCGGAGAAGGGGAAGTTGAGGTCCTCTGATTAGTAAGCGTCCCGCTAGCACCATTGGACTACTTCTCCATCACCACGAATTCGATCTCGCCCTTGCAATTTTTTGGACTTACCATCCCCCCACCTTGGCCTATCTTCTTCATTATCTCCGCGGGTTTGATCACATCGACGCCAGCGAGCAAGTCGGCTCCGTAGTCGAACAAGACCTCAGACATTGGGGTACTCGGCCCCAAGACAATTGTGTAAGCATCCCTGCTCAACTCCAGCAAATGCTCCAAGGATTTGTTTACGAGAGCGGACCCAGTGATCGCCACTAGATCGCTTTGGGGTATTTTAGATTCAGCGGCAGTGGCTGGCAATATCCCTGCGTCTGGATCAACCAAATAAGGGTCCATCTCCAAGACCCATAGCTCCTTCGAGACCGCCTTCAGCTCGGAGAGCTTCGGGAACGCCCCAATCACCGTAATCCTCTTGTTCTTACCTTCTTCCACGAGAAGGTCAAGTGCGTTGATGCCTCGCTTACCCTTGGGTTCGACCATCGAATTTATCGCGGCCACCCCTATGCTCGCTTCCACCAAATGCCAAGATTTGGCGTGTTCCGCCAGTTCTAGGGTCGTTTTTTCGGTCAACCTCCCAAAATTCCTGATGCGGCAATGGGCCGTGGCCGGGCTGACGTAAGTCTTGCCGAGTCCGCAGCGTTTGCCCCGTACGCCCGTCCACGTGATCCCGACCCGAACATCTCTTACTGGGGCCTCATTTCCGCTTACCGCACGGATAAGATCACTTAGGAGTTTCATTCGCTACCCCATTTGGAATCTTGTCCAAACTTAACATTTTCAAAACTTCCTTGCGATGCTTCGAATTCGGGCACAAATTTCTCGGTCCTTTATCTTCCCGCTGTTTCATGAATCCAGTACTCTCCAGCCTCGGTAACCTCTTTCTTCCATATCAGCGCTTCGGCCTTTACGCGGTCCATGATCCGAGGCAGCGCCGAAAAGACTTCAGCCCTATGCTCACCCGCCACCAGGATGTAGATGGCATCCTCGCCCGGTTTCAGATCGTCTATGACGTGGTGGATCATCACCTTTAGGATGCCGGGAACCTTTTCGATGTCGGCCGCTATTCGCTCGAGTTCTTTGACCGCTTCTTCCTCGCATTCGTAGTGGAGGTACTTTACCTTCTTCCCATCCTTCGAGGTGCCACGGATGACGCCCACGAAGCAGCCCAGCGCACCGACCCTTCCCCCGAGTTCACGTTTCAATTTTTGGAGGAGCACGGGCAAGTCAACCTCGCCCTTCCGATGGATTCCAACATCCGGCACTAGACACCACCACAAACTGGACAGTTGGGATTGCGACGAACCTCGATTTCCTCAAAGTTCGCGCTTTCCCCGTCGAAGAAGAGAATTCGACCGACCAGTGGCCTGCCGATCCCGGTCAGGAGCTTGATGGTTTCCATTGCCTGCAAGCAGCCCACGACCCCGGCCGTCGTTCCGAGCACGGGAAATACGGATTTTCTGGGCGGCTCCTTGGGTATGATGCACCTGAGGCAGGGGCCCTTCCCGGGGACGATGGTCGTGAGCTGTCCAACGAATCCCTCCACCGCCCCGTGAACAAAGGGCCTCCCAGCACGCACGCACGCCTCGTTAAGCAGGTATCGGGTTCGGTAGTTATCCATTCCATCGACAACGACATCTGCACCCCTTAGCAACCCATCGGCATTTTTTGGCGTTATCTTCTTGAGCTTGGCATCGATCTCAACGGAGGGGTTCATCGCCTGCAGTTTTTCGATCGCGGACCTGACTTTTGACCGTTTGACATCGAGGTGCCAGTGCAACACCTGTCGGTTGAGGTTGTTGAGCTCCACTCGCTGGGCATCGATGATCGTCAGGTGTCCTACCCCTGCAGCAACTAGGTACATGGATGTCGGACTTCCGAGCCCGCCGAGCCCGGCCACGATAACATGGGCTGCCTTTAGCTTGCGCTGTCCGGCCTCGCCAAAGCCACGAATGATCATCTGGCGACTGTATCGTTCGAACTCGCTTGGCATAAGCTAACCCCCACAAACAGGAGGAAATATTGCCACGACATCGCCATCATTTAGCCTAGTACCCAATCCGTGAGGGGTCATTATGCCGTGTCCGTTCACGAGGATGTTAACCGTATTGCGTAATTTTTCCCTCTCGGGCTCATACAGTTGCTCGGCTAGCTTTTGCCCAAATCTCTCCACGAGTTTATTGAGCAATGACCTGACATCCTTTGTCCCTGCAATCTCGATTCGATCCTTCCCGGTCGCCTCGCGGAAATTGTAAAAAAATTTTACGGTGATCGGCAATTGAATCCCATTTCCAACTTGCGAAATGTCGGATATAAAAGTGTCTGGACGAGCGAAAAAAGGAAGCCATGCTTTCTCCGCTTTGATCAGTTCCACTCCCTTAAACCAATGCTGTTCAGAAATAATGAGGAATTACGGCACGAAGGTAAGCCGCTGAGGTGCAAAAGGGCTCCAGTACGAGAGCAGGAGAGATCGCTATATCGGGAACGTGAGGGGCACCATGGTCTAACACGAACCCCGTGGCGTTAAATAGCTAATCCAGAGGAGAATTTGAATTATGGTCTGGTGTCGTGGCTTCATCCTCCCCCAGGTATGGGAGAAAGAATCAGCGTATCCCCATCTTTTAGCTTTTTGTCTCCACCGACGGGAAGCCCGTTTACAAACGTGTGAACTGAAGAAGGAGTCCATTTGAATTTTTTGAAGATGTCACCCACCGTTATTCCCTCTTCCCACTTTACTTCTTCTATTTTCCTGTAGGGGGTGAGTTTCACCGTTATCATGATCATCCCGAAAATTTTTGGTTTTCTATCATATTTAGATTTCTATTCTGAACTAGATTATCGGGTGATCATCGAAAAACATCTGAAATAGAGGGAAAAACACGGAAACAGAGGGGTTGAACGGATTTTTCGTTCCCCGCCATCCGCTCGTTTCTCGGGGGCAATGGCTTTTCCCTATTCCGTAAACCGAGGTTGTCTAATAAATCCGAGCAAAATATAAATTTTGAGTTCTTTTAGCGCGACGGCGCGCATGTAAGTGCACAGGTTGTGGGAGACGACCATGAGCAGGCAATCGACTCTCCTGGACTTCGGGAGCCTGCATCTGGTGCGGTTTCCGTATTTCGTTTCCGTTCCTCCGAACACCCCCTCGATCAACCCTCGGTACCTGTAGATCTCCCTATTCATGTCGAAACTCTTCGACATCTCTCGCCTTATGAGTCCTTTGGGTTCCCCTTTCCGGAGTTTGATCACTGGGATGAACCCGTGGTCCTTTACGAGGAGGTAGTTGTCGGTTGAGTCATAACCCGCGTCGGCAGGGAACGGTTCTCCCTCACCTTTAAATTTTCCGATCAGATGTTTGAGCTGAGGGGAGTCGTGGGCGTACCCACGAGTGATCCTCGCTCTGAGGACCGGGAGAAGCCCTGGTTCCCTGCAACAACCAACCAGCAGGTGGAGCTTCAGGGTTATGTGCTCCCGCTCCTCGGAGGGGCGTTTTTCTCGCCCTTTTAGCCTATTTGGAGGGGGTTTGTCCTTGGGCCTGAGTCTGGGACGTTTGCGCTTCCTGTATCGATCGGTTTGAACCCCGCTCGCATCCGGGATGAAGAAATCAGGTGGAAATAGCTCGATGATGAGTTCGAACAGGAGTTCAATGGCACGATCCACGTATCCTACAGGCATGCGCTGGAGACCCCACCAGATATCCGAGTGGTCCACCCGCTTGCCGAGGACCAGCGGGGTATCCCCCTCAGCCACCCTGAGGACCATATGGAAGTGCTTCCGGTAGATGGCTATCTCGGCGTACTCCTTGGGCTGATGCTCGGGCGGGCGCCCGCGCTTGGAAACTTGCCAAGGCGGGCCGAGTTTCCTCACGACCCGCCTGCAAAGTCTAAATACCCCTCGCTTCTCATTTGCTTTTGAGGCGTGGTACGATTTCCAATAACCTTGGGATCTCATGTGAGCTCACTCTGAGTTCACCCCCACGCCTCGGCTCAGCCTCCTTTGGTGTAATTTGGGCTGGAATTACGTAAAAATCCGATTTATTAGACAACCCCCCGTAAACCGTAAACTTTTTTAGTTCAATGTTGCAAAACAAAAGGGAGGATGAAGGTGAAAAAATATTCGTACG
>DAOUSU010000058.1 GCA_030627035.1 Hadesarchaea archaeon
CTACGACCGCCCCCGCACTTCAATGAAATCTTTTCCGTTTTGCGTGAATTGCCTGCATGAGTACCAGAACCCAGCGGACAGGCGCTATCATGCAGAGCCGACTTGCTGCCCGGCCTGTGGCCCGCGAATGGAGCTCTATGCTGCCGATGGGGGCAGTATCGACGCGGCCGATCCAATACGCGAAACGGCCAGGCTGCTTGACGAGGGAAATGTCGTGGCGATAAAGGGGATAGGGGGCATCCACATCGCTGCCAAGACAACCGACGACGAGGTTCTCGCCCGCATTCGAAGGGAGTTCAATCGCCCCCAACAACCCTTTGCGGTGATGTCGAGGAGCCTCGAGGTAATCCGGACATTCGCGGAGGTAAGCGAGGATGAGGAAAAATTGCTCACCTCCTACCGCAGGCCTGTGGTCGTGCTCCAGCGCTCGCCCGGTTACTCGCTTTCCGAGCTCGTCGCGCCGGGGCTGGACTCAATTGGCGTCATGCTGCCATATTCAGGGATTCATCACCTCCTTCTGCGTCACGGCGAGGATCCCGCATACGTGATGACCAGCGCCAATTTTTCCGGTTTGCCCATGTTCATCGACAATGCGGAGGCGATGGTAAACCTGGGGGGTGCGGTCGACTACTTCCTGCTTCACGATCGGATAATAGTTAATCGTTGTGACGACTCCGTGGTGAAGTCCGTTGGGGGCAAGCCAACATTTCTCAGGCGTTCTCGCGGCTACGTGCCGGAGCCGGTAAGGCTATCATTTAAGGGTGAACAAAAGGTGCTTGCGGTCGGGGCGGAGCTAAACCTAACGGTGGCGATTTTGGTTGGCGATCGATGTTTCGTCAGCCAGCACGTGGGCGACACGAGCCGGGTTGAAATACTCGAGTACATGCAGGCCGCTGGCAAGCACCTGATGCACCTGCTGAATTTGAAGGTCGTGGACGCGGTTGCCCACGACTTGCATCCCAACTATGCGACGACTAGGATAGCTTCGTGCATGGCGAAGGAATTTGGGGCCAAAACTTTCGCCGTCCAGCACCATCACGCTCACCTCTGTTCGCTCATGGCGGAGCATGGACTTGAGGAATTGGTTGGCATCGCGGCGGATGGCGTCGGATATGGGGGCGATGGTACGGTCTGGGGTGGCGAGGTCATGGTCGCTAATTATGGCTCCTTTGAGCGGGTTGGTGGGCTTGAAAGACAGCCCATGCCGGGCGGCGACCTTGCTACAAGATTTCCGGCGCGAATGGTTGCCGGGATCCTCTGGCAGCGCCTCGAGGGGGAGGAGCTAGAGCGAGTTTTGAGCGAGTTCTGCGCCGGCGGCTTCAGATACGGAAGGCGTGAGGTACGCGTCGTCCTCCGGCAGCTCGAGCGCAACCTGAACGTCTTCCAAACGAGCAGCTGTGGCAGGGTGCTAGACGCGGTCAGCTGCTTGCTCGGCATCTGTAGCGAGCGAACTTACGAGGGCGAGCCAGCGATTAAACTCGAGGCGGCTGCGAACAATGGCGAGGCCGAACGGGTAAAACTCGAGCCGACGATCAAAAGAGCCGATGGAGCAACGGTCGTCGATACCGCTCAACTCCTTACTGATGTCCTCGATGCCCTTCGCGCGCGCGTAGGCCGAAGGCATATCGCTGCAGCGGCTCAGCGTGCGATAGCGAGGGGGCTTGCGACGATCGCGGTCGAGGCGGCTTCCTCGAGGGGGATAGACACAATTGGCGGTTCGGGTGGCGTGTTCTGCAATCGTGCGATAACGGCGGCGGTGCGCAGGGAAGTGGAGAGGGCTGGTCTAAAATTTATCCAGCATGAGCTCCTCCCGCCAGGCGATGGGGGCATCTCGGTTGGTCAGGCGGTAATCGCAGCACGGCAATCTCGGTAGATAGGTATCGCTACCAAACTAGGCATGCGCGCGACGAGTTCGAAAGGCCTAATGTTTGGCCTCAAAGCCCGAGAGTCACTAAGATGGTATTGTAAGCGTTGTGGGCGATGATCGCTCCCCCCAGTCCGCTGAGCAAATAGCAAGCGCCGAGCAGGAGGCCGGCACCAAACATAGGTATGATAATTGCGGGGTAAGTGCCCGGGTTGGCGAGGTGTAACACGGCGAATATCAGGGCGGAACACACAATCCCTAGCCACTTGGAGCGGGAGCGGCGAGCAATTTCCTCAAGCAGTATCCCCCTGAAGATCCACTCCTCAAAAATCGGCACCACATTGACGATCACGAGCAGCAGTATCGGGTATGTCTTCTGGATGGCGTAAAATGGATACTCCTCCTCCGAGACCAATTCAGCTCCAGCCCTCTGGAGAGCCCCCCCGATAATCGTGGCAAGGAAGAGTGATGCGATAGCAAATGCCAGCCCAATCGAGATTACCCTGCACCACTTACGCCTGTGCATCCTCCGTGCGATTGGAATCCAGAAGCGGGGAAGCACCCGCCTGAGGTAATAGGGCCTGCTGACGACCAGCTTGCCCACCACAAGACCCAGCAAGATGCCGGGCACGAGGATTCTAATGATGTCGAGCCACAACCGCATCACCTCCACACAAAAACAAGTCCTCGGATTTATTCACGGGAAAGAATTGTGGCCTAAACAGTTTATACATTACTTTTGACGGCCTTGTAGAGATAACCCAATCTCAAACATCCGTCACGATAGGTGAAATGATTATTTTACCCTCGGGCAATACAAAGATGGTATCATAAGGGGCTACCTGCTATTTTTCCCATTGGGCCTCGCGATCTTTTTATTTCTTTTTTTGCTACCGTTAGCGTTCATTTACCTTTTTCTGTTTGCAAGCAAGAGTGCTTTGGAAAGAGTGGGGATACCCCCCTTTTCTGCATCCTTGCTCTTGGTGCTCTCGCTTATTGGCAGTATCGTAAACATCCCTGTCTATTCGGCAGATGGGCTGATGATAGCCCTGAATTTTGGCGGGTGTATCTTGCATGTGGCGATTTCCGCTTATTTGATATTCGGCATGCTGAAAAAGGATGGATACGCGCTGAGCGGTGTTGGAGCATCCGTGATTGTGGTAGCACTAGTCACGAACTATTTTTCAAGCGTAACAAAAAGCGGGGTATCCGTTCCTTTCTTCATCCCACCATTGGTTGCCGCAGCTTGCGCCCTGATAACAGGCAGGGGGAGGGGATATCCCTCTCCACAAATAGCGTATATTTCAGGTTCGCCGGGCACCTTGCTGGGGGCCGACTTGCTCAACCTGCCAAACCTGTTGGGCTGGAGAGGGCAGGTCCTCGCAAGCATAGGTGGGGCCGGCGTATTCGACGGTATTTTTTTGTCCGCTATTTTTGCCGTGCTCCTAATCCCTCACAGATAACCTGCTATGTCCGTGAATGGTCAAGGCACGTATTTTTTAGAGAGCTTTTCATAGCGCCGTTCAAGGACCGTGCTCACCTTTATCGTCCACACGGGCTTGTTGTCCCGCTGCCTGCGCTCGACCTTCCCCTCCTCCGCCAGCCTGAAAAGATCAACCCGCAAGTGCACAACGTCGATTCCGGTCCGCTGGGAAAGCTCATCGATGGTGATTGGGCCCCCGGCATCCTTCAGCGTCTTTAGGATAGCTTTTCTTCGCAATGCCTTACCTCGCCTTTAATTTTTCAAGGGCATCTAGGATGGATTTGATGCGATCGAGCAGCTCCAAAGTTTTTGCGTGGTCGGTTTCCTCCTCGAGTTGCTTGGCCAGTGTGTTGAGCTTAGCCCGCAAAACGCCTTCAACTTTACCCAGTGGAGCTTCCTTGGGTTTGCCTTCCGCTTTAACTCTTGTGGGTTTCTCGCCGCACACGGGGCAGACTACCTTTCCCTTAAATTCGAAAAGGGGCCCCTTGCAGGTGCCGCAGTGCACCGGGAGCATCTTTCCCCCCGCCAAGAGCATCCCAGCCATTTTCGATATTCTTTCGTCCTCCACCCCACACCCCAAACCCTTTATGAGGGGTCTTTCTTAAGATTAGTGGATTGGCTATGCGATCGGGTGGTGGCAGTGCATTCGGATGCCAAGCTAAAACAGGTAGCGGAGATGATGGCGCGCATGGCAGAGGATACCTCCGTGCCCCGCAATATCCGGAGGGCTGCAAGTGAAGCTAGAGAGGCCCTGCTCAAGAAAGGAGATCCTGTAGTTAAGGCCGCATCTGCAGCGATAATTCTCGATGAGATAAGCAACGACCCAAATATGCCAATCCACACAAGGACGATGATATGGAATGCAATTAGCGTCTTGGAAACGATACGCGAGTGAGGCGAGTCGCTTTTGTGGCCCCATCAACCACTCCTCGGTGATCCACTGGAATTGGACCTAACCCCCTTTGTGGATGCGCTCAGAAAGAAGGATGCTAAAAAGGCGGGGGAATGGCTCGAACAAAACAAGGGAAAATTCGACCCCAGTGATGAATTTCACAGGGGGTATCTGCTTGCACTGGGGGGCATGGTTGCCTCCATCGAGTCCGGAAGCGAATTGTCGGTAATCAAATGCATTCTCGATGAGGGGGGTAAGGAAGAAAGGGTAAAGGAGTTCATCCGAGAGGCACGCGATAGGCTCTCCCTAAAGTTCAGGCCGAGCGATGAGCAGGGGTTTGACACGGCATGGGTGGACGTGCTTCAGGGGCTCTTGAAGGAAGGGGCGGCGTTAATTTTGGGGCAAAGGAGAACTTGATCTCCGCAAATTGGGCTTTAAATCCGTAGCAAAGCTTTTAAAATCTTTTTTCGCCCTTCAGATGCCATTACAGCAAACTCCGCTATATCGATTTTAAATTCAAAACAAGGCATTTTTAGCTCCTTTTCAAAACACATTGCCTTAAACCTGGCGCAGAACCACTCCGCGATCATAGGCGTTGTACTTGTCAGTTACGACGATGTCGGGTGGGAATCCCGCCTCTTCCTTCGCCCGCCTCAGGGCTTCCTTGACGGCCTCTGTGCTCCGCTCGGGGGCAAGGTAGCTGGCAACGACGTTGCCTTTAGAATCAAGGACCATTATCTGGTAGGCCCATTTTCGCTTTCCACGCTTCCATCGCTTCGATGGCACGCGCTTGTGGGGCGTGAACTTCTCGTCCACGTGCCAGATCCTTGAGAACTTGATCCTGTAGCGCCTAGCGATTTTCTTCGCGGAATGGCCGAACCGCTGGGGCCATCATCCAACCGAGGAAGCGGAGACTTTGACCCCGAAGAGCTCGAGGAGGTCCGCAACTTGGTATGTCGAGAGCGGGTACTTCACGTACATCAAAGTGGCCGTCAGGACATCCTTCTCGAGCGTCTTCAGATGATGGAACGGCGTTCCAGCACGCTCGTTGAACTTCTTCCCACAAGATTTGCACTTGTACACACGGCGGCCGCCTCGGCTGAAGCCAACCTTCCAAGAACCTGCTCCGCAGGCTGGACATTTTGGGTTCATCCCTCCATCTCCTATGGTTTTTTGCCCCGATCTCTGTCCAGCCTCCAAACCTCCAACGGGGCATGTTTTCTTATGATTGGGCTACCTTAAAACTAGTGCAGAACCGTACACCCAATTCCTTAATAGGATAGAGGCATAAGTGTATTTATAGTATGTGGTGAAA
>DAOUSU010000083.1 GCA_030627035.1 Hadesarchaea archaeon
AGGTTCTCACCCGCCTGAGGTTTACAACGAGAAAATGCTTTCGGAACTACGAGAGGAAATAACGAGTCACCTGTTGAGTCAGAAGGGCATAAGAAACCTCATGGATTACGGTACGGCTTACCCACTTGGGGAAAATGACCTCCCACTAAAAAATTGGCTGAAAAGCGATTGGGAATCTGAGAAGATTGAGGGGTTGAGCGGCAAGCGTATGAAGGAAACGATACAAATCGGGCGGAGGGCCTGTTATGGTTGTCCAGTGGGCTGTGAGAGAATCGTCAAAGTAAGACAGGGCCCCTATGCCATGGAGGAGGCGGGAAGGGGAATAGAATACGAGGGGATCGCAGCGTTGGGAAGTTTGTGCTTGAACTGTAATCTGGAGGCCTTGGCAAAAGCTAACGACATCGCAAATCGAAGCGGGATTGATGTTATAACCGCTGGAACTCTCATCGCGTTCACCATGGAAATCTACGAGCGGGGCCTGATAACCAAGGAGGACCTCGGCATGGAAATCGATTGGGGTGACGCAGACGCGGTAATAGAATTGGTGCGGATGATAGCCGGGCGAAGGGGTTTTGGCAACGTGCTGGCGGAGGGGCCCAAGAGGACGACCGAGATCATCGGGAAGGGCTCAGAGAATTACATGCCGCAGGTGAAGGGAGATGTCGTCCCGATGCACGATCCCAGGGCAAGTCTGGGCTACAGCATCATGTACTCGGTATGTCCATATGGGCCCGATCATGGGCGAGGATTCTCCGATCCCCTCTCTATGATAGAGAAAGGATCGGCGGAGTTGGGTATCCCTCGGGTTAAGAAACCAACACCAAAAGATATTGCCCATGCCATGGTAGTCACCGAAAATTTGGTCGAGGTCATCGAAAGTCTCGTAGCATGCTATTTTGGATTTGCTCCGTATTTCGGAGAACTATCGCCCGAATATATCCCAAAGCTTTTGCATGCCGTTACCGGTCAAAGGAGAACCTTGGCTGAGCTATTAAAATTGGGGTCAAAACTAGTCAACCTTAAGAAGGCGTTTAACCGAAGGGCGGGAATCGGGTTTGATAACGATTTTTTACCCAAGCGTTTTAAAGAAGTGCCACGATACTTGGCGGGCAAGGCTGCAATCGTAAATATCGAACCTTATCTCGCCGAATACTACAATATTCGAGGTTGGAGATAGAACCAAAAAAGGTAGTTTTTGAACTCACTATCAATTGAATGAAGGCGTACAAGATATCACATGAATAATAAAACTAATTCATTGTGACGTGAAGGCATTTCTTCAGGCTGATCGCGCGGAGACTTCATTTGTGTCTTCGAGACAAGTGCAAATAAGAAGCGAACTCAGGATCTATTTGTTTTCGAGGGATTTACTCTGCTGTCCACCCACCGTCGATTACCAAGCAACTTCCGGTCACGCAGGAAGCTTTGTCCGACGCCAAATAAAGGGCAGCATATGCGACCTCTTCAGGTTTTACCACTTTTTTCAAAGGCACATTTGACGCTTCTCCAGGTTTCAGTCCTCTTGATCTCATGACGCGTTCGTGCATGGGGGTTAAAACAGAACCGGGGCATATACAGTTGACGCGTATTTGGGGCGCGAAATCAAGCGCCATGGCCCTTGTGAGCGAGATGATCCCTCCTTTCGATGCACAATATGCGGCTTCGCCTTTTGAGCCAACAAGCCCAAGCACGGAAGCTATATTTATGATAACCCCTCCTTCCTCATTCTCGAGTATTTTTGGAACAGCATGTTTAGAAAAAAGATAAACACTTTTCAAATTGATGTCAATAACTCTGTCCCAGTCTTCCTCCTTTGTTTCCACAACGGAACCGAACGAAGGTATCCCTGCGTTGTTACATAGAATATCAAGTTTACCGTATTTCCCGATTGCGGCGCTTGCGGCATTCTTGGCGTCGGATGATCTTGAGACATCCGCCTTTACAAAAGTTGCATTTCCCCCGTTTCTTTCAATCAGTTTTACCGTTTCTCCCCCTTTTTCTTCATTTAGGTCCACCACAACAACTTTTGCACCTTCTTTCGCGAACAGGGTCGCTATTGCACGTCCGATACCAGAGCCAGCACCTGTAATCAGAGCAACTTTGTCTTTTAACTCGTTCAATTTTCCACCTTATAACTAACCTAGACTTTTACGTATTTAAGTTTTGAACACGGGATATTGTGTCGTCAATTATGTTCCAATTTAGATTACAGTTTGATATGTGTGTGAACCGATGTAAGCAGCTTAATTTTCATGGGACTTGATCCAAGCAACAGGTCTCACGAAGTTTTGATGAAGCCAATCCTCGTCCACCCCATCGGGTTGTGGAGTAGCTTTGAGGTAAAAAATGTTGCAACAAGGGATTATCTATCACTTGCAATCGGCCGATCGGGCCGCGTGTTTAATTCAAAAATCTCTGGCCATGTAAAATAACTTGGTCAATCCCTCCAAGCTCAGCTTTAGATCGAGCTGGCCTAAAATTCGTCTCAGTCTGCCTTTTTTTGAGAAATTGTGTGAGAAATTATAGATCTGGAAGAAACAGTCGCCACGTTCGAGGTTCTTCACGCCCCGCATGGAGCGAATTTTCGGCGCTATCTCCGAATGGTAGCGCTCGATGCGATTGTTGCTGAGGAGAACTGCGCCCTTTCCGTACGGGATCCACTTCCCCTCAAAATGGGCACGGACGTGCCTGGTTTGCCTGCCGAGCACGTTTACCCCTCGGTCGTAGGCGTTGTATTTATCGCTCACGACGATGTCGGGCGAGAAGCCAGCCTCCTCCTTCGCCCGCCTCAGGACTTTCTTAACGGCCTCGGTGCTCCGCCTGGGGGCGAGGTAGCTTGCAACGACGTTGCTCTCGGAATCGAGGACGGTTATCTGGTATGCCCACTTCCGCTTTCCACGCTTCCACAGCTTCGATGGAACGCGCTTGTGGGGCGTGAACTTCTCGTCCACGTGCCATATCCGCGAGAACTTGATTTTATAGCGCTTGGCGATGCGCTTCGCTGAAGTGCCGAACCGCTGGGGCCAACGCCCTACGGATGATGCCGAAACCCTGACCCCAAAGAGTTCGAGGAGCTCCGCGACTTGGTAGGTCGACAGAGGGTACTTCACGTACAGCAGCGTGGCCGTCAGAACATCCTTTTCGGGGGCTTTCAGATACCAGAACGGCGTTCCGGCTCGCTCGTTGAACTTCTTTCCACAAGACTTGCACATATACACACGGCGGTTGCTCCGACTGAAGCCAACCTTCCAAGAGCCCGCTCCGCAGGCTGGACATTTTGGATTCATCCTACCATCTCCTATGGTTTTTTGCCCCGATCTCTGTCCAGCCTCCAAACCCCCAACGGGGCATGATATCTTAGGTGAAAACTACCTTAAATCTAGCGCAGAACCGGAAGAGATAGTCTTAAAAGTGGTTATTCATACAATAAATGGAGGCAAAAAATGAAAAAGGAGAGGGGGATATCAACTGGCGTTGCCATAGCATTAATCGTCATTGTTGCAGTAATCGTTGGCGGAGTGATCTATTGGGCAACACGTCCAGGACCTGCACCAGGGGCAACCGTACTTACCGTCGCCACAACTCCTGTTAATGGCGAAGTCTTCGTAAATGGGGTTTCTTGGGGAACCGC
>DAOUSU010000034.1 GCA_030627035.1 Hadesarchaea archaeon
CGAGAAAGAAAAGCTAACTGAGATTTAAATTAGTTGGACAATGACTTTGTTTCAACTTCAAGATTTTTATCGACAGGGAATGATTTAAAGCGGGATTTGGACGGGTGAAAGAGCATTGGGCTGGGGCCTCAAGCTGCTGGGGATTGCCCTCTTCATCGGACCATTCATCGCAGCGTTTGCGGTCCATAACTGGGACCTCCGAGCGGCCGTGATGCCTAGCCAAGCGGAAATGGATGGGGTGAAGGAAATGCTCGGTGGGCTATTCGATGAGGGAGTCTCAGAAGATCCGTTTACATTCGGGGATCCAACCTACAGCGACACGACGATCAGGGTGGCGGTAGGATTCACATCCCCCCTCAAACTGCCAATGAAGATTACCGATCTCTCCGTATCGATATCCGATCGGGGGGTACAAGTGACCCAACTGCAGATGGAGGAAGCGGAGGTGGATGTCCCGGCCGGTGGAACGGTGAATTTTACATTAATTGGGTCGTACACGGGAGCCCCTCTAACCGATCCAGAGCCCACCGAGATGAACATAACATTTGAGGTGTATGGCGTAACTTTACAGGTACAGATGGGGGCAGGGTAGGTTCGGATGAAAATTAGCTCCTCGGAAACCCGCTTGCCGCTGGTGAACTGGTTCGGCTTGGTCGCGGGCGTGTTGATGCTGGTGTTACCGTTTCTCGGCCCGTGGTGGAGCGCCACGGCAGGAACCGGGGCGATGGAGCTTGCGCTGTCCCCCTTCGACTACCGCATAAGCCTCTTGGAGCAGCCGATCTCGTCGACGTTGGTCGGGTACTTCCTCTTTGCGGCTAAACTCTCGGTCATGATCGGCGGGGCCCTCATGATTGCCGGCTCCCTAGGGGCCAAGCGATGGTGGGGAAGGCGCTTGGTTCGGTTCGGGGCGATGAAGGTGTTTTGGATGGTCATCGGGTTAATAGCGTTTTTGTTGCTGTTGGCTTTTTTCATGAACAGCATCTTGCCAAACCTGATATCGGGAATGGTTGAGGGAGGGGAGATACAGCTCAACGTCCCATATGTAGCAGGGACCACGACATCGACGATCCAGATGGGGGAAGAAGCCACGGTTACCGCACCCATAACCGCATCGCTCACCGAGATCTTCTGGGTGGCGGTGCTGGTGGCGGCCCTAGGGGTCGCTGCGAGGAGTTATCATCGAAGATTCACACCGTCCACAAAATCATCGGAAAAATAGAAATGGTGCGGCCGGATAGGTTCAAACTTTCGTTCAAATCTTTCAGATGATTTTAGGCAAGAATCAGGCAAGATTTAGGCAAGGTTTTTGCCCAATATTAAAAGTAGGCACCGACCCCCGCTACGGCGATACACGTCACCACAATCCCAGCAATCACCGCGGGTTTCACCTGCACGCCTCCAAATTAAGATAATCAACCATGTTTCATGTCTGCCGAACGAATTTATCCTTGATGCCTCCGTTGACCTGCCGCTTGATAACATGTTTAAGAAGTAATGCCTACTTTAAACGCATATAATCTGTAAAAGGTAGGCACTACTCCTAGCTTGCAGCTTCCAAGTAGAGATCGAGCGCCTCTTCAACATGCTTCGCAATAAAAGTCGTTAATGGGGCCAAATCACCGGCATCCGCCTTTTCGAGAGCGGAGTAGTATGCTCTTCGCTCCGGTTTTCTCAATACTATGGGTGGGAATCCAGCATGCATCAAGCGTAAGTTTGTGAGCAGGCGCGCAAGCCTGCCATTTCCGTCCGTGAACGGATGGATCCAAGCCAGTCTGTGATGGAGGCGCGACGCAGAAATCACCGCGTCGATTCCTTCAGACCCCGAGTTCAACCCTTGTAACACCTCCTTCACAAGTTCAGGCACTAGTTTTGGCGAGGGCGGAACGTGTTTGGCGCCAGCGATGAACGCCCTCCCCCGGCGGTATTGGCCAGCATCCAGCCTGATTTTATCGAGTATCACCGCGTGCAACTTGAGCACGTCAGCTTCGCTTACGTTTTGTGCGCGCCGGGCAAGCCCCCTTAACAGTAATATAGCTTCCCGATGGTTCGTCGCCTCCAAGTGCTCCTCCACAGACTTGCCGCCTATGGTCATTCCTCGCTTGAGCACTAGCCACGTTTCGCGCAGGGTGAGGCGGTTGCCCTCTATCGCGTTGGAGTGGTAGGTCATCTCGACTTCGAGTTTTTCCCTCAAGCTCTCGAGCGTGCTCTGCGGTAGTGGGCGGAGGGAGTTCAGTCGCCCGAGCTTTTTCGTTATCCTTGAGGCGAGGGGGCGTTCGATCAGCTCGTGTTTTGGCGGTTTCAAACCGTGTTTCTCGCAGTATTCGGTGGCCTCGCCCAAACTGCTGAAATATTTGAGGACTTCTTGCCTGACCTTCCCTTGCCGCCTGACCGTTCGGACGAGTTCATAATAAACGGTGTTACCCTTCCGCTTTTTTCTGACGAACATGGTTTTATGTAGTGCCTACTTGTTTAAATAATTTTCGATTTATGGTAGGCACTCTAAACTGCTCTTGGTGAGTTTTCCGCTTCCATCAGGAAGTAGGCGCCAATCCCCGCCACGACAACGACGATGGTTATCACGGCCGCTGTTATGATCTTGCTAATCCCTTTTTCTTTCACAGACTTGCGCCCAAATCCAAATCTGTCACGTATCAATAAAACCCTAACACAGGAGCCAAGGGTTCCCTATCCTGGCCCGCTGCTCTTTTGGCATTATCTTAATGGTGCGGCCGGCGGGATTCGAACCCGCGCAGCAGGCTTTTCCCGTGCCCTCATGGGAAGCCTGAGTCCTTTGGCAGCACTCAGCTTTAACCAGACTGGACCACGGCCGCACGTTAGAAATTTCGCGTGAGCACCTAAAACCCTGACGTTAATAGCTCTACAACCGATTTGATAACGATTTCAATGAGGCTCCCGGTCGGAAAGGTTGGCCCACGCGAGCTTGAGCGGCTGGTGCTCCCATACCTCCGGCTGCGCGATCGGCGGGTGCTGGTAGGTCCAAGGGCTGGGCTCGACGCGGCCGTCATCGACTGCGGCAGGCGGGTCTTGGTCCTCTCGTGCGACCCGATCACCGGCGCCCTCCGTGACCTTGGCTGGCTCGCGGTCCACATAAACGCGAACGATGTCGCAACGACGGGAGCCACCCCCCGATGGTTCATGGCCACGCTCTTCGCCCCAGAAGGCTTCGGCGGTGATCGGCTCAAGCGGCTGACCAAGCGGGTGCAGGCGGCATGCGATGAGCTCGGAGTTTCGCTGGTTGGAGGGCACACCGAGGTCACCCCCGGGCTCCCCCGCTTGATAATCTCCGGGGCGATGGTCGGCGAGGCACCAAAACAGCGATTCGTCACCTCCGCTGGGGCAAGGCATGGAGATCGGATCATCCTCACCAAGACGGCTGCGGTCGAGGGAACGGCGATCCTCGCAGCAGACCGGGAGCGGGAGCTCGTGAAAGCGCTCGGGCGCCCGCTGATTGCTCGAGCAAAGCGCTTCATACGCCGGATAAGCGTCGTCAAGGAAGCGCTAACTGCGGCCCGAGTCGGTGTCACGGCGATGCACGATCCAACGGAGGGAGGACTGGCGGGAGGACTTCACGAGCTTGCGGATGCCTCGCGCGTCGGCTTTGAGGTCGAGGGGTCCAAGATTCCGGTGGCGCGGGAGACCCGGGCGATATGTGCTTACTTCGGGATCGACCCGCTGCAGCTCATAAGCTCCGGGAGCCTGCTGATAACCGCGGGGCCCGGTAGAGCGCAAGCAGTTCTAACGGCGTTAAAACGCGCAAAAATTCAGGCACAGGAAATAGGCGAAATCGTCTCGAATCGAAAGGTTAGGCAGGTTAGCGGAAGGCCCATCAAATTTCCAAAGCAGGATCACCTCTGGCGGGTCTTTCGCGTCAAATAGCGTTAAACGGACGATAATTATCTATGGCGAGTCTATCAAAAATCAGCCACGATCTCGGAGATATTCGTTCCTTTGCGTGGCGGTCTAGTTGTAAAGTCTTGAAGTGGCGGTACCTAGCATTGCGAAATCAAGCGCAAGCATCAAAGCCGCTCGCGTGCAGCCTCTGTGAGCTCGGTCTTCGTCAGGAGCCCGACCAGTTCCCCCTTGAGGTTGAGAACAGGAAGACTTGAAAATCGGCGCTCGAGCATGAGGCGGGAAACCTCCGAGAGCCGTTCATCGGTGCGCGTGAAGGTAGCCGGTTGGGCCATGATGTCCTCGACGAGCAGGTTTCGGATGCGCTCGCTCTTATGGCGGTCGGGCACAACCTCCTGAAACGCCGCGAGCTTCATAGCCACATCGCGAACGGTGAGCATCCCCACGAGTTCCCCGGCATCGACCACGGGAAGGCCGATCAGGTCCTTGTCGAGCAGGAGCCTTCGCGCGTGAACAACTCGGTCGCCGGGCGAGATCGTCATCGGGTTCGTCCGCATCACCTGCCCCACGTAAACCTCCCCATACTGGGAGCAGACCTTGGCGAAGTCCAGCTTGGTGACCACGCCGACTAATTTTTCGCCCTCAACCACCGGGAGCCCGCTTATGCCGTGGTTGAGCATGAGTTCGGCCGCGCGCTTGGCCATGAGATCGGGGGGGACGGTGATCGGGTTGGTCGACATGACGTTCGAGACGTGCATCCGCCCGGGAGGCAGACGATAGGCGCGGGTGGAGCCGAGCTCGCGCGCGAGGTCCTTTTCGGTGACCACGCCAACGATTCGCCCCCCCTGGAGCACGACCAAACGCGAGATCTCGTTGCGCCTCATCAGGTCTATGGCATTCGTCAGCGACAGGTTCTTGTCGATCGTGATCGCTGGGGAGCTCATGATCTGGTTTACCCTCATTTCACACCCCCAACCTCGCGATCCCCTTGGTCAGGTCGGTCTTCGTTAGGATCCCGACCAAGCGCTCACCCTCGACCACCGGGAGCCCGCTTATGCCGTGCCTGAGCATGAGTCCAGCTGCCCGCGCGGCATCCCCCTCGACCCCGATCGTCTGGAGCTTTGGATGCATGATGTCCTCGGCCGTGAGCAGCGCGATGTACTTCACGTAGCGACGCATCGGCCTGCCAGCACGCTCCGGCCTTCGGGTATACCTGACCCTCCGCTGGCCGATCCCCTCCGTCGGCCTCTCGAGCTGGGCGAATGCGACATCGCTCTCTGTGACTATCCCGATCGGCCTATCGCCATCTGCCACGATAACCCGGCCTATCCCGTGTTTCTCCATGAGTTCGACGACCCGGGAGAGCGAGTGCATCCGGTTCACGGTTACGACCTTGCTGCTCATGAGCTCTCGAACCCTAAGGCGCCCCCTTAGCCGCTCTGAAAAGCACCTAGTTAGGTCCGTCTTCGTCAAGATCCCGGCGAGCTCCACTCCGTCGAACACGACGAGGCCGCTTATCCCATGGCGGAGCATCAGCTTGGCTGCTTTGTCCACGTCGGTCCCCGGTGAAACGGTCACGAGCCCCCTGCTCATCACCCTGGCTATCGGGATACGGTCGAGCGGCCGCCGACGCCAAGTCGAGGCCCCCCGCCCCAGTCGCTCGGCGAGGTCGCGCATTGAAACCATCCCAACGGGCTTCCCTTGGTCAATGACCACTAGGCGCTTGATGCGGTAGCGGAGCATCAGGCGCTTGGCGTGCGCGATCGGCTCGACCGGTTTGATCGCCACCACGGGTGAGCTCATCACTTCAGATACCTTCAAACCAACAACTCCAATAGATCGTGCTCGGTAATGATGCCCTCGAGCTCATTCCTGGCGATAACTGGCAGGCCTCCGCACTCCCGCTCGCGCATCAGCTTGGCCGCCTCCCCCAAGTCGGTCGATGGCATCACGGTCAGCACATCGCGCGTCATTATTTCCTCGACCCCAACGGACATCGCCTCGTCGATCCGCTGGGAGCGCATGTGCTCGAAGACCTTGCTCGTCCCGAAATATCGAAGCACGTCGACGCTCGTGACGATCCCCACCAGCTCTCGCTCATGCACGACTGGCAGGCGCCGGACGCCCCTGGAGATCATCCGCCGGGCAGCCTCGCGGATCTGCAGCTCGGGCTCGGCGGTTATGACATGGCGGGTCATGTGGTAGCTCACAGGCGTCCCAGTCGAGGGGGGGATGTAGGAGATGAAATCCCGTTCAGAGACCATTCCGACGACCTGCTCGCGCTCGTCGATGAGGGGGACGCCACCAACACCCGTGCTTAGCAGGAGCCTGGCGATGTCCGCTATCGACTGGTCGGTTGTCCCGTGAATTATCCGCTCCGACATGATCGTTCGGATCGGTTCGTTTGCGGCGGCGAAGAAGTTCCCATGAAGCTTCTCCTGCACGATCATGAACTTCTCCCCTCCCCCCAGAAAATCGACGATATCGCGCGTTCGGACGATGCCCATGAGGCGTTTGGTGCCCGGGTTTGTTATGGGAAGCCTTCGCGTCCCACGCTTGACCATCAGCTCGGCGGCATCTTTGATACGGGTCGTCGGGGGGATCGTGATGACTTTCTTTCGCGCGATGGGCATGATGTTCCCCTCCTTGCGGTGGAGCATCGACCTGAAGTCAAGCGGCCCGCGGGCGCGCGACTTGTAGTGGGGAAACCTTCGCATCGTGTCACCCGCATGCGGCTTTGATCACGTCCGAGCGGCTTATGATCCCGACCAACTCCCCCCCTTCCACGACCGGCAGCCGTCCGATGCCGCGTCCGAGCATGAGGTCGATCGCCTTGGATACGGGCATTTCGGGCGTCGCAGTTATCGCGGGGGTTCGCATGAGCGACCGCACGCGGGGTGGGTTGCGGAAGCGCCCCTTCCCCTTGGTCGACTCCTCTGCGAGCCTTGTCGTGCCCGAGCGGATGATGTCCGAACGTGTTATGACGCCGATCACTTCATTGGTGTGCTTGCGTCTGTTATAGCGCGCCACCGGCAGGCCAGAGTAGTGAGTTCGTTCCATGATGTCCCATACATAAGGAAGCTCATCCTCCGGCCCACAGGTGACGACCTTTCTGGTCATGAGCTCACCAACGACGAGGCTTGGCTTCATCACTCCCGCCAACCGCTTGAGAATTCCGTCGAACCTGACGAGCCCGACCACGGTTTTATCCCCATAGCTCTGGACCACCGGCACGTTCGAGATCCCGAGCCCCACCATCTCCTTGGCCAGCTTTGCAAGGTCTCCAGCGGGTGTGGCGATCAGCCGAGGGGGGAACATCAGCCCAGCAACCGGGATGTTGGAGCGGGTTGAGGTGATGCGCATCACCTGGCGGGAGGTTATGATCCCCTCCAGCCTCCCCCCATCGATGACGGGCAGGGTTCGGAGGCCGCTCGAGCGCATGACGGCCCGGGCCTTGGTCACGAGATCACCTGACCTGACGAAAACGGAACAGGGTTGCACCACATCGCTAATGCTGACCCGCGCAAACAGGTCCCGCCACGCCATCCGATCAACTACCCGCCCATCGTGTCGCGGCAGCTCTCGCAGACCCACATGCCATTAACTTCATGGAGGGCGCTGGTTATCTCGCCGCAGATCTCGCAGACGCTCTCCTCGATCGCCCCGCGCGCCGGTAACTCGGGGCGTGCCACGACCTCGGCGAGCCCCGGGGAGATCGCCGTGATGTCGCTAGCGGTGAGGATTCCTATGAGCTTTCCCCGCTCGACGACTGGCAGACGTCGGATCTTGTTTTGGGCCATTATCCGCGCTGCCTCTGTTATGTCCACATCGGGACCTATCGTTATTATCGGCGCCGACATTATCGCGCCCACGCGAATCTTGCTTGGCATCGAGTTCGTGCTTACGACCTTCGTGAGCAAATCGCGCTCAGTTAAAATTCCGATTGGCTTCTGGCTTTTCGCGACGATGATGCTTCCAACGCCCCGCTCAGCCATGAGCTTGGCCGCGCGAGCAACGGTGGTGTTTGGGCCTACAGTGAGCACATTGCCGATCATCACGTCCCTTGCCGGAATTATGCGCTTCATTCTCGGCCCACCATTTTTCAATATGGGTCGAGCTATTTAAAGTTCTTAACTGTTAAAACGAAAGTTTAGTGGGTCTGGCTTGAACGTTGATGGGTGGAAACAATTTGCGGCAGAAGCGGCGGCCGGGCTTGTGCGCGACGAAATGTTGGTCGGCCTTGGCTCTGGGACAACTGTTGCGCACGTGATCCGCGCCCTATCAAGGCTCGGGTCGGGGGCAACTTTTGTCCCGAGTTCCTCCACCTCGCAGCGATTGGCAAGCAAGCTCGGCCTACGGCTGGAGTCGCTGAGCGCTCACAAAAAACTCGACCTGATGCTCGATGGGGCCGATGAAGTTGACCCGAATTTTAACCTGATCAAGGGGCGAGGAGGGGCCCACACGCGGGAGAAGATCGTCGCGAGCGCATCGCGGCGCGTGGTAATCGTGGTTGATCGAACGAAGTTGGTAAGGCGACTTGGAGAGCAAATGCCCGTGCCCGTCGAGGTGCTGCCCTTCGCGCGCGAGTACACGATCGCGCGGCTTGAGAAGCTCGGAGGGAAGCCGAAGTTGAGACAAACCTCGGCGGGGACGCCCTTCGTGACCGATAACGGCAACTACATCGTTGACATCGAGTTCGGCTCGATCCAGCGGCCGACCAAGTTGGAGCGGGAAATCAACCGAATACCTGGAGTCATCGAGAACGGCCTGTTTGTTGGCGTGGCAGATGCCGTGCTGGTTGGGCATGAAGATGGATGCGCCAAGCTGAGGTCGAAACGAGATTTCCTGAAGTTCATGCGGGCTTAAAGAGATTTCTCCGAAGGTGACTTTACCGTCGGGAAATCCCTAGCAAAAGAAAAGGTGCTGATTATTTCTAGCACCCTCCATAAGCAACTTGACATAAACCTCATCTCTTGGGCAATTTGGGTGCTTTTGCAACCACTTATAAATTACTTTCAGTGTATGTGTTTAGCTACCGCAAGCAAAAACCGAAGAACTAAACTCTAAACGCGAAAAGGAGGTTAATTTCAGCTTCTTGGTGGAATGCTGGATTATCGGGAAAACTCCAAGATTTGGGCTTCTTTTTGCAAAATGGAGGCAAATTTGGGGGATTCGCACTTCCGAGCTATATAGTTACCTCACGGCACTCCTTTTTGCCTTTCTCGATTTACAAAACAATTTTCGTTTTGGATTTCAAAAGAAGAAGAGGTTTAAATGTGCAAGGATATTGTTTTTACGAGGTCTATTTCCACTGGATGCTTAGTTCAGGTGGAAGTTGACCGTTGAC
>DAOUSU010000073.1 GCA_030627035.1 Hadesarchaea archaeon
CTTCCTTTAGCCCCTTTTCTGTGGGCGAGCTTTTTTCGATGGCGTTTAAATGGGACGGGTCTTTTTTTAGCGGCGACCGCTTGCAAGTATTCCTTGGCGGCCACTAGTCGCATTCCGCGAATCGCCCGGCAGACCTCCATCGCGTGCTTGGGCGAGATCCGCATCTCCTTGCCAAAGGCCCTTGCACAGGGTTCTTCGATCTTGGCGGAATAACCGAATTTCGGCATCAGATCACTTCAGCGGGATATACAGGGAACTACGGGTCGCGCCTAGGCCAGGTGTACCATGGGTGACCTTTTTGCGTGGATGGGAAAACTCACCGAGTCGATGCCCCAACATCTCTGGTTTCACCTCGACGACGACGAACTCCTTCCCATTGTGGACTGCGAACTTCAGGCCAACCATCTCGGGCAGGATGACCATTTCCCTGCAATGGGTTCGAATCAAGACCTCCTTGCCCTTGTCTTCTTTCAGTTTTCTTGCGTCCCGAATTCGCTCGAGCAGCTTTTTCTCTCTGGGGGTTAGGCCGCGGACGAGCGAGCGCCTTTGACGCGCTGGCAATAAATTCGCGAAGTCGTCGAGCGAAAGCTTCTGAATCTCCTCGATCGCGTACCCCCTAAAGGTAAATTTCTTCGGCATGAGCTCACCTCTTACCCGTTCTCCTCGCCGCTATTAACCCAACCTTCTGTCCGGGCGGTGCGCCTCGCGCTATGGTTTTTGGCCTGCCAGCATGTTTTCCCCTGCCCCCTCCGAATGGGTGGTCGACGACGTTCATCGCCACGCCGCGCACGTGCGGGTAGGGCTTCCCCTTCGCGAGCATGGCATGGTGGCGCTTCCCAGCTTTGATGAACGGCCTCTCCCCGCGTCCGCCCCCCGCCACGACGCCCACGGTAGCGCGGCAACGGGGGTTGAAATCCCTGAGCTCACCCGATGGCAGCTGAACCGTCGCTCGACCGATGTCATGGGCGATTAAAATTGCGCAGGTGCCGGAAGCTCGAACGAAACGCCCACAATCTCCGGGTCTTGCCTCTAGGCTGTGGATGGGCGTCCCCTCTGGAATCTCGGCAAGTGCCAACGTGTTTCCTAGCTTAACCGGAGCCGAGATGCCGCACGTTATCCTGTCCCCAATTTTTATCCCCTCGGGCGCGAGCACCAAGCGCTCCTGTCCGTCTCCGTACCTTACCCTCGCTACGGGGGCGCTCCTCCCGGGGTCGTGCAGGATGTCGACAACCGCCGCCTCGGCCGTCTCCTCTGCCGGGGGAAGCTTAACCTCGCCTAGCCCTCTCCAAGATTTGGCGCGGTAAGTGGGGCTCCCTCTACCAACCCGCTGAGCTCTTATCCTCTTTCCCATCAGATCATCCCCAGCTTGGATGCTATCTCATCCGCCATGAACTCCGGCGCAAGCCTTACATATGCACGCTTCAGTCCCTTTGGAGTTATCTCTATTTTTACGTTATCAACCCTCACATTGAAGAGCAACTCGACTGCTTGCTTCACGTCCGAACGAGAGGCGTCGTTTGCCACGATAAACACGAGCTTGTTTTCAGATTCGAGTAGCTTCACAGCCTTTTCGGTGGCCTGTGGATAGAGCAAGACCTTATGCGGATCCTTCATGCGAATAATCCCCCGGCGAGTTTTTGAATCGCTGATTTTGTCCACAGCGTGAGACGCCCGGGAACGCCGCCCGGCGCCAGCCGTTCGGAATTTAAGTTGTTTACCGTGACCACTTCAACTCCGGGCAAATTGCTGGCACCAAGCTTGATTCCTTTATCTTGACCGACCACGACGAGGGGACCGACCGCCTGTCGGTAATGCCTGCCGCGCATTTTGCCCCGCCCGGCCCTCACCTTTTTGCTGTCGATAACGCGCTCCACATCCCGCCACAGCCCGAGTTTGTGGAAAACCTCCTTAATCCTGCCAACTTTTTTGATCCCCTCGATCTCATCGCTCACCACAAGTGGAAGCTCTGCGATGTCGTCCACGAGATGGCCACGTGACCTGACCTGTCTTTTTTCCTTCGTTGCGGCGATGGATGAACGGATCGCGATGCGACGCTCCTTTCGGTTGATGTGCTCGCGGAGGACCTTCTGTACCTTCGGTGGGTGCGCTCGCCTCCCCCCGACCGTGTGTGGGGCAAACGCCCCCTTCCCAGCGGCTGGGTACCGGCTTCCCTTAACGCGACGGACCCGAGCTACTCCATGTCCCTTTCCCCAAGTTTCAGCGGACGTGCGCTTGCCGGCCATTTCGTCGACCCCCCAAGGCCTGAGCCTGGCCGTCTGATGGGCGAGCACCGCGCGCCTTATCACATAGGGCCTCAATTCTTCGTTGAAGACAGGGGGAAGTTCGATTTCATCGACCGGTTTACCTTCAATGGAATAGACGTGAACTTTCATCTTATGCACCTTGCTGGGACGCTGTGCTGATGTGGGTAATGGATGGAGGCGAAGTTGGTGCACCGGTGGGCAATCTGATCGGCTGTCTCAGACACACGAGCCTTTTCGTCGGCCCGGGCACCGATCCGGCGAGCAGGATGAAATCCCCCTTGATGGGGCCATATCGGAGGAAGCCGCCGCTCGGTGTTACCTCCTTACCATCGCTCCCGAGCTTGAGGATGCGCTTGTTGAACTCCGTTCGTTGGTGGTAACCCATCTGCCCGGGGGCCGGCACGGTCCACATGACTCGCGGAGGAGACCACGGGCCAAGGGTTCCAACTTGGCGGTGTCCCTCCTCGCTTTTGCGGGGCAAAATTTTGATCCCCCAGCGCTTGACGGGTCCCTGAAATCCCTTGCCCTTCGTTATGGCGAGCGCATCGATGTACCCCCCAGCCTTAAGGACATCTGAGGCGCGGACCTGCCTGCCGAGCATCCCCTTGCAGTAGTTCCATCGCTCATCGATCGAACCACCACCGACCCGAATCTCCATGATATCGGGCCTCTTTTTTGGCACATTGCTCGCGCGGGGTTGGGTGCAGGCGAGCACTCGGACATCGGCAGCCCCTCCCTCCTTTACGAGTTTTTCCGCCTGTTCGATGGCTTTCGCTTGGTCATATTTTTTAGGTAAGTTCATCGCGCGCGCGAGGTCCTTTGGTAGCTCGCTGGCCCAGACTTCAGTAGCTGCTCGGAGCCCACGCGTGTCCGAGGCATAAAGGCGAACAGCACAAATGGTGATAGGGGGGGCCTCGATGACGGTCGCTGGCGTGTTTATCTCTTGCCCGGCGGTCAGGCTACCCTTGCGGTCGTCGATCATGAAGACTTGGGTCATTCCTGCCTTGTAGCCAACAAATCCCTGAAGGCGCAGGCTGGCTTCCGCTGGCCATTCCCGCACGTGGGCGATCGGTCGGGGAGCTCGCACGCGAGGCATATACGCCAGCGAGCCCCGCCTCGGACGATGTGCTTTTCTTCCCATTCTATCCCTCGACGAGCGCGTTTAGGAGCGCAAGTGTTGCCACGAGCGCCTCCTCAGTTCGAACGGTGGCGGCCCCCTGGCTCGGGATTGTATTTATCATGGCGTCGAAGAGTTTGCCCGCATCGACGCCCTGGCGCCCGCAGATCTCGAAGAGCCCCTGATAAGGCCCCCCGAAGGCCACCGCAACTCTTGCTGGACTGTTATCCTTTATCGCCTGCACGGCTTCATATAAGTTTTTGCCGCGCCGGGACGTTCCAATAACATAATCCGCCCTCAGCCGATTTAAAGCCGCTGCAATGCTTGGAGCAAGGGTGACTTCATATCCCCAGTACTCATCAATTTCATCGCGTGTCACCTGTGTGACGGCTATCCGCCCACCGCCCAAACGCTTGCCCAGCCTCACCGTCAGGCGCTGGCCAACCCGTAGTCTCCTGCCGACCGTAGCTTTTTCAGGTAGACCTATTTCTATCAGGCTCTGGTTTTCGTTGGCTTCAACGACGACCCCCTCGCGGTAGTCTCCGGGCCTGTTTTTTTCGTCCTCAAGCGGGTGGTGCGGTGTTCGAAGAGGCGGGAGCAAGCCGGCGTACAGGAGTTCGGGCATGCGTTTGAAGAGGAGCTTGCGCAGGTATTGCGGCGTTTCCATGTAACGCAAAAGCATCGATGTCAATTTGGCCTCAGCGGCTTGATTTTTCACGTGGGGGTCATCGTCATTATAAATACAAACTTCCTTAACCCGAAATATCGCGAGTCCACGGCCGATTGAGCCGATTTTAACGGTCTTCTGCTTGAGGTTGGGCGCATCGATGGAAAGAGAAGTTGGGAGCAGTACCGAAAATGAAAATCGATTTGAGGTCATCGCTCAACCCTTTGTAACACCAATCGGCACCAATCTTGCCACCTTTCGGGCGATCCCCGCTTTATCAGACACCGCCGCAATCCGGTCAATATTTTTATAACTCTCGGAGCATTCCTC
>DAOUSU010000050.1 GCA_030627035.1 Hadesarchaea archaeon
CGCGGTACCTTGAGACCACTAGCTCTAGCCCTTTAACGTTCCTAACTACCACTTTTTCTCCTTTTTCGATGCGAACTTTCGATCTGGCCGTCCAAAGCTCACCCTTGACCTTCACGAGGCCCTTTGGCGCGATGTTCGTTTCAGCCACGCCGACCTCGCCCAACATCGCCTCCGCGCCCACCGCCACGGGTCGCTTCAGCGCGCGTCTCGCGATTATGACGAAAGCCACAAGGGCGCCAAATAACACCAGCAGAACTCCCTTCACCGCGCCTGTCGCGACCTCGGCCCAGGGTTCCCTACCGATCATCATCACACCTAGGATCAACGCGATTGCCCCACCGACCCCGAAAACCCCAAAACCGGGTGTGAATACCTCCGCAGCCAACAACGCCGCCGCTAAAGCGATTAGAGCGATGCCCGCCCAGTTTAGCTGAATCACATGCAGCCCCCAGAGTGAGAGCAACAAGCATATGCATCCGGCCACCCCGGGAACGCCTATGCCGGGAGTCGTGACCTCGGCGATTATCCCAAACAATCCGGCGATGAAGAGGATGAGAACCACCTGCGGGTTGCTGAGCACGGATAATATTTTGCTGATGACCCCCATCTCAATGGGCCTTACCTCCGCCCCGGGCATCCCGAGGTAGTCCAATAAATCGTCCACATCGTAGGCGATTAGGTCTATGACGCCGTTATCGAGCGCGTCCCGAGGCCCCATCGTGCGATTTTGGAGGACGAACTCCGCCGCGATATCTCGAGGACGACCACGTTTCTCTGCGATTTCCATTATCCAGCCGGCCATTGCGCTGACCTCCTTGTTCTCTGCTGGCCTCGGTTCGCAGGCGCCGATGACCGTTCCATCGTCCATTGCGGCCACGTTCGATGCCAACAGGATGTAGGTGCCCGCCGAAAATGCCCATGCCCCCGGAGGGGTGACCCACATGACGATCGTGATTTCAGCGTTCAGCATCCGCCCGACTATGTCCTCGGTAGATGCAACCAGTCCGCCTGGCGTGTTGATCTCAATTATCAGCGGGACATTATCGCTCTCCGCCCTTGAAATCGACCTTTCGATGAAATTCTTAACGCCCTCGTTGATATCGCCCTTCACCGTTATTGAATAAACATAGCCCCCCCGATCGCTTTCGGCTTGAACGATGGAGAGACTACCAAAGATGATTAGACACCCTATAAATACGATTACAAATTTGATCCTCATGATACTTCCCCACGTGGCTTGACGACATTTCCTCCACCCGGCGGAAGCGCGCGCATCAGCTCATCGATCGACGCATCCACCCCCGCCCCCTTCAAACGTGCTTGAACCGCTTTTGCGAGGTCGGATTTTTTGATGGGTCTTGGCGTCACCCGAACAACAACCCTCGAATGCTTTTCGACCGCGCTTGGAGGGCCACAAATGACGACTTGCCCGTTATCGAGCATCATAACCCCAACGGCCGCCCTCATCGGTACTTTTACGAAGTTGCGCTTGCCCCGAATCATGTATGCCCCTGGCGGTAAATACTCCCCCGCCGGCGCTCGCTTGGACACCTGTTCGGGCAGTGCCCAATAAACGTCGAGTTCGCCCAAGCCCTCCCTCCATGCTCGCGAGTGCATCGCCGCGAACTCCGCCGCCTCCCTGAGCGTGTTCTCGGGGACCTCCCTGCCCGCTGCCTTGATCACCACATGGGGGGCACCGACGATGTCGGCGTGGAGATATCGATCGCTCGACTCCATATGTCGTTCAACGACCTCCTGATTGGTCCGCGCATCCCTCCCAGCAATCACCAGCAGCCCATCGGATGAGATAAACCATCGAAATTGCTCAAACCACTTCGGCTTCCTGCGCTTGCGGGGAACCGGACTCTCCAGCTCACTCGCGCCAACGGTCAGCAGCCGGTCAAGCTCCCGCTTTGTCTGTTCTAGGGCGTCCCTTGCCCCAGCCGCCTTCTCGGCCATTTTTTTGTACTGCTTATACAATCGCGAGGCGTTTTCAAATACCGAGAGGCGGAGGTCAAGGGTAATTGGTTGCCCAGCCACCTCGAGTTCGATCTTAGCCGCATGGGCATCGACTTTTTTGACGCCCCCTGCCCAAGATTCCCCGGCCCCCTTAGCCTTCTCGAGCCCCTCGATTGCGCCCCTCCATCCCCTCGCGCGCCTGAGATCGGACAAAAAGTTCAATATTTCGTTTATCTGCGCGTGGTGAATTGCAGCGAGATCTGCCTTTTGCTTGGCGGTGCTCGATTTCGCGCAAAGGTCGGCGAAATGCTTTTCCTGTTCCGCCAGCCGCTTGCGAAGCCTTTTGACTTCCCGCTCGAGTCGCTTCCTTTGTTTTTCGGCCGCTGATGTGACGCCCAAAGTTCCGAAATATTCATCGAGGGCTTCGTTGAACGTATCGAATCGCTTTACCCGCTTGCCCAAATGGACCTTGAAATCAAACGGCAGGACATCCACGGGTCTATCATTCTCGTAAACGATGCGCGCCGCCGGTTCCTGGCTAAACAGGCTCTTGATCGCCTCGATGATAGCCTCAATCTCTTGCCCCGAAAGCTCACCCGGCCTGCGGCCCTTTTGCACCGGTGCCCGAGCACATATCTCCTCCGCAAGCGGCCCCCCCATGTTCAAGTTTATCGCCAAGGCCCGCACAACATCAGGGGCTCCCTCCATTGCGCGACGCAGACCGGATGCATCGAGATCTCGAACATCAATGCCCTTTTTTGGAGGATATGCATATCTCTCGCCCGGCTTGATCACGCGATGCCGCCAGATCTCCCTGCGATAGGGTTGGATGATATTAAATTCAGAATCACAGAGCACCAAATTCCCCTTGCCGAAGAGTTCTAGATCCAGCACGCGATCTTCCTTTCCAGAAAATCTGAACTCGATGATGCGCTCGAAGTCCGGCTGTTCGACCGCCGAGAGCCGCGCGTTGATCAGATGCTTACGCAGCAGCATGGCGCAATCGCTCGGCTTTTTCGGGGGCGTGTACTCCATGCCCGTTAAATAAGCCCTGCGCCCCGGTTCCATGAGCAGGTCTTGGCGCCCTCCCCCTTGCAAACGCAGCCGAAAAAAGAGAACCCCGTCTAGCTCATAAATGTTGTCGACTCTGGCACCGATAGCATTTTTAAGTTCCCGGGCGCAGACCATAATGTCCAAGCTCGACATGCCGAGCTTCATGATATCAGGTGTTAGTATGGAGATCGAGGGTAAAATTACCTTTCTATTTGCAGCATTAGGGGCTTTAGCTGGCTGCATATTTGGCCTAATCAGCGTTAAGGATTATTTCCCAAGCGGTGGGGGAGGATTTTTTGTTGGGCTCCTTTTTTTCCTAATTTCATTTTACATTCCATACAAGGTGGCCCCGAGCGTATTGAGGATCCACCCTGCAGAGTTTCCCGGCGGCAAGTGGACGTATCTATCCGCAATCAAGAAGGGCTTCTCGTCATTTTTCATCATGTGGCTGACATTGTGGATACTTCTCTATACTGTGCTCCTCTGAGTTGGCCCCAGATGAGCGCTGTTGTGTCGCGATTTTTTTCCTGTCATGAAATCAGTCTAACGGAAGCAACGATGAGGTTGCTGGCAATCTGAAGTTGCTTGTGAAATCCGTTTAAAAACTCTTCCTATCGCAATTACTGATTTTTATCGCCCGGCATCGACTTATGATTGATATTCAACATGCGATGGACGTGAGGAGATGGACGAACAAAAAACTTTTGGAGGGGGCGCCGAAAAAAAGGTTAAAATCGTAGTTGACCATCGTGAGATACCCTCAGGCGTGGTGCACGAGCTCGAACAATTGGGCGTGGAGATCGAGGCGCGCCAGCTCAGCGTCGGCGATTTCATCCTCAGCGATCGCATCGGCGTCGAACGAAAATCGGTCCCTGACTTTTTGCAGTCAATCGTGGATAAGCGGCTTTTAGACCAGGCCGAGCGGCTGAGCGAAACGTTCAAACGCCCCGTGCTCATCTTGGAAGGCGAGGGGCTGTACTCACGGAGGGCCATTCACCCAAATGCCATTCGCGGGGCGTTGGCCGCGCTCGTCGTGGATTTTAATATCCCCATCTTGCCGACCCGGGACGGGGAGGAAACGGCACTAGTTCTCGCCGCAATTGCAAGACGCGAGCAGGTTGAGCAAGTTCGAGAAGTTGCGATACGCGGCGAGCCAAAGGGACTAACTTTATCCGAGCAGCAACGATTCGTGGTTGAGGGTTTACCCGGAGTTTCAGTCGTGCTCGCCAAAAGATTGCTTGAGCATTTTGGAACTGTCGAGAGGGTGATGGGCGCATCCGTGGAAGAGCTACGGCAGGTGCAGGGAATCGGCAAAGAAAAAGCAAAAAGGATCAGGCAAGTGCTGAACACCAAGTACGAAAAAAATGAGGAGTGAGCTAGTATTTTTCAATCGTTGATTTTACCCGCTCAAGAGCTTTTTTGATATTTTCGATCGAGGAAGCGTAACTGAATCGAACATGACCCTCGCCGTAGGGGCCAAACGCCTTACCAGGTGTAGCTGCAACGCCAGCTTCGCGCAGGAGAAGCTTGCATAGCTCAGCTGATTTCATGCCGACCTTTTCGATGCTCGGGAAGACATAAAATGCTCCAGCTGGTTTGATGCATTCAAAACCGTCGATCGAGTTCAAACCATCAACAATGACCTCCCGTCTCTTGAGGAACTCCTCGCGCATCTCCCGGACGTGATCCTGCGGCCCGCGGAGCGCCGCTATCCCTGCCTCTTGAACGAACGATACAGCACAGGATGTCGATGCCTGCTGAATTTTTACCATCTCCCCTATCAGCTCCGCTGGCGCAACCGCATAACCCAAACGCCAGCCCGTCATCGCGTAAGCCTTTGAGAAACCGTTGATGTAGATGGTACGCTCGTGCATCCCCGGCAGCGAGGCGATGCTGGTGTGTTTGCCCTCATATACTAGGCAATCGTAGATTTCGTCCGACAAAACCCAGAACTTGTGATCCATAGCCAGATCCGCCAGCGATTGTAGGTCCTGCCTGCTGGTGACCGCGCCAGTTGGGTTGTTTGGATAATTAAGAAGCAACATGCGAGTTCGGGGGGAAATTTTTTCCTTCACCGCTTCGACATCCAATCTGAATCCATCAGCTTGGGTTGTTTTTACATATACAACCTTCGCTCCAGCCATTCGAGCAGTTCCCTCATAGGTCCAGCATGGGCTAGGAATTATCACTTCATCGCCAGGGTCAAGGGCTGCTGCTATTGCGCAAAAAATCGCGTGCTTCGAGCCAGGCGTGGCCAGAACTTCTTGAGGAGATGCTCGAACCCCCTTCGCGGTGAGATTCTCGGCGATCGCCTCACGCAGCTCGGGTATCCCGGCGCTTGGCGTGTATTTCGTCTTGCCCTTATCCATCGCCTCTTGGGCAGCTCGCTTGATGTGTTCGGGCGTGTCGAAATCCGGCTCACCGACCTCCATGTGGATTATCTCTTGCCCCTCTCGCTCGAGCTGTTTCGCGAGGGAAAGCATTTTCAGGGTGCCGGAAGCTGGCATCGCCCGCATCCTATTTGCCGGTTTCAGCTCATCCCCCGCTAAAGTTTTACGAGGGGCGGTATAAATCTACACGGATTTGAATGCATTGGGTTGACCGCACCGCTAAATCCCTCATGCGTCGTGGCAAAAAACACATCATCGCCAGCGGCATCTCGATTTCTGGCCATATTCACATCGGCCATTGCAACGATGTGTTCATCGCGGATGGCATATGCCGGGCGGTTAAGGATCTCGGCGGGGGGGCGAGAGCGATTTGGTATGCTGATGACTTTGATCCAATGCGCCGCATACCCTGGCCGCTCACGGAGCAACCATTCTTGGAGAGATACAAGGGATATCTGGGCATGCCATATCTCAGCATCCCATCGCCCGATCCAGCGTACAAGAACTTCGTTGACTTCTTCGCCCGCCCATTCATCGAGTCGCTCGAGGAATTCGGGATCAATGTAAAAATTTACTCGGGGGCGGAGGTTTACCGAAGCGGGAAGATGGCGAGCTTAATCAGAACCGCCCTCAAACAAGCCGATGAGATTCGAGGGATCCTCAACCGATATCGTTCGAAGCCATTGCCGGCGGATTGGCTGCCCTACGATGCGGTATGCGAAAAATGCGGCAGGCTCGCGACGACAAAATCATACGATTGGCACGGCAACTACGTTAGCTACAGGTGCGAGGGCTGCGATTACGTTGCTGGCTGCGGTCACGAGGGCGAGGCGGATTACACCAAGGGCGAGGGCAAACTCACTTGGCGGGTAGAGTGGCCGGCCCGCTGGAAGCTGCTCGGCGTTACGTGCGAGCCATTCGGCAAGGATCATGCGGTCGTTGGGGGGAGCTACGATACCGGCAAGCTGATCTCAAAGCGCGTTTTCAAACGCGACGCCCCGTATCCGGTGCCATACGAGTGGGTCAGCCTTAGGGGGAGAAGGATGTCATCCTCGGAGGGGATTGTTTTCACCCTCCCTCAATGGCTTGAGATCGCTGACCCGGAACTCCTGCGTTACTTCATCTTCAGGAGCAAGGCCATGAAGGCAAAGGAGTTCGATCCAGGGCTGGCTTTGCTGAACCTGTACGACGAGTACGATTTGATAGAGCAAGTGTATTTCGGCAGGGTGAAGGTAAAGGGGAGGAGGAGAAAACAGCTCAAACG
>DAOUSU010000002.1 GCA_030627035.1 Hadesarchaea archaeon
ATTCCGCAAACTGAGCAACAGAAAGAAGACTCAATGCCGCGTCTGCATACTCGAGGGGTGAACCCGGATATCCTGGGATTGGGCCATTTACTCGTAAAATTTCTGGCATGCTATCCTCGATTAGCTTTGAAAGATTCCAAGTCGTGACAACCGTTTTTTCGTACAATACGCGATCCGCTTTCCACATCAATAGTGTCATTTGCATGTTATTGAGAACAAGCCCCGCGATTATCCTTACTTCAGGGTATACGCCATCCTTGTAGAAAATTTTAGAAAGCGATTCCATAAAATTGTCTATTGAACCTATTTTCGGAATTATTGGAAATCTTCCAGCCTCGATTTCTTTCAAAAATTGTTCAGCGATACGGGCTAACACGATGCTTTCCGCTAGATGAATATGCCGTGGCTCTATGGTTTTTAGGGCTTCTCTCAGTGCCTCCGCAACTCTATTCAAGTAGAGTTCATAAGTGAGGTACGATTGCGGCTTGAGTCTTGATACAAAGATATTGAGCGCTTTGACTATATCAGGAAAGTCTTTGAGGTGCTCTTTACAATAAGTAAATTTCTTATCAAACGACGCTCGAAGATGTCGGTACAGTGGCATCCGTTCATATGCTAAATTAACAGAAGCTAATGCCACCGTAAATCTTCCAAATAAATTGTAGACCTCGCCGAGTATTAGCATATCGCCCCATTTAATTTCATCGAAAATTGCTTCGATTTTTTTGGTCAAAAAATTAGCAGTAGCTTGAGTGGGGCCGGCCCTCTCTAGTACATCTTTTAATGCGAGAAATTCTGCATAGCTACGCCTTACATTATCCGTTAGAATCTGAATCAAGACTCGAACATTTTCATCATCTGCAACGAAGGGGATCTCAAACTTTTTATTGTAAGCAGAAAGTGTTTCGTCGATGGCCCGTTGAACAACCGTAGCGTCTCTTAAGGCAATTTCTTCCCAGCGTATCAATAATCTCTGAATGAATTGCAAAAGAAAATCAACATCAGACTCCGATTCCAATAAGGCATGTAAATTCAAAAGAATAAAACTCTTACCTGATCTGGGATCGATACATATACTATAACGTGACTTTTCAGGCGGGCGTTCAAATAACTCTACTACATGTTCTCCTACCCCAAATTTCTTACAGAGCGCGGTGACCATCCTGTAAGATAACTCCTTTGATGGAAACAGAATAACATTTTGCTTAGGCGATACAAAAGCATGGCCTGTTAGACTGAGAAGAATCTTTGGGATTTCCTCAAAATCGACAAGACCTACCCGCTTACCTCCCTCAAAAATTAACCATTCAATTAAAATGTCGTCTACCTTTTCATATTCGATAATGGCGGGAGTTAATCTTCCTCCACAAAGTTCGCACGTAGATCCTTCTCCATGCCTGTTACAGTAAAGCCTAGCGCATTTTTGACAGATCATGCCTTTAATAAAATTTTCAGGGCAGATTGCGCAACGAACCATAATACCTCTCCCAAGTTTTAGTCCTCGGCGTATCATAAATGGCTTTTCTGACATGCTGAAAACCTTCATGCGTATAATCAACTAAGAGATCAAGTGTCAAACTAACCCATATGTCGTCGTTCGCTGCATGGGCACGCGTCCGAGTTCCAGGGCAAGTTTTTCGAGTTGTTTGGGGAGCATCGCCTGTCGCTTCCCTCCAGCAGCCCGCGTGATGTTCTCCTCGAGCAGCGTCCCCGAGAGGTCGTTGGCCCCGGCGCCCAGCATGATCTGTGCCCCCCGAGGGCCCAGCTTCACCCACGAGGTCTGGATGTTGTCGATGTGCCCCGCAAGCATCAGGCGCGCGACGGCATGCACGCGAAGGCTCTCAACGGTGTTCGGTGGCGAGCGGACGACGCCCTCATGATAAAGCGGGGTGTTGTAGGGCATGAACGCCAGCGGAACGAACTCGGTGAAACCCCCGGTCTCGCGCTGAATTTCGCGGATGAGCGCCAGATGTTCGGCCCGCTCGCGCGGCGTCTCAACGGTGCCGTAAAGCATGGTTGCGGTCGTGGGGAGGCCCAATCGATGGCATGTTTTGATGATATCGGTCCATTCTTTCGTGCTCGGCTTCTTCGGGCATATGATTGCGCGGACGCGGTCAACCAGAATTTCAGCGGCAGTGCCCGGCACGGAGTTCAACCCGGCCTCGCGCAGCGTCTTGGCGACCTCCTCGATCGATAATCCATCTCGCCTAGCCGCGTGGTCCAGCTCGGCGGGGGAGAACGCGTGAATGTGAATGCTTTGGGAAACGTTCCTCACTACACGGAGGATCGCGAGATAATCATCAAACCCGAACTCCGGGTGCAATCCCCCCTGGATGCATACCTCGGTCGCCCCGAACTTCACCGCTTCACGAACTTTCGCAGCGATCTGCTCGGGGGTGAACGCATAAGCGTCTGGGTCGCCGGGTGAGCGTCTGAAGGCGCAGAACTTGCAGGTACCCACGCAGACGTTAGTGAAATTTATGTTTCGATTAACCACGTAGGTCACGACATCCCCAACTGCTCGGCGCCTTACTTCATCTGCTACCCGAACCAATGCATGCAGCTCTGGCCCCTCGGCTTGTAACAGCTGTTCGCCCTCGGCCACGCTCAGCTCCTCACCGGCCAGCGCATGTTGCAAAATTTCTTCGAACTCCGGTTCAGCAAGCACGGTATCCATCCTCGTCTGCAAGCGCAAGGACACTCATTCTCACCTCCCTCGACATGAACTTCTCGTCCTTCACATAACGCGGGTAGATCGGCAAGCGCTCGCGCGGCACGAAGCCGGCGCGCTCGACTGCGGCCCGAAGTTCTGCGACGCTTGGCCAGGGTTGCTCGGGATTTACGAAGTCGGGGGTCACGGACGAGATGCCCCCTAGGTCGTTCGCACCCGTGAGCAGGAATTGATTTAAATCTCGCACCAAGTTGGGCGGCACTTGGATATTCATCTCTGGCATGAGCCGACGCGCCATCGCGACCGTCGCGAGTAACTCGCCCTCGCTCGGCCCCGCGTAGGTTGCCATGGGCGTGTTTGGTTTTGGCACGAACGGTTGGATGATGACCTCCTGGATGTGGCCGTATTTTGCCTGCAGTTCACGGATTGCGAGCAGCGATCGTGCCCTGTTCTCAGAGCTCTCACCTATGCCGATCAACAATCCGGTCGTGAAGGGTATTCGTAGTTTTCCCGCCGTTTTGACAACCTCGAGCCGAAGCTTGGGATCCTTCCCGGGGCTCTGCGCATGCGCGGGGAGTTCGGCGGCGCACTCGAGCATCAGCCCCATGCTGGCGTTGTAGCGGCGCAGCTGCCGAAGCTCCCGCTCATTCAGCAGGCCGGCGTTGGTGTGGGGGAGCAGGCCGAGTTCTAAAATTTGTTTGCAAAGGTATTCGAGGTAATCGATCGTGCTCCCGTATCCAAATGCCTCGAGTTTTTCCTTGGCCTCGGCATGAACCTCGGGCCGCTCGCCGAGGGTGAGCAAGGCTTCAGAACAGCCAGCGACTTTGGACCTCTTCGCCAGCTCGAGGACTTGCGCGGGCGACATGAACCAAGCGCCATCGTTGGGGTCCCGCCTGAATCCGCAATAGGCGCAGCGGTTTCGGCAGAGGTTTGTGACAGGCAAGAAGACATTGCGGGAGTAGCTAACCTCTCGCCTGGGCCCTGAACCGCCATTCAATCGAGCACCACCATAAAAGTGCGCGATGCCATAAATACGCCTGATTATATGCCGACCTGGGCCATCATCCCCGTCAAGCGCCTGAGGGGGGCGAAGTCGAGCCTCAGCCAAACGCTGACGCCCGAACAACGCTGGGAGCTCGTGCTCTGCATGCTGGCCGACGTTCTGAATGCCCTGCGAGAGACATCGATGAAAGCGCTGGTCGTCTCACCTGATGATGGTGTCTTGGACTTCGCCGATGAACACGGTGCCGCATGTCTCAAAGAACCAGGGCTGGAGCTGAACGAGGCGCTAAAGCTTGCGATCCGTCACGTTTCAACCAAAGGCGCCGACTCCGTGTTAATAATGCCCGCAGACCTGCCATTGCTCAAGGTGGCTGACATCGAGAACATCCTCGCAATGGCTTCCCTGCATAAGGATGTCGTGATCGCGCCCTCGAAGGCCAACGGAACGAATGCCCTTTTCCTGCGCCCACCGGACATCATCGAGCTGAAATTTGGCGGCGAGAGTTTCCCACTGCACGTTGCCGAATGTCTAAAGAGAGATATTAACCCGCACGTTTATCGCTCACCAACCACTGCCACGGACATCGACGAAGCCGCCGATCTCCTGAGTGTTGAGACGTTGGGGCTGGGCACGCGCACGTACAATTTCCTGCGCTCGTTGGCTAGCGAGATGTCGACGGAAGGTCCGAATCGACGCGCGTGATCAAGCAAGAGGGCTAGCTCAAGGAACGAATACGGGTTTTGAGGTGCCTCAGTCCGCCCATCAGTCATATCATGGCCGAAGCTCAGACGATGTTGTGACATCATCGGCGTTCAAGAAATGATCCTCTTCGGATAAGAATTTTATGAGACAACTGAAGTACTGCTAACTCGGCTTTCATCTTATTTTTTTGGAGCGGTTGATCGAAACCTTCGTTCAGGCGGGAAGAGGTCACCGATGGCACGTCAGTCCGCCCATCATCCCGTCATCGCGAAGCTCAGACGATATTAATTAACATCATCCGTGCCAATTTAGTTCAGCTTTTGTCAAGTAAAAACGTTGAGGTTGAGAAGAAAGAAGAAAGCAGTTTTTATCTAACTTTTCTGATTAGTAAAGCGTTCATCCAAACATCCGCTCGGGCTTCGGTGTCTTTGGAATCTTGGCCGGAGGCAGAACCTTCGCTATCGCCAGATCGAAGTCGGCTCGCTCCACCCTCCCGCGTCCCTCGCGGATCGCAAACATCCCCGCCTCGGTGCAGATCGCCTTGATATCGGCTCCCGTTGCCCGGTCCGTCCGCTTCGCGAGTTCCTTCGCATCCACGTTCTTCGTCACGTTCATCCCCTTCATGTGGATGTTGAAGATGATGGCTCGCGCCTCTTCGTTCGGGAGGGGGAAGTGGATTAGCCTGTCGAAGCGCCTAGGGCGAAGCAGGGCTGGGTCCAGGATGTCAGGGCGATTGGTCGCGGCCAAGATCTTGATGTCACCGCGTGGGTCAAATCCGTCGACCTCCGCCAGCAACTGCACGAGGGTGCGGTGGACCTCCCGATCGCCGCTCGTGGATGCATCAAGGCGGCGGGCAGCGATCGCGTCGAGCTCGTCGATGAACACGATGCTCGGCGTCTTCTCGCGGGCCAGCTCGAACATCTCACGCACCATCCGGGCCCCCTCGCCTATGTATTTCTGCACGAGCTCCGAGCCTATCACCCGGATGAAGGTTGCTCGAGTTTCGTGGGCAACCGCCCTAGCGAGCAAGGTTTTCCCGGTCCCGGGGGCGCCATAGAGGAGCACCCCCTTCGGGGGCTCGATGCCCACCTTCTTGAAAAGTTCGGGCTTCAGCAGCGGGAGTTCCACGCTCTCTCGAATTTCCTGAATCTGTTCCGCGAGCCCACCAACATCCGCATAGCTGACCTCCGGCGCCTCCTCGATCTCCATCCCGAGCACGAGCGGGTCCTTTTTCGATGGCAATATCTCCATTATGCTGAGATTTCGCTGGTTGAGCGCCACCCGCACGCCCGGCTTGAGCTGCTCCGGTTTGATGAGCTGTGGCACGTTTACGACGAAATGGGGTCCGGTGCTGCTCCTAACGACCGCGCGCCCATCCGCCAGCGTATCTAGCAAAGTGGCAGCGACCAATGGCGGCGCGCGCATCCGCTCGAACTCGGCGCGGAGGCTTCGAAGCTCGCGATCTATGTGCAGAGATCGACTCTCGAGCGAGCGCTTCTCGCGCTCCAGCTCACGGACGCGATTTTCCAGACTGTGGATGTAATCCGTAACATAGCTCTCGCCAAAAGCGTTTGCCCTCGGTTCCTTGGGTTTAGCTGCACCCGACAATTTTCTCTCTCCTCAAAACACTCTGTTGAGGTGCGCTTTTAAAGTTTCAGTGGAAATGAAGCCCGTCTAAAGCTAATGCCCCCGCCAAATCCAGTAGGCGACCAAACCGATCGCAACTATCGCTCCCGCAACGAGTAAAAATGGCAACAGTTTTTCCCAGTCGATGAAAATCCCCTCCTCGCTCGGAGGCTTTCCGAGGGCAATGATAACGATGTTGGCATGTTGGATCGCGTCTTGGGCCAGCCGAATTGCATCCGCATCGCTTGCCATCTGCGCCTGTGCGAGCTCCGCGCGCGCAAGTTTGAGCTTCTGGTACAAAGTTTCCATATTCTCGGATGCAAGCATTCCGTCCGCCCGGTCGATCGCCAGCTTCCCAGCTTGAATGAATGCCTGTGCGGCTTCGGGATTCGTGAGCACAACGAGGTTCTCCTCCTCACCCACACTTGGTTGGCTATCCCGCCACTTGTACTCCGAGGCGGATTCGGATGAACTCAAACCGCGGACATTCCGAAGCAGATGGATCGGGTCGAGCTTGAACAGGTAGTCGCCTGATGGTTTGGCCCAAGTCGGATCGGCTGGCTGCCACCCCTTACCCGGCAAATAGAACTCAACCCACGCGTGACCGATGAATTTCTCCTCGTGGTACCCCCAGCCGAAATCGATGCGCGCCGGCAGGCCAACAGCTCGGCTTAAGGCGATCGTGAGGTCGCTGAAGCAATCGCAGTCCCCGGCTCCGGTGAGGAGGGTTCGGAGCGCCCCCTTTCGCTGCGGGGTGACCTCGTAACTGATGTAACTGCTAACGAATTCGACTATTCGCTCCGCCACGCGATAGGTGTTGGTTTCACCTCCAACTACCTCCTTGGCCCTCTGTTGGATGCTTGGATCATCGACCTCCCAGTACTCGTCCGCCTTCAGATAGGGCGAGAGTTCTGCAGGCACCTCGGCCAATGTACCGACCTGGTCATCGGTAATATCGGGCAAGTAAACGATCTCGGAGAAGACGAGCTTGATGTTCAAATCCCGGCTTTCACCCGGCTGTAGGTCGCCAATTTCGAACACTCCATGCCAGTTGTTTTCGTTATCCACGTACATGGTTTCGATCGGCAGGCCGGACCACTCAAGGGCGGCGAACTGCGATTGACTGTGGGAGAACAAAATCGTGTCGAGGAGGATGGTTTTGGAGTCCCTAGCCCCCGGGTTGCTGAAGTGCTCGGTTAGGGTGAGCTTGTAGTAAACTGGTTGCAAATAAAATCTTGTTTCTAGTCCATCGAAACTTCCTGGGGCGCTGACGCTTGTTTCATACTGGACGGTGGGCGGGTCGTTCTCCGAAAGCTGGGCTTTGTCCGGATTTTTCAGAAAAAGCGTTGAACCAGCGGGGCCCCGAATCCTCACGATGTATCTATGGCAAGGGAACCCATCCGCATCCAGAGAGATCCCCCCAAATCTGCCCACATAGCTAGGGCCGGTTCCAGAGACCAAATCGCTGGCGTCATAAGAGATGTGATACGTCACTCTGGTTTTACCGCGAAGCGTGAAGCGGACCGTGATCTTCGTCTTTCCGAGAGGTCTATCTACATTGTAGCTCAGATTCCCCGCGTCGCCACAAACGTTGACGTTGGTGGTGTTCTCTGTTGGGATAATGCGCGTGATCGTGTAGGAAGAAGTTGCCCAAGATGGGCCAGGGTTATAGAGGGTGTAATTCTCGCTGGCGCCGATGGTTCGATCCAGATTGATGTTGTAACTCAACTCCACAAGCTCGTAATATGCGGTCGCTGGCCGTGCACTGGCCGGCGCCGCCGTGGCCATCACGAGCACGACCAATAACACAAGCAGCATTTTTCTCAACTGATTCCCCACCTTTTTTGAGTTAAACCAGCGATATTTTAAACGGTGCCGTATGCGCGTCGTGCTTGTTGAACGTCGGTCACGCGGGGAAAGGTCTCGCATGGAGGAGCTCGCTGCCTTGGCTAAAACGTTGGATTACGAGATCGTCGCTGCCCTCGAACAAATCGGTGGGCCTAACCCGGCTTATCACATCGGCAAGGGCAAGGCCCAAGAGCTGGCGAGGTTGGTCCGCTCGAGCGAGGCGGAGCGCGTAATTTTCAACAACCAACTCACCCCCTCCCAGGCTTTCAAGCTCTCCCGGCTCGTCGGTGTAGATGTAATCGACCGGTTCCAGCTAATCCTCGAAATATTCGCCATGCGGGCAGGATCGCCTGAGGCGAAGCTCCAGGTCGAGTACGCCAGACTCCGCTACGAGCTACCGCGCATCCGAGAGCAGGTGCGAGCGATGACCCTGATAGAGCAACCAGGCTTTCACGGCCCCGGTGAGCCCGAGGTTGACGTTCGCTACGACATGGTCAGGCGAAAACTGGCAAACTTGAGGCGAAAGTTGAGGTCGGTAGGTCGTTCGCGCGAACAGAGGCGCAAGCGCAGGCGAAGGCGTGGCTTCAAGCTCGTGGCGCTAGCGGGTTATACAAACGCCGGGAAGTCGACCTTGCTAAATGCCCTGACAGCCGCAAACGCCGAGGTCGATGACATGCTCTTCACGACTCTCATGCCCCGGACGCGCGTCATGGGGGCAAGCCGAAAGGTCCTGCTGACCGACACCGTCGGCTTCATCGACGGTTTGCCGCCTTGGTTGATCGAGGCGTTTAAGGCGACGTTGGAGGAGATATACCTCGCTGACCTCGTCGTGCTCGTCGTCGATGGGGCCGAGCCATTGTCGGAGCTTCTTCGAAAACTTCGGACATCGAGGGAGGTGCTTGTAGAATATCCCGTAAAAGTCGTCACGGCCCTGAACAAGATCGATCTCATTCCTCCCGAGGAACTTGGGAACAAGCTCGGGGTCCTAAACGATGCTGTGGCAACGATCGTCCCGATCTCGGCGAGCGAGCGCATAAACCTTGCCCCCCTGATCGAGGCGATAAGGACCAACATTTTCGGCGACAGCAGGGCATCCTGAGCATCCAGTAAGCCGTTTTAGACTCCAAACTCAAAAAAAGATTGAGAGATGCGTTAATCTAAGGGTTTAAGCCCAAAAATCGGGTAAAAAGCCATTATCGTGCATTTGAGGCACGTTAATTTTATCTACAAGTTTTGACATAATTATAGGTCGCTCAGGTGGATGAAATGGGCAAAAAACGTGGGGGTGCAAAGGCCCAACAAAAGCCGCTTGAAGATCCCGTTTTGAGGGGGATCATAATGGGGATAGGCGGTGAACGTGGATACGAGATAGCGAAGCTTCTGGCCAAGGAGGAGCTAACCGATGACGAGCTTGCGAAAAAGATCGAGATCCGCGTGAACCTCGTCCGAAGGATCCTCTATGACCTCTATGAGAACCGCGTGGTAAGCTACCGCAGGGTCCGGGACGAACACAGCGGGTGGTACATTTACTACTGGCGGATCGATCCGGAGCGGGCGGTTGGGTACTTCAATGAAAACAAGCGCCTCCTCCTGCAAAAGCTTGAGAAGCGCCTGGAAGTGGAGCGCAGCGCGATGTTTTTCGGGTGTCAGGAGGGTTGCCCCAAGCTCCCATTCGAGCTCGCGGCCGAGAACGACTTCAAGTGTCCGCGGTGCAACGGGAAGCTTGAGCCCTATGATAACTCGAACGTGATCAAGGCCCTCGAGCGGCAGATAGAATCGCTTCGACAGCAACTCGTGGGGAGTTAATGTTCAGGCGTGAGGATGCGCTGCGCGTGCTGCGCGAGGTCGGTTGTTCGAGGGAAGTCATCCAGCATTGTCTTGCCGTCGAGCGGATTTCTCTAAGACTCGCCCGGCGAATTCGCGCTAATGGCAACAAGCTCGACCTGAGGCTCGTAAGTCTGGGCGCGTTGCTGCACGACATCGGGAGGGCACGGACACATGACATCCGGCACGGTGTAGAGGGGGGCAAAATTCTTCGTGAACTCCGTCTGACCGATTTTGTCAATTTTGCCGAACGCCACCTCGGCGCGGGCATCACCGCTGTAGAGGCAAAAGATCTTGGATTGCCCGAGCGGGATTTTGTGCCAAAAACGCTTGAGGAAAAGATTGTCGCATACGCAGACAAGCTCGTGATGGGCGAGCGGGGCGCATCGTACGAAGAGGCCCTAAAGTGGTTCAGATCTGAGCTCCGGCCGACTCACCCCGCCATCAAACGTTTTGAGGCTCTTCATATGGAGATCCAAAGGTTGTTGGGTAAATGATGGTGGGCCCGCCGAGATTCGAACTCGAGTTCTCACCGAACCCAGACACCTTGTGAGGGTGATGTTTGTTAGGGAAGGGAAGGCACCCTTACCCTCTTAACCACTGGACCACGGGCCCAGTAAAATTTTGGTAGCGCGGTATTAAACTTTTAGAAACCGGGCGCTCAGTTGCAGCTACGCTATGCCCAAATCGACCGACAGGCGTTTGCCCCTTCCCTGCCGAGTTCCACGAGTTCCCGCTCGGATCTTTCCTCCGCTGGAGGTCCTGCACCCGCTTCACCTGTCCATCTTCTTGCCCCCAGCCAATGTGTCTCGCCATCGGGGAAATGGGACGGTTTTAGGATGTACATAATTGTACTAAAAAGGCTTAAATAGACTATCAGGGAAAAAAAGATGGAGGTTTGAGACACGTGCGCCTCAGGGAAATAGCGTTAAATAGAGGCACCATCGTCAGTAATTTTGTTCTAAAAGTGAGGTTGAGGTGAAACATGCCGAAAGAAGAGCCAGTGGTTTTCGTCCGAAGGGCATCCGGATTGGTCAGGGAACTTGGCTCCCTCGACATAATGGCAGCGGTGATGGCCACCGTCGTAGGGGCTGGAATCCTCTACTTTGCGGTGAAAGCACCCGTTGATTTTCCGGGCGCGAGCATCCCCGGAGCCTATCTGATCGCTGCGCTTTTGGAAATCCCCTTCGTCGCTTGTATGGGGCTAATGGTGACGAGTTTGCCGAGATCCGGCGGATTGTACGTCCCGATAAGCAGGGTACTTAACCCGACGATCGGTTTCGTCGGAGGGTGGGCTTTCTTCATATGCTTGGGGCTTGTCATAGGGGTCGTTAGCTTTGTCTCGATGCTTACCCTCGGAACCGGTTTCATAATAATCGGTTCGTTGATCGGGCCCCTGAAAGGTGTTGGATCGGCCCTTTGTTCGCCGATCGGATCTACCATGGGAGCGCTCGTTTTGTTGTTCATCGCCTGGATGTTGATCCTGAGGGGGATCAGGGCGAGCAAAAATGTTATAAGGGCCATCGTGTTCATCCCCTTCATAGTCTTGGTGGCGGTCGCTCTTTACTTCCTTGCAATCGGCCCCGGTGGAGCGGCCTCGAACATAGATACAGTATGGGGGCCGGGGGTGTTTTCATCCGTTATCGCCTCCGCAAAGGGGGCCGGCTGGAAATCCGTTCCCTTTACCCTAGGGGCCACGGTTCCCGCTTTGCTTGCGGTCCTGTGGGCGTATGGGGGCTCCGAGAACGCGGCAAATCTCGGTGGGGAGATGAGGATGATGGGCAAGAAGATAATGTATAGCTTCATAGCCGCGATCACGATCGTCGCCGTCATTTACCTGTTGGTAACAACGGCAACTTATCATTCCTTCGGGGATTTCATCCCGGCTTACGCCTATTTGCAAACCAATGCCCCCAATACCCTGGAGGGGATAATACCCGGGGCGGTGGAACCCTCGATCCCGTTTTACATGGCATCCTCGATCACGAGCCCATGGGTTGCCTTCGTGTTGATCTTGCTGCTTGCCCTTTGGCCTATAAATTCGGTTATCATCATCACGCTGGGCTGCTCCAGGCTCCTCTTTGGGATGAGTTTCGATAGGGCCCTGCCGGAAAGAATTTCAAGCGTAAATAAAAGGGGTTCCCCAACTTGGGCAACACATTTAACCGTCCTCATCGCGATCATAGGAATCTTCATAATTCGTCAGGGCGTGTCTTCATTGCTCGGAATTTTGACCATAACCAATGTAACTATTTACTGGCTCTTCGGCCTGGCCGTCGCGGTGCTGCCATTCCTGAGGCCAGATATCTTCGACAGGATACCGGTGAAGAGCAAATTCGCCGTTTCCGCGATCGGCGTGTACAGCTTTTGCTTCGGATTTTTCGCATTTCTTTTGGCGGCCACCGAGCTCACCATCCACATGATTTTGATGTTTATAGCCCTGCTTCTAATTGGCCTGATCCTGTATGGATGGCAGCAAAACAAGAACGTGGAGAAGGGAATAGATCTCGGAAAAATTTACGCCCAAATTCCCCCAGGCTGATTTTGGATGAGAATTTTCTTCTCGGCGGATGTACACGGTAGCTCGGCCATTTGGAAGAAATGGGTCAACGCCGCTAAGTTTTACCACGCCGACGTGCTGATGCTCTGCGGCGACCTCACGGGGAAGGGTCTAATCCCGCTGATAGAGCAGGGCGATGGATCGTACATCGTTCATTATTTTAAAAAATATAAACTCAAGGGAGAGAAGGAAATAAGAAAAATTGAGGAGAAGATCTCCGCCTCGGGATTTTACACGAAGAGGTGCACCAAGGATGAGGTGGAGGAGATGCAGGGGGACCGAGCGAAGGCTAATGAGGCGATAAAGGAGGCCATGAAGGAGAGGATGAAGCAATGGCTGGAAATCTTGGTAAAAAAGGTCGACACGAAAAATGTTACCGCTATCGTGATGCCCGGCAACGACGATGAGCCTGAGATAGACCCGATAATCAAGCTTTACGAGGCCGACGGCGTTATTTACCCGATCGGGAAGGTTGTAGATATCGGTGGATTTGAGACGATCAGCCTGCCCGATGTCAACCCAACGCCCTGGAACACCCCCAGGGAGGCCACCGAGGGGGAATTGAAGAAGAAATGCGATAAACTTATAAAGAAACTTTCGGACCCGCGTCGAGCGATCTTCAATTTTCACTGTCCGCCCTATAACACGATGCTCGACCTCGCCCCAGAACTGGATGGGAATTTAAAACAGGTGATAATAGCAGGCCAGCCCCAAATGCGCCACGTCGGAAGCAAGTCCATAAGGGAGGCCATAGAGGAGAATCACCCCCTGATCGGTCTGCACGGCCATGTACACGAGTCCCCCGGGGCGGATAAGGTCGGAAATGCGCCCGTGATAAATCCAGGTTCGGAATACGAGAGGGGGATACTGAGGGGGTTTATCGTGAACATGACCAAGGAAGGGGTAACGAATTACTGGAAGGTCGAGGGATGATATGAGCTTTGAGCTGAGGAAACAGGAGAGGAAATTTTTCGAGCTGAAGGATGATATCATGCGGAGGGCGGATGAGATGGGGATAACGCTGCGCGTACTTGGGGCGGTCGGGGTGAGGATCCATTGTCCCAAGTTTAAATACATAGAATATTCGGCGGGCAGGAAGCTCTCCGATTTGGATTTTGCGGCTTATAACTCCAGCGCGGAGGGGATCGAGAAAATCTTCGCCGATCTTGGGTGGGCGGAGGACAGATTTGTAAGGGCCCTGTACGGAACTAAGAGGCGCATCTTTCACTCGAAAAATGGAATGCACTCAGATATCTTCTTCGATAAACTGGAATTCTGCCACGATGTAAACCTACGCGGGAGGCTTGAGATAGACTACCCGACTATATCCTTGGTGGATCTGCTGTTGGAAAAATTGCAAATAGTGAAGCTCAACGGGAAGGATGTTGTCGATATGATGACGCTGCTCCGAGAACACGAGGTTGGCGAGGCCGATGACGAAACGATAAACATCGAGTACCTCGCCTCGTTATGCGCGAAGGATTGGGGGCTTTGGAAGACGGCGACCGCGAACCTGAACAAGCTGGTGGATTTTTTGCCGATGCTCAAAAAAGGGGACGCGAGGGATGTCGGAGCCAAGATCAAAAGGGCGCTGGAGGCGATAGAGGGGAGGCCGAAGACGCTCAAATGGAAGCTGAGGGCCAAGATGGGGGAAAGGCAAAAGTGGTATAGGGAGGTCGAGGAATTATACAGGCAATGAATCCCCAGCGGGTTAAAGGAGGTGTCGTTCGTGAAAATTTCTTATGAGGAATTCAAAAAAATGGATTTGAGGATCGGAAAGGTGATCGAGGCCGAGAGGATACCTGGGAAGACCAAGATCCTGAAATTGAAGGTCGATGTCGGGACTGCAACGCTCCAGATCGTCGCGGGCGGGGCCGAGCACTACCCCCCGGATTTTTTCAAGGGCAGGCAGGTCGTCGTGCTCACGAACTTGGAATCGAGGAGGATAGCTGGGGTGGAATCCACCGGCATGATCCTAGCGGCGGATCACGGGGGCAAACCGGTCTGGCTGGGCATAGAGCAGGAAGTACCTCCGGGGACGATCGTTAGATAGGACATCGACGTGAAACCCGAGCGAATTAGGGCATCGTCAAAGCCATAACTGCCAGCGAGGGCGTCTCGCTCATAACCGTCGGCGGAGCGGGGATCCTTGCACGAGGAGCTTAAACTTGGCTGTAAGCTATTTTTATGATGATGGAAAGCTATTACTTTATTTCTGGCTCTTCACGCATTTTTCCTTTATCTGGTGATAGTCCGCAATTACCTGTTGCCCACCACCCAGGCTACCACGCCACTAAGACTTTGGGTTAAGAAATCCATCGCGCTTCTGGAAATACTAAACTATCCAACCCCAACTGTCGCTTCGTCCGCATTGACGATCAGTTTATCTCCTGTCTTGATCTTGTCGATATCAATTCCGTCGACACAGGGGATCCCAGCCAGAATGACTCCCGTCGCCACAACCGTTTCCGTTTCCTTATTCACGATCGCTGCAGGAGCAACTCCATTTCGCTTCATCCCATAAATCACGTATGACCCTACAGTGGAGCCCTTTCCCTGCGGAAAAACTAGGATTTTCTCCTTAACCGATTGCCCTTCAAGCTCGTGCCCCTTCTCAATCACGACGCCGGTCTTGGGGTCGATTCCGCCGTAGAACCCTATCGGCTCCTTTGAAACAATCGCCTCGCCCTCTGCTTTTCCTGGACTGATCATGCGACCCTTCACGCAAGCACCTTCTTTAACAGCTCATTCACGTTGCCAAAAATTACCTCCTGTTTACAGAAGCCTGGCAGGTAGTTGGCCGCCTTTCCAGAATTCACAGCCGTACGCTTGAAACCCATGCGTTCGATCGGCGAAACCACAGCGCAGGTGTCTGCAACAACTTTCCCCCCAGCTCGCTCAACCTGCTCGACAAATCCAAGTTTCGTGGCTGTTTCCTTGGTCGTGCGTGCGGTGCAAATCCAAAGCGGCTTTCGCAACCGCTTTCCTTCGAGCTTGTTCGCCAGAGTTGCGATCTCCTTCAACGAGGCGTGGGGGCAGCCGAGGATGACGATATCTGGTTCTCGCCCGGTGTTGAGCTTCTCGCAAGTTTCCTTTAACTCACGTTCCCCAACCTCGATCACCTCGAGGTTTTTAGGATCCATGAGACGAGCCTCCGGTGTCAGGCCCTCCACGTGATAAAGGGCGACAGCCCCCGACGCCGCCATCGCTGCTCCGAACGCCTTCAGCTGGTCGACATCCGCACCCTTGATCCCTTGAAAGTACGGATTTCCTTTCTTGACCAGCTTCCCGACGTGGTAGCCCAAGGCGCCGAAATCCGAGTTGTGTTTCAGCTCGGCGTTAACTTTCACCGCCACGCTCGGCTTCCGGTTCTCGTCTAGGTGCAAGCCATAGTTTGGGGTCACCCCGCAGAGCGCTGCGGCTAGCGCAGATGGCCCACCCTCGCGGTTCGTGCGCGCACCTATCACAGAGTTTGCGAATGAAACCGCCGACGACTCGGACCACGCGATGTGCTCTCCGAAACGCGGGAGATTACCGACTAGGTAGGGGGTGCAAGTCGCAGTCATCATTATCCCCATTTTTTTGAATGCCTCCATTATGCACAGCTGCTTTTTGGCGAAATCCTCGGGGAACCCCAATTCCCTCCAGTCCACGAGATCCATGCCGGGCGGATTCAAGGTCGTGGGTACTCGGACCTTCGCCCCCTTGCCCGCCATGTCCTCCAAGAACTCTAGCCCGGGATCGCCTATCGATTTGTAAGAAACGCCCGCGACCTGAACTGACCCGACTGGAATCATCCGATCGGCGCCGTAGATGTCCCCGAGGCGCACGAGCAAGCGGAACATCCGCTCGAGGACCTCACCCCTCTCGCCGGCCAGGATTCGCTCTTCCTCCTTCGTTAAATACACACGATCACTCCAGGTAGTCTTTCAACTCAAGTTTCAATGGGAGTTCTGGCTTTTTGAAATCCTTGGGATCGCGCCCGCTCGGTATGGTCAAGTCGAATCCCATTTTGGTCGTCATGCGCGTCTCGAGTTCCGATGAGGGATCGAGGGATGAGCCCTTCTCGCGTTTGATGACGAGGTCTCGATCGCCCTGAAACCTTGTCGCCATCGCCCACTCGATCTCATTCGGGTCATGGATGTTGATATCGTCATCGACCACCCACACGTGCTTCAGCGACTTGTGCCCCTTGAACGCTGCCTCTATCGCTTTTCGCCCATCATCTGGGTTTCTCTTCTTTATGCTCACCGCAGCGTGTAGCCAGGAGCAACCCCCCGGGGTTATCAGCACATCCTTGCACTCACAGACCTTGCTCACCTCGCGGAATATCGTCGGCTCTCGGGGCATGCCCATAAGAATTTTGTGCTCCAGACCACCCGGGAGTAACGCGTGATAAATGGGATCCTTCTTCACGAATATCCTCTTCACCCTTGCCACCCGCTGCTTTCGCACGATGTCGGGAGTTTCCGTCAGATCAAGAAATGGGCCCTCATCGTGCTCCTCGCCGGTCATCTCTGCGATCATGATTATTTCAGACCGGGGGACCTTATGGCCCGCCAGATCCATCAGATCAGTTTCCGATAGGGCGTTTGCTATGCTCAGCTCGCTCCTCCCCAGTTCTGCCGAGACCGCAGATGCCACCAAGACCGGCATAGAATTCCCTATGCAGATCGCGAACTCTTTATTCCCGCGCCTCAAGAATTCGTCGAAATGTCGTGGGAGTATTCGAATCACGAGCCTGTCTTTTCCTATAACCATCATCCGTTGATACGAGGCGTTGAGGCCGAGTTCGGGGTCGCTCGCGACAACGACGCCGGAGGAGATGTAGGGCCCCCCGTCGATTGGATAGTGAGTCAGAATTGGAATCTTCGTGAGGTCGACGTCCATTTCCCCATAACCCTCCGCTTTCACCACCCGCGGCTCCTTCGGGTGATCGATTGCATCGGCCAGTTTGCTTATGATCTCCTCTTTCTTTATTCCCAGACCTATTGCGATCAACTCGCGCGAGGAGCACAGGTTCGCCACCACGGGCATCGAGAAACCCTTGACCCGCTCAAATAGGATCGGCCTTCCGTCGAGGAGCTTCATCAGAGTTGCAATCTCGTATTTGACGTCAACTGGGCGCTTGATTTTTATCAAGAGCCCCTGCCTGTCCAAAGCATCGATGAACTCCCGCAAGTTCACAGCTACACCCCGATTTTCGTCCTCAGGGCCTCAAAGCCCTCCCCTTCGATCGCGCAGGCAACTTTTTCCTGTAGCTCTTTTCCGGGGGTTAGCGCGACCATGTTTCCGCCAAGCCCTCCACCCGTCATCTTCGCGCCGAACGCGCCCTGCTTGCGTGCCAGCTCGACCAAAAAATCGAGTTCCCTACATGAGACCTCGATCGCCTGTAGTTGTTTGTGATTTTCATCCATCAATTCCCCAACCTTTTTTATATCATATGCTTCGAGCGCCCTTCTGGCTTTGTGAGCCAGTTCTTCCGCTTCCTTGAAAATCTTGTTATACTTCTCGGGGTACTTCTCCCTCCGTTCTCGAACCCCTGCAACCGCCGCCTTCGTGTTCGCTACCAGCCCGGTGTTTCCCACCACCACCTCGACCGGGCGCTTGATCTTTATCCGCTCCATCATGTTTGGCTGCCCACGCACAAACCAGATCAGCCCCCCGTAGGTCGCCGCGGTGTTGTCGATTCCCGAAGGGGTGCCGTGGTAACCCTTCTCCCCCTCATAGGCCAGCTCGTTTATCCGCTCATCCGAGAGCCCCAAGTTAAACTCATCGGAGAGGGCCCTCGCGATCGCGGTGCAGGACGCCGCGCTTGCCCCAATCCCGCTGGCCGCAACCAAGTCCCCTGCGAGGGTTATTTTGATTGGATTTTTCATGGTGTCAATTCCAGCCGCTTTTAGTATTCGCTCCACAGACTCTTTCTGTTGCTCGAGCTTTTCCTCCTTGTACCCTGGCGTGGCATGTCGGCGGTCATCCAAGGTCCATCCAGTTCCATCCGCGCGCTCAACGGTGGCGGTGGTAGCCTTGTCGATGGCCGAGACGATCGAGGGCACGCCGTAAACAACGAAGTGTTCATTGAAGAGGATCACCTTCCCATATCCGATGCCTTTTCCCATCAAACGGCCTCGCATATGTCCCAAATTTTGTCGATAGCATTTCGGTGGGTACCTATTTTAACTTTTGGACAAATATCCATGGGGACCCGAATGGAGATCCTAACCGCGAGTACGGGAAGTTATCCCCGGATAGGTGACAGTCCAGAACAGCAGCGTCACCGTCAGGCTTACGCACAGCGAGAGCGAGGCGAGATTTCCGATGACGAGTTCGAGCGCATCCAAGACGAAGTGACTCGAGAAGTTATCGAGGAGCAGATACGGGCCGGCCTCGATCTCGTAACAGATGGGCAGGTGCGATGGTACGACCCGATCTCCCACTTCACGCGAAAGCTCGGGGGATGCGAACTTGATGGCCTGCTCCGCTTCTTCGACACGAACTTCTACTTCCGCCAGCCCGTTATCAAGGAGGAGCTTGAATGGCGCGGACCCATCGCGAAGCGAGAGTTCACCTTCGCCAAGGGAGTCTCACCGAAGCCGGTTAAGCCGGTAGTGACCGGCCCCTACACGCTGGCGAAGCTTTCCATCAACCGACGTGGGGGGAGCTTTCAATCGCTCGTTGATGAGTTCGCTGAGGTGATCGCTCAAGAGGTCAAAGAGCTCGCGGGGGCTGGCGCCGAGCTCATCCAGATGGACGAACCAGCAATCCTGAAGAACCCGAACGACTTTCCGGCATTTCAGGGAGCCATCGAAAAAGTAGCGGCTGGGAAAGGTGATGCGAGGCTCGCTCTCTACACCTACTTCGGAGATGCGGCGCCCCTCTACGGAAAACTGCTCAAGCTGCCGGTCGATGCGCTGGGGTTTGACTTCACCTACAGCCCCAGCTTGCCGGTGGTGGTGGCGAAACTTGGCTGTGAGAAGGATCTCGGGCTTGGCCTCATAGACGGACGAAACACGAGGCTCGAGATCGAACGGGAAGTTCTCGCCGTGTTAAAAACAATTCTGCCAAACGTTGGGTCCGAACGCGTGTTCATCAATCCCTCATGCGGGCTAGGGGAATATCTGCCGCGAGAAATCGCCTTCAAAAAATTGCAGAACATGGTCGCCATCGTCGAAAAAGTCAGGGGGTTGACCTGATGCGCGAGAAATTGGAAAAGCTCGGGTTGAATCTGCCACTCCTCCCGATCACTACCGTTGGGAGTTTCCCGAAACCACCCTACCTAATCGATGCAAGACGAAAGTTTGCGACGAAGCTGCTTGGCGCCGAGGAGCTTAAAAAACTCGAGGATCAGGCGACTCGAGAATGGGTGGCGCTGCAAGAGAAAATCGGCCTCGATGTCCTCGTTGACGGGGAGATGTACAGGGGTGACATGGCGACTTACTTTGCGCAAAATCTTGGAGGATTCAAGATAAGCGGCCCCGTTCGTTCGTATGGCAACCGCTACTATCGAAAGCCGATCATCACCGGAGAGGTCAAATGGCGTGGCCCGATCACCGTCGACTGGTGGAAGTTTGCGCAGAAACTGACGAAAAGACCGGTCAAGGGAATGATCACGGGGCCCTACACCATGATGGACTGGTCATTCAACGAATATTACCCGAGCCGCCGCGACGCCTGTCTCGACCTCGCGAAGACCCTGCACGAGGAGGTTGTGGCACTTTCTAATGCGGGAGCGAAGATCATCCAAATCGACGAGCCTGCCCTTTCGGTGCGCCCGGAGGAGCTATCGGGTTTCGTGGGCGAGGCCATGCGGATGGTCACGCGCGGCATCAATGCATATTTTATCATTCATTGCTGTTACGGTGCATTTGAATTCATCTACCCCCAGATGCTTGACCTTCCCGTCGATAACTTCGATCTCGAGATGTCAAACAGCGAACTCGACCTGGTCGAGCTGTTTCACAAATACCCATTTACCAAGGACATGTCATTTGGGGTTGTCGATGTCCACTCACACATCGTGGAGGATGTAGGGCTGGTGAAAAAACGCATCCAACAGGCACTCGAAATTTTGGAGCCGGAACAACTCTGGATAGACCCCGACTGTGGACTCAAGACACGGACGCGAGAGGAGACCATCGGCAAGCTCCAAGCAATTGTGGGCGCGACCAAGGAAGTAAGAAAATTGCTGGGTGAGGGGTAATCTAAACGGATCATAAATGATTGAATTCTCAAACAACAATCGTGTGTTATTTAACGGCCCAGAACACCGCCCACTCCGTTTAACTTTTATGACGAATAACCGCACCCTACAATGAGCGAAATGTTGAACATTTGGGGGATCGAACGAGAAGCGTTGGAGTTTATTCTGGGGGTCTCTCGCTCGAGCCATCCGCGCGAGTTTGCAGGGGTGATGCGTGCCAAGGAGGGTGTAATCACAGAAGTGCTTTTGCTGCCCGGGACTCTCTCCTCGAACGAATCGGCGGTGCTACGCTTGCACATGCTTCCGATAGACCCAAGCGCCTGCGGCTCGGTGCATAGCCACCCTTCGCCGAGTCCAATTCCCTCTGGGGCCGACCTCAGGTTGTTCGCGAAGTTCGGGCGCGTGCATATAATCGCTGCATTCCCCTACGACGGGCGATCTTGGCGGGCTTACGATCATCGCGGAAATGAAATCACATTAAAAATTATTGGATAAGATTAAATCGCTCGGCGGATAACCTTTTGAAAAGGTAGGTTCTTGTGCATATCAAAAAAATTGCTCTAATTGTTATCCTCGTGGGCGTCACGATAGCATTTGTATCAATCACATACCTCCTGATGCACCAACGGGAATTTGAGAAATTCGTAAAAATGGATGGTATCTTAATTGACCTCGACGCAAATGGGAATGCCAGCTGCCAGTTCATCGCGTGCGTTCCTCCGTCCAAATTGGCTGATGTGTTGAAGCGCGTGACTTCAGCGACCGGTGTCGACAAGATGGGAGAGATGTATGTGGAGAGCATGCGGGGCTCGCTCGCCCGATATGGCCTTGAAATGAAAAATCCCGTTTGTGAAGTAACGGGGCTCGGCACAGAAGAAAATTTCAAAATAGTCATGTCATGGAAAACCGATGCTTTTGCTAGGTGGGAAAACAATGTTTGGAGGATAAACATGGAGTTTGTGGACAGGGAAAGTGCCGTCCAAGAGATAGTCGCCGAGCAATACTCCTTGTGGGCATCAATCCTCTCTGTTTCTGAAAACGCCCAGTATGAAGTCTTCCAGAGAACTACACTCGCCCTGCCAAGCGGTGCGGAAAATGTCGAATGCTCGCTCATCGGTACTTGGAAGATTGATTACGGTGGCGGGTCATACGAGATCGACTCGGTATATTTGGGATGGATCGATGGTAAAACCACCATTATCGAGAATGATTACGCTTTGATCGCGACCGAACACGAGATAACGCTAACGTTTCAGCAGTTTCTTGAGAACTACTCCGCATATACTGTAACTTATAGCAGCGGCCCCCCTGAAGACGCATCTTTTACAAGCTCCGTGAACCTAGTTCGTCTAGATTTGAAATACGGGCGGGAACTCAGCGAGTCCTATTTAATTTACGATGGAGGGTCATGGTACTCCCTCTCCCCAGCGCAGGTGCTGTACTACGCTGCCGATGCAATCGTGACTACAAGTCAAGGGGGCAAATTTTCAATTCAGGAACCGGTCAAAGGCGTTGTCCCCCCAGATGATGAAAGTGGCGATTGGACAAGCTGCTGGAAGGATCTCTCGAAGGACGAATACGTCGCCATAGCGCGCGCGGTTTGCGAGGAAATAGACTCCACAGGCAAGGTGCCGGGCACGCTTGGAACTATCATTGGAAACCTCAGGTTCAGGGACATTTTGTTTACCTTTACCAGGATCCTTTCCAGCTATGGGGGGTTAGAAGGATTGCCGGGGGAAGTTACCTTCGTACCAGCCCCTTCGGGTGAGTTGACCTGGGATAACAACGTGGTCCCCGCGAATCACGCGTACTTCCTGCTCCCGGATACCTTCGTGATTATCGACACCCCTATGGTACACGAAGTGTTGGAGAACATCCTACAACCCAACTACGATAACCGAGAGCTCGCCGAGGAGATCTGCAACTGGACGGGCACCAACATTACTTATGGACTATCGTTGGCCCCACCGACATCTGAAGAGGTATTGATCTCGAGGAAAGGTCAGTGCAGGGACTATACAAATGTGTACCTCGCACTGAGCAGGACGGCCGGGATACCCGCTAGAAGGGTAAGTGGATGGGTCATCACAAAGTGGCAACCGCCCGCAGGTTGGGAGTTCGTTGTGGGAACGACGCCCGATGGAAAAACTGTTGCGAGCCACGCGTGGGTCCAAGTATTTGTGCTTGGGGAAGAATGGGTACAAGTGGAACCACAGAGTAAAAGACCAAATCTGTACATGGGGGAGCTCCCTTATGAGGTGTACAAGCAGGTTGAAGTTAAACAAACGTGGATGGAGGCGCTCGCTGCATACGAGACGGCACGTGGATTGATTTAATTTAAAATGGTCGATAACATGCGCTGGGATCTCTGGCTGCCTTGGTACAAAAAAATCGTTGCTAGGTTGAATTTGGATGAACGTGCCGACCGAGCTGCAGCTAAAATTTTAAACTGTACTTTACCCGAACCTGATCTCAAAAAGTTCACCCGCTTGCTCCAAGGACAAGAATGCATCGTCTTCGGCGCTGGCCCATCGCTCGATGAGGACTTGAAAAAACTGCAGCGCACGGGGTATCCAAATAAAGTTTTAATTGCGGCAGATGGTGCAACCTCATCTGTTGCCAAATATCGCAACCCGGATATCATCGTCACCGATTTGGATGGCAATGTTAACGATCAGCTCAAAGCATGGCACCGCGGCTCTTGGTTCGTCATCCATGCGCATGGCGATAACGTTGCGCAGGTGCGTGGGATTTTACCAAAGCTAAACGCGCGCACCATCGGCACGACACAGATCAAACCATTTGGCAAACTTTGCAACTTCGGAGGGTTCACTGATGGCGACCGTGCAGCCTTCATGGCTCATGAACTAGAGGCATCCAAAATCTACCTAGCCGGGATGGATCTTGGGACAAAGATCGGGCGATACTCAGGAGATAATGACACCAACCGCAAGCTTATAAAGCTCAAGATCTGCAAGGAACTTCTCTCGTGGCTGGCGGGAGAACTCGGCGCGAACTTGGTCAATTTAACTGCCGAGGGTGAAGATATCCCTAATGTTCCTCGAACGGTGTGAACAATATTTATGTAGTGCTTCACGAAATTGAGAACGAAGGGAGAAACATGTCGATTAGGGGGTATGTGGAGTACAAAAAGCGAGAATTTTGCAATGATGTAAAATGTCCGGTGCAACTAGACTTGAACTCTCAAAAACCGGGCTCAGAAGAATACGAAAAGATAAGGCAAACTTGTAAAACAAACTGTAAGTATACTACATGGCAATTTCATCATTGGCTAATAGAGAAAGGGTATTTAATCGTCAAGCCTGAAAAATAAAGGGTGTCGAGATGGATTGGGGGATGAAAAACAGGCTCGCACAGCTGATTCAGCGCGACGGCAGGTGCTTCTTCTTGCCCATAGACCACGGGTATTTCCAAGGCCCCACGTATAAGTTAGAAGAACCTGGCAAGACGATTAAGCCTCTTCTTCCATATGCGGATGCAATCATGCTCACGCGAGGGGTGTTGCGCTCGTGCATAGACCCCGAAAACACCAAACCAGTTATCCTTAGAGTTTCCGGCGGCACGAGCATCGTCGGAGAGGACTTGTCTCACGAGGGGGTTACCACTTCGGTGAGGGAGGCCATTAGGCTCAACGCAAGCGCGGTGTCGACTTCCATCTACGTGGGGAGCAAGCACGAGCACGAAACGTTGATGAACCTAGCGCGCCTCGTCAATGAGTGCGAAGAGTATGGCATCCCGGTGATGGCAGTAACGGCTGTGGGTAAAGAGGTGGAAAAACGCGAAGCGCGATATCTCGCTTTGGCCTGCAGAATCGCCGCAGAGCTGGGCGCACGGGTTGTAAAAACATATTATTGTAAAGAGGGATTTGAAAAAGTCGTGAGAGGTTGTCCCGTACCGGTGGTTATGGCAGGTGGGCCCAAAACAGAGTCCGAGCTTGAGGTATTCGAATTCGTTTATGATGGCATCCAGAAGGGTTCCATTGGCGTGAATTTGGGGCGGAACATCTGGCAGCACGATTACCCGGTGGCGATGATCCGTGCGATTCGTTCAATCATACATGAAAACGCCACCCCGCAGGAGGCGCAAGAATTATTTAACGAAGTTAAAAGCGGCAAGAAAAAAGTGGTCTGTGGGAGATAGAGTTAAGTTCCACCTTGCAGACTTGCGCATACTCCTTTAAAAGCATGAAGTTAGAAATTAATAATAAAAGGAGGGAAAGTAAAATGAACAAATACGATCTAGCTGGTGAAGTTGCCATAATAACCGGTGCAAGGAGGGGAATTGGGAAAGCGATCGCTCTGAGATTAGCAAGAGCTGGGGCGAAAGTCGTCGTCGCAGATCTTGATAAAGAGGATTGCGAGAAAGTAGTAAAAGAGATTGAGGGAATTGGCGGCGAAGGGTTGGCTTTGAAGTTAGATGTAACCAACGAAGAGGAGATAATAGACGCCGTAAGAAAAACAAAGGAAAAATTCGGGAAGATTGATATTCTCGTTAACAATGCGGGAATTTTTATTCAGGAAGAATTGGATAAAATGGATACCTCGAAGATAGACAAAATCTTGGCGGTAAACTTGAGAGGGGTAATTCTCTGCACTAAACATGTTCTTCCAGAAATGAAAGGCAATAGTTATGGAAAAATCATTAACATAGCAAGCGTTGCCGGTCTAGTTGGCTTTGAGTTGTCAAGTATCTACTGTGCGACAAAGGGAGCTTTGGTTAATATGACGAGAGAACTAGCGTTAGAGTTAAGCAAATATAAAATTAATGTCAACGCTGTTGCCCCGGGAGTAATAGAAACTCCAATGACCAAAGGTTTACTTGGAGATGAGAAGACAAAAGCAGCGCTTCTTGGAAAGATTCCTTACGGAAGAGTTGGTAAACCAGAGGATATCGCAAATGCGGTTGCATTTTTAGCAAGCGATGAGAGCGGGTATATTACAGGCCACACACTAGTTGTCGATGGTGGATGGTTAACCACATAAAAAGGTGAAAGTATCACCTAAATTCGTCTATTAGAAGGAGAAATAAGATGAACCTAAAAACACTTCACAAAATCAGTTACGGGCTGTATGTTGTTAGTTCGAGAACTGGCGAGAAATTTAATGGGCAGATTGCCAATACAGTATTTCAGATAACATCAGAGCCCCCAATAATAGCGGTTAGTATAAATAAACAGAATTTAACCCACGAATATATTCGGGAAAGCAAAGTCTTTACTGTCTCAATTTTATCAAAGGAAACCCCCATGAAATTCATAGGGCATTTTGGCTTTAGATCTGGCAGGGAATTGGATAAGTTTAAAGATGTGAATTATAGAGTTGGCGCAACTGGTGCCCCCATAGTCATGGAAAATACTGTAGGTTACTTGGCGGCCGAAATAATTGATAGTTTAGATGTTGGAACTCACACCGTTTTTATTGGTAAGATAATAGATGCCGAAATCATTAAAGAGGGAGAACCGATGACGTATGCTTACTATCATGAAGTAAAACGTGGCAAGGCCCCAAAAACAGCGCCAACATATATTAAGGAGGAAAAATCAAGAGGAGGTGAATAAAGTGGAAAAATATAAGTGCACGGTCTGCGGATATGTATATGACCCGGGGGTTGGAGATCCAGACTCTGGTATAACGCCTGGGACACCATTTGAGAAGATACCAGATGATTGGGTATGCCCGGTATGCGGCGCCAGTAAGGACAAGTTCGAAAAGATAATGGAGTGATAACGTGGCAATGATAGAAAACTTGAGTAAAGAACAGTTGGAAGAGATATTGGAAGCGATGCCTGTAGAAATTTCTTTCGTTGACGAAGATGATTTGGTCAAATTTTGGAATAAACACGAAACTAGAATTTTTAAACGGCCACTTTCTGTAATCGGAAAATCAGTTCAAAATTGTCACCCAAAGCGTAGTGTGGATAAAGTAAACCAAATATTGTCCGATTTTAAGAGTGGTAAAAAAGATTCAGCGGAATTTTGGATAAATCTCGGGGAGAGGAAGGTATACATTAGATATTTTGCCGTGCGAAATAAAGCAGGCAAGTATCTGGGCACATTGGAGGCCACCCAAGATATCACGGAAATAAAGAAAATTGAGGGAGAAAAAAGACTGTTAGAATATTGGGGATTAAATGAGCGTCAGAGAGATAAAACCCGATATTTACTGGGTAGGTGCGGTAGACTGGGATAGAAGGTTGTTTGATGAGCTCATACCACTTCCAGACGGAACAAGTTATAACTCTTATCTGATAAAGGATAAAAAAATTGCATTGATAGACACCGTTGACCCATCCAAAGAGGATGAACTGATAAATAACCTTAAGAAACTATATATCAACAACATTGACTTTGTTATTGCCAACCACGCAGAGCAGGATCATTCCGGGACAATACCCAAGATTCTGGGATTATACCCAAACGCTAAGGTAGTAACTAATGCAAAATGTAAAGACATGCTTAAGGAATTGCTCCTGATTCCTGATGACAGATTTATAACGGTAAGCGACAGGGAAACAATATCGCTTGGGGATAAGACACTGGAATTTATCTTTGCCCCTTGGGTTCACTGGCCCGATACTATGTTCACCTACCTGAAGGAAGGTAAAATTCTATTCACCTGTGATTTTTTCGGCTCACATATCGCAGCAAGTGAATTGTTTGTAAAAGATGAAACAAAAGTGTATGAATCAGCCAAGCGGTATTATGCTGAGATCATGATGCCATTCAGAACGAGTATCAAGAAGCATTTAGAAAGGATAAAAGATCTAGAGATTGAAATAATTGCACCGAGTCATGGTCCAGTTTACAATAGACCAGAATTTATCCTGAATGCATATAAAGAGTGGATTTCGGATGAGGTAAAGAATGAGGTGGTTGTACCGTATATCTCAATGCACGGCAGTACAAGAAAAATGGTAGACTACTTCGTGGATGCCCTAATTAAAAGAGGTATAACCGTAAAGCCATTTAATTTGACTAAAACAGATATTGGAGAATTGGCAATTGCCCTTGTAGATGCCGCTACCATCGTAATCGCCTCGCCCACTGTCTTGGTTGGTCCCCATCCGAATGTTATTTATGCAGTTTACCTTGCAAATGCTCTAAGACCAAAATTGAAATTTGCGTCCGTGATCGGTTCTTATGGATGGGGTGGAAAAATGGTAGAGCAGATTACAGGGATGCTAACTAATCTTAAAGTAGAAGTTCTTGAACCCGTTATCGTAAAAGGATATCCCATGGAGGAAAATTTCAAAGCATTGGATAGATTGGCAGACGAAATTCTTAAAAAGCATGAAGGAATAAGTTAGCTAGAACAGGTGCATAAAAATGACTGAAAGATTACAGGTTTACAAGTGTGAGATTTGCGGAAATATTGTAGAGGTCATCCACAGTGGCAAAGGACAACTTGTATGCTGTGGACAGCCCATGAAACTTATGGAGGAAAAGTCAGACGAGCAAGGCAAGGAAAAACACGTGCCAGTTGTCGAAAAAACAGAGACGGGAATAAAAGTTAAGGTTGGTTCAGTTCCACATCCGATGGAGGAGAAGCACTACATAGAGTGGATAGAAGTGATAACCGAGGAGGGAATAATGCGGAAGTTCTTAAAGCCTGGAGAGAGCCCAGCGGCAGAGTTTAAGGTGCGGCAGGAGGTTGTGTTGGCAAGAGAGTATTGTACCATTCACGGTTTATGGGCTAAAAAATAAGAGGAGGGAAAAAATGAAAATTTTGAAAGGAACCAAAACTGAAAAGAACCTTCTGAAAGCTTTTGCCGGCGAATCGCAGGCGAGGAACCGCTATACCTACTTTGCCTCGCAGGCGAAGAAAGATGGCTATGAGCAGATAGCCGCAATATTCATCGAGACTGCGGATAACGAGAAGGAGCATGCAAAGAGGCTATTCAAGTTCTTGGAAGGTGGTGAGGTAGAGATCACCGCTACTTTTCCTGCAGGTGTAATCGGAGAGACAAAAGAAAATCTCAGGGCAGCCGCCGCTGGAGAAAATTACGAGCATACAAAGATGTATCCCGAGTTTGCCCGCATAGCGGAGGAAGAAGGTTTCCACGAGATAGCGTCTGTATTTAGAGCAATAGCGGTTGCGGAAAGACAACATGAGAAACGATATCTGGCTTTACTTGATAATATTGAGAAGGATAGGGTTTTCAAACGAGAAAGAGTTGTAAGGTGGAAATGCAGAAACTGTGGATATATCCACGAAGGTACCGAAGCGCCAGAAAAATGTCCGGCATGTGCACATCCAAGAGCATATTTCGAACTGTTGAGTGAGAATTATTAGGTGTGGCAACTCGCACAACAGCGTGTTTGCGGATCACCCAAGTGTCTTCAAGAAACCAAGTGTCTTCAAGAAATCTTCCATAAGTTAACCAAATTTAAGGTCAGCATCCATAGATTCTCTGGGTGAATACATCATGCGCGTTGCGATGTACTACAACAATCGGGATGTACGTTTAGAGGATCTCCCAAGACCGAAGATCGGCCCAGGCGAGTTCTTGATGAAAGTAATGGCATGCGGCATCTGTGGCTCGGATGTGCTCGAATGGTATCGCGTTCCCAAATCTCCCCGGGTGCTGGGCCACGAGGTAACGGGGGAGATCATCGAAGTTGGGGAGGGCGTGGAGCGCTATAAAATAGGTGACCGGGTTTTCGTCTCCCATCACGTTCCCTGCGGTAAATGTCGCTACTGCCTGAGCGGTCACCACACCGCCTGCGAAACCTTGCACAAAACGAATTACGATCCGGGAGGCTTTGCCGAATTCATACGCGTGCCGCGGATAAACGTGGAGCGAGGTGTCTATCTCTTGCCCGAAGATATATCGTTCGAAGACGGGACGTTTATCGAGCCTTTGGGATGTGTGGTGCGCGGACAGAGGTTAGCACAGGTGGAAAAGGGCAATACTGTTCTTATCTTAGGCAGCGGCGTCTCCGGACTGCTTCACGTGCAACTTGCCCGCGTGCAGAGGGCGGAGAGGGTGATCGCAACCGACATAAATGAATATCGCTTGAATGCAACAAAAAAATTTGGAGCGGATGCAACGATACACGCCGAAGAGGATGTGCCGGAAAAATTGTGCCAACTCAATGATGGCAGACTTGCAGACAGGGTGATCGTTTGCACGGGAGCCACCTCAGCGAGCAAGCAGGCGTTGCGGTGCGTGGACCGTGGAGGCTCGATTCTATTCTTCGCCGTACCCAGACCGGGCATCGACATCCCAGTCCCAATCACCGACTTTTGGCGCGACGAGATATCGATGATGACCTCTTACGGTGCCGCCCCCAAGGATCTCGAGGAGTCGTTGAAACTCATCAGCGAGCGCAAGGTGAACGTGCACGATATGATCACCCACCGCTTGAGCTTGGCGGAGGCAGGATTAGGATTCAAGCTCGTCGCGGGGGCTGAGGAATCGCTTAAAGTGATTATTGAACCGCAAAAATAGTTTACTTGATATCCGAATCACCAACAGATAAGGTGGGGCCATAATAGAGTTTTACAAATTATGCATGCGTTCACAAGAGCAAGCACCGGTTTTGAAGCTGGAAGTTCTTGAACTGGCAGACCTTGAAAAGTTGGCAAAAAGACGCCAATCGCCGCCAGAATAGCAAGGGTTACGATGAGCCAGATATAAATTTTGATTGATGTCGATAGCTTCCTTTTTCCACTTGTTTTTGAATCGAATCATAGTCTTCTATGAAAAGGGCCCCTGCCCAGAAATCCCCTCAAAAACTTGGATATCCCCCTCGTTCTGGTCCCCCCAGTCAGCAGCCTATCGGTCCTGAAGATCCACGCCACCACGGCCACCATAATCGCCGCAAATATCACCACGTACGCGATGCCGCTCAGCACGAGCAGGTAGTCGTCAAACATCAGGGTCCTTATCGCCATCATCGGGTGAGAAAAAGGTATGGCAAACAGGATGATCCTCAACACGGCCGGGAGAGTGTCGAAGTCCTTGAACATGATCAAGAACATGGGGATCACGGCAAGAAACGTTACAGGGAGCATGAGGGTTTGAGCGCTTTTATAGTTCTTGGCGAAGGTTCCCAAGACCATGCATAGGGACAACCCCGCGAGGAGAGTCACGAACAGAGATAACCCAACCAAGAGATAGTCCTGCGGGCCCAGCGCCAGCCCAAAATCCGCCAAGTTTATTTCCGCGGATTGGAAGGACTGCATGTAGTACCCGAACCCAACCATATAGATGGCGGCCATCACAAGCCCGACGATGGCGCTCCCGACTATTTTACCGATCACTATTGAATTCCTTTTTACGGGAAGGGTGAGCAAGGTCTCCAAGGTCTTGTTTTCCTTCTCCATCCCCATCGAGGTGATGACCGTGCCTCCCGCCATCATTATGATCAACATCATGATAATCGGGATGGTTATAGACTGTGAGGACAACATCCCGCTTATTGTCCCAGGAGAGATCCCCTCCATCTCCCTCCCCTTGAAGACCGTCGTTTCGCTTTTCGTGATTGGGCTCACGGCTACATCTGGGTTAACTGGACTGTCCTCTCCGACCAGCGTTCTGGATATCTCCTGATTTACGACTTGAACCAACGCATCGACGACTTGGGAAGGAATCGAATCCATCATTCCCGCCCCCTTCATTATCCAATGGATGCGTACCACCCCGTGGCGGTTTTCGTATATATTTTCGCTGAAGTCCGGAGGGATCACCAGCAGCGCTGCCCCGCCTTCCTCCTCCACATGTTCTAGGGCTTCTGGGATATCGGCACCATCCGTTGGGGAATATACGACTTCTGCCCCATGGTTGAGGACTCCTGTGACTATCCCTGACAGGATACTGTTATCCTCATCTATGATTCCTATAACTGGTTTTTCCTTCGCCTCCTCGATTACGCCCCCAATCATGTGCCCCATCCCACCGAATACGAACGCCATAACTATAACGGGAATTATGGTGGCGGGCGTGAGCAGCTCCCTCACCTCCTTCTTTAGGATGTTGCCTAGATCGCTCATGAGACCACCTTCACGAAGACCTCCTCAAGGTTGTCCGCCCGGTACCTCTTTTTCAGCTCGGGGGCGTTCCCCTCCTCGACTATCCCCCCCCTGTTTATCAGGGCTATTCGTTCGCACAGAAATTCCACCTCAAGCATGTTGTGCGAGGACAGCAAAACCGTGGTTTCCCTCTTCACAGATTTTTTTATTATTTCCCTTATCTCCCGGGCGTTCGTCACGTCCAGCCCGGAGGTGGGCTCGTCTAGGATGGCCAACTTCGGTTCGGTCATCAGGGCCCTTCCCACCAAAAGGCGCCTGGTCATTCCCTTGCTGTAGGTGTCTACCCTGTCGTCAATTCTTTCCCCGAGGTTCGCTATCTCCACCCCGCGCTCGATGATTTTTTTTATTTCATTGCCGCCGCCGAAAAACCTGGCGATGAACTCCAGATATGCTCGGCCAGTGAGGTTTTTGTACGCCCCGGCGTCCTCGGGCAGGTAGCTTATCAGCCGTCTAACTTGGTCCGCTTCTTTGACCACGTCGTGTCCGAGAACCTTCACGGATCCCGAGTTTATCTGCAGGAGGGTCGAGACTATCCTCAAGATGGTCGTCTTTCCCGCGCCGTTTGGGCCTATCAACCCAAATATCTCCCCCTCGTGCACGTCGAAGGACGCACCGTCAACCGCCCTAATGCTTCCGAAGTCCTTCACCAGATCTTTAACCTCAACCGCTAGCATTTTTATCCCAAACTCTATGCTAGGTAAGTACATTTAGTTTTAACTGAACTTTGGCAAATTAGGCTTTAAGCTGAGAAGAAAGTCCCTATCCTCTAACTTGGAGTTAGATCTCTTCTTATTTTATTAACCTCAAGGGCATTGACAAAATCCGCATGTGGATGCAAACCGGGCCGATATTCGAGGCACGTTAGCCCCTTGAACATTTCTCGAATAACTTTCAGAACTGAGGTAAAGTCTATGGCTCCTTGCCCCGGTGGCCTCGAGTTGGTGTCACGCAAATGCAGTTCCATAATTTCTGTTGCATATTCCCTGACGGTCTCGGCCACATTTTCCCCGTTGGCATGGATGTGCGCGGTGTCCGCCATCAAGCGTACATGATCCGAGCCCACATCGCGAACCAACTCGCAAACTTGGGATACGCTTGGAAGAAACGCGGTTCTCTCCCTGTCCAGCGCCTCAATGGAGATTACGACGTTGGACTCTGTGCCGAGCCTGCCAAAACGTTTGAATATCTCAACGCATTTCTCCCTAGGATTGTTAATCGTTGGTTTCCCATAGGTAGCTACCGTCACGACATTCTGGGCCCCAACTTTGGAGGCTATTTTTATCGTTTCCTCCACATGGCGTACTGCAACTTCCCGATCTCTATTCGCCGCGCTTAACATCCGCAAGTCATGCAGCAGATAGGCTTGAACAGACCTAATGGAGGTGCTAAAGCTCGGCAATATCTCCAGAATATACCTCAATCGTTTTTTGCTGATGTCCTTGTTCACCAATTCTAACCACATTTCGTGCGACTCCAACACCCTCAGTTTATCCTCTAGCGTATCCCCGGGAACCGCGAATTCGACGCATCCTAGACCCATCCATCTCACCGGTGGTCTCTCGCCTATCCTTGAAATTTGGTAAAAACGCAACAACTCGATTAGCCCGTTTGCCGTTCAGTTAGTCTCTGGAGTCCCCTCATCCTGCTCCTGCTGTTCCGCTTCCGATGGCCCCTCTTGCTGCGGCTGCTCAGCCTCTTCCCGTGGCTCTTCCTTCTTCGAGACGAGTTCCAAGTAAAGCTTCTTCAGCTCCTCCTCTTTCTGCATTCGCGCCTCCTCCGACGGCTTTGGCATGCTTATGCTCTCCCCGGCCTCCCGGAGCCTCTGTTTGTACCTCGCCAGCCTCGCCATCTGCATGAGCTGCCTCGTCTTCACGGCCTGACTTTTCTTCCTTCCCATGTGGCCCCATTTTTTGTGGGTGCCTCATCCTAATTATACCCTTGCATGGAGGCCGTGCCTGTTATCGCATCCGCCTGGCACGATTAACCTCCAATGCTCAACCAATCGGAAACACAACCGCTATTACTTACGGCGATTACAAGTCGGGATTGCTGCAGGGATAACGTCAGGAAATTGTTGGACGGACGCTTG
>DAOUSU010000070.1 GCA_030627035.1 Hadesarchaea archaeon
ACATCGACGCCGGCTGGGATGGAGCCATCGGAGCTAATCACTTCCGGTATCCACCTCAGGAATAGATAGAGAGAGGCCAGCAGCGGGAATACCCCGGCATGCAAGTTGAGCGCAAGTTTTGGGTTTAGGCTGAAAACCAAGTAGAGGATGAATGTGCCAAGGCCCACCAAGAGATACGACGCAAAAAACAGGTCCCCAATTTCCGGTCTGATCCCCGCGAGGCATTGCCGCAGGATGGCGTGGAGGACGGCCAAGGCCCCAATGAATATCACATCGATCTTGAGCTGGAACTTCGGCAGGGGATACCGCATTGGAATCCAAATTTAAAGGCGCGCAACTCCATATTAGGGTAATGTAGGGCATGGCGCGCCGAAGGGTCGAATCAAAAAGTTCTTTTTTCTTGGGAGTGGTCCTCGGAAGAATGCTTGCCTACACTTGGCTGGAGGGGCCGCCAGCTCTGCAGCTTGTGGGGGGCGAGAACCGCATCTGCTCCATCGCGATCGTAGGGGTTGAGAAAGAGGCGGAACAGAGCAAGCTGGCCACGCCGATGGTCGAACTAAAGGACAGATGGGGCGCATCTTGGCAAACGTCCCAGTTCAACTTGGCGTTAGCAATTTTAGTGGAGAAACTCGCCGAAAGAAATTCATGTAAAATGGTAGCCCCGGAGAGATTCGAACTCTCGTCGCGGGCTCCAAAGGCCCGCAGGCTTTTATGGGGGTTAAAACCCTGACCATTAGGCCCGATTTTAAGACCGGTCTACCCCACGGGGCTACCAACAATAACTACACTATTGCTAATTAAAAACTCAAGCTTATTTCCGAACTGTAAGATACCTCTCTCGGTGGTGTGGATCGCTGAAACGAGCATTCGTTTCCTCGTCCTGTCCAAGATTTCAAAAAACGACCTCTCCGTAATTTAACGCATTTCGACATGTTTGATTCATGACGCATAAGGGAGAAAACACCGAGAGTAATCCATAGGTGAACTAGCGGGCCCGGAGGGATTCGAACCCTCAACCTATCGGTTTGCTCCCAATTGCTAAGAGCCGATCGCTCTAACCAGATTGAGCCACGGGCCCCGAACGGATATATCGCCCGCCCAAATTAAGTGTTTACGATATCATGCTCGTTTTCATCGGGCTTGGCCTGCAGGGAGAAGGGATCTCTCTCCGAGGGCTGCACGAAGTGCAAGAGGCCGACGCAGTTTATGCTGAACTCTACACAAGCTTGGTGCCCGGGCTCGATGTGAAAAAAATCGAACGGCAGATTGGTAGGCCAGTCAAAGTCGTCGGCCGTGAGGTGATCGAACAGCGCCCCGATGAAATCCTTGATGCCGCTAAGTCGGGCAAAGTTGCGTTCTTGGTTCCCGGTGACCCGATGGTGGCAACCACCCACGTCGACCTGCGCCTGCGAGCGGCCAAAGCAGGCATCGAAACGAAGTTGGTTCACGCCGCCTCCATCGCCTCGGCCGCCGCTGGGCTAGCTGGCCTGCAGAGCTATAAGTTCGGGCGCTCGGCGACCGTGCCATTTCCGGATAACCCTTCACAGACTCCTTACCAAGTTCTCGCTGAAAATCGCGAGCGGGGTTTGCACACCCTTTTGCTGTTGGATTTGCGGGCCGAAAAAAATCGGGCGATGACGGCAAACGAGGCAATTGAGATCATGCTGGGCCTCGAGTCGAAGTTGCAAAAGAAAGTCTTCACCCCAGACACGCTCGCGGTGGTCGTGGCGAGGGCAGGGTCAGCGGATGCGATCGTTCGAGCAAACAAGGCCTCCAACCTTCGAGGATTCAATTTCGGCCCCCCGCCACATGTGCTGATAGTCCCCGGGAAGTTGCACTTCATGGAGGCAGAGGCGCTGAAAGTGTTCGCGGGGGCGCCGGCGGATGTGGTTGGCTGAGGCTTGAAGCCGAACTGACCGACGAGATCGAAAAGTGGTCTCGAAAACTTGATGAGGGACTGCTAACCGCCAAACCCACAGATGATCGAGGCACGAAGCTGCTCGAAAACATTCGGGCCTACCGGGAGGACTCAAACCATTTCCTCGAGAGGGGCGATTTGATAAAGAGCTTTGAGTGCTTGGTCTGGGCTTGGGCACTGCTCGAGATCGGAAAGGAGCTCAATCACTTGAAATCGGATGGCTAAGATTCGGACAACTCATGCACGTCATTCATCACGCCCGCGATCGCACGCTCGAGGAGTTTCTCGCCCAGAAATTTGTCGATCTTCAGGCCCTTCCTCTTAATTTCCTGCGCGTCCTGCTCTGCCCACCGATAACGCTTGCGCGCCTCCTTCAGGCCAACAAATCCGACCTCGGGGTGCCGCTCGAAATCCGCATGCTCGGCAAGCTTGGTCGGGTCGGCTATGCCAATTGCGGCTCCCATGCTCAGCTCCCCCGTTGCGGCGTGGGGGCCCTCAAGTTCGATGAGGGCCCGGTTGAAAACCAATCGCATGCCCAGCTCCTCCTGAAGCCCATCGAGGTTATCGCGCAGGGGATCATTTCCCCCGTGCCCATTCACCAGGATAGCGGCAGTGATGCCGAGCGTTCTCTTGGCGTTGACTAGGGCCCCCCTTAGCTCCTCCGTTACTTGCTCGAGCCCCTGGTGGCGCCCCGTATCGATTCCCGGGAGCTCGTGGGAAGAGTAAAGCACTCCCAGGAATTTAGCCCCGGTGCGCTTCGCCGCCTCGAGGGCGACATGGGATGCGAGCTTGGCATCGGTATCTGGAGGGAGGGCCGCACCGTGCCTCTCCTCGTGAGAGCCTAATGCCAAGATGCCAATTCTCTCGTGCAAACTATCGCCCGGAGCTGATCGTTTAGGGATATCCCGGTATGCTGAAAAGCTTTCCTACAACCCCTGTACTTCCACCTGCGCGGACTCGGTTTTCTCCAAACGCTTGGCAGTCTTCACCGCGGCCTCGACGGCACGTCTGGCGTACTCGTTCACCCGCTCGAGCGCTTGCAGGCGGCTCTCGCCAGGCCCAGAGATTCCAAGCGCCACCGGCTTGCCGTACTGCAATGCAAGATCGATGAGCTTTCGGGAGGCTTGCTGCATGATAACTTCATCGTGCCCGGTTTCTCCCTCGATGACCGCCCCAAGCGTGACCACCGCATCTATATCCGGTCGCTCGACGAGTTTCTTCGCCGCCAGCGGTATCTCGTAGACCCCCGGCACTATGATCTCAGCCGCAACTTCCGCACCGAGAAACTCCGCGTGCCGCTTTGCAAAATCTCTCATCGCCCCGACGATGTCCCAATTGAATTCGCTTATTGCCAGTCCCAACCTTACCAATTTCTCACCTCCTCAGCGGCCCGGCATCTGGGCCTCCTTCGCGCTGCCCCGTGCCGGCCAGTTTTGTAAGTTCTTCAGGCTTGAAAAGCAGTCGGTAAACATTTCGGGCGTGCTCGCGGGCACGCGCTTCGGCAAGTGCTGCAAGCTCCTTCTCGCTCGTGGCCTCGTCCTCGAAGACAAAGACTTCGATTACGTGCTTTCCAGTCAGCTGCTGGGCCCAAATCAGGCCAAGCGAGGCCTCGTGGGCGCACTGTTTGTCGATAGGCGCAGCGCCAGGCATGCCGAACGCCATCACGATATCACAGCCTTGATCGAGCATGCGCTTCGCCTCCACCGGCAGGTCTTTGATCCCCGGAACAGTGCGGCGTTCAAGCTTCACGCTACAGAGTTGCTTTAGCTCGTCCATCGCGTCCCGAGCCATATCGTGGCGCGCAAATGTTGTGTCAACGATGCCGACGCGCCGCATTTTACCCGCCTCGTCCCTCGTATGCCCGCACGATCTCATCGCCCCTTAGGCAAACAAGCCCTCGCTCACCAGCGTACTTGCTTGCCGCCTTCCAGCTAAGGGCCTTGCCAGTTCGGGCATCGAGCATCTCGCATATCGCCACCACCGGCGTCACGCCAGCCAGCTCGGCCAGAGCGATCACGAGCTCGGTGTGTCCCCTGCGCTTGCGCAATCCACCGTCGGCTGCACGAAGGAGCGGCACATGCCCGGGGCTCCGAAAGTTACGCCCGAATTCATCGACCATCGACCCATTTAGCGCCTTTCCACCAAGCCTGCCGAGTTCGCTGATGGTGAGCGCTCGATCCACATCCGTTATCCCCGTGAAGGTGCGCCTGTGGTTAACTGAGATCGAGAAGGCGGATCTTTCATCGTACGGCAAATCGTTCGGCTTGGTCGACGTTAATACACCGTAGCGGTGGGAGGCGGCGCCATAAATTTCGGTGAGGTAGGGCAAGTCGAAGTTACCCGCCACCTTCGGGTGCAGCGCGACGCAGATTAGGCCTCCAGCATCCTGCCGCATGGTCGCCACATGCCTAGGTTTAACCGACGCCGCCGCGATGACCATATCGACCTCGTTCTCCCGATTTGATGCATCGTGAACGAGCACAAAATTGCCGCCGCGAAGCGTCTCGAGCGCGCGGTTGATGCTCAAGCCATCACCTCGATTTTCACATCATCCCCGTCCGCGAGCCTCAGACTCCTGCGCAGATTTTTTGGGGCCACGAGCTCGATCGCGTCCGTGTAGTGGCTCCTGGAGGGGAGAATGACCGCAACCTTTGTCCCCCGCAGCCTGGCCGGAAAACACTTGACGGGCCCGAAAGTGCGCTCTGGAGTCTCAAACCCCTCAACGCGCCTGCCGGAAAGTCGCTCGAGCTGCGCCTTTAACTCAAGCGACTGGCGATCAAGCATCACATCGAGAGTTCCAGGGTAGGGGTCGAAGCCAAGCGTTCGCCTAAGCTGTTTCCGATAGCCCGCTTGACCCATGTAATAGCTTCCCTCGCCGACGCCCGAGGTGACTTGACCAACCAATCTTAACGCGCGCGTACGCCCGCT
>DAOUSU010000103.1 GCA_030627035.1 Hadesarchaea archaeon
AGAAGTCTCCTTTGCCCATCTTTGGGGCAAGGTCAAACAGCATACTGAACCCCCATACAGCTACTGAACCCCCATACAGTACTTAAATCCTTCTCATGTTTTCCTTATCGTCGAGCTTCTTCGCCCCAAGAACCTCGGGGAGAGTTTCTGACGGCGAATGGCATCGCCTAGATTGAGCTAAAACCCACTCATCCGCGTTGAAATTCGCCTGAGATCCTGAGATTCCTGCGAAAAAAGAACTGACAACTATGCCAATGATTTCCATATCTCTTGTCCCCATGAACTCGGGTCCCCACGCTATTTCACGTAATCCAGCCAAGACTCGTACTCCGGTTTTCTTCCGCGAACTACATTGAAAAATATGTGTTGAAGTTTCTCCGTGATAGGTCCGCGCTTCCCGTCACCTACGACCTTGCCATCGATTTCCCGGATCGGCGTCACCTCAGCGGCCGTGCCCGCGAAGAAAGCCTCATCCGCCTCGTAGAGCTGCTCGCGCGCGATGTTTTGCTCTTTCACCGAAATTTCCTCATCTCGGGCGATTTTCATCACGGAATTCCGGGTGATGCCCGCAAGCACCCCTGAGGAAAGCGGTGGAGTGATGAGCGTGCCGCCTTCCACGATGAAGATATTTTCACCCGGCCCCTCTGCGACAAATCCATCCAAGTTGAGTAAGATCGCCTCATCGTATCCAGCGCCCAAGGCCTCGAGTTTCGCCAGGATCGAGTTAGCATAATTTGCAACGGTCTTCGACTGTGGAGGGAGAATTCGAGGGTCGATGCGGCGCCAGGAGGAAATCATCGCCCGGATCCCCCTTTCAAGCCCCTCCTCGCCCAAGTAGGTGCCCCAGGGCCAGACCGCGATCGCCACCCTTACCGGGGACCCAGCGGGGTTAAGCCCCATCTCGCCGTACCCATAGTAAACAATTGGCCTGATGTAGCACTCCTCAATTTCGTTTGCCTTGATTACGCACTTAACCGCCTCAACAAGTTCCTCGACGGAGTACGGGAGCTTCATCTTCACGAGGCTAGCGGAGTTCTTGAGTCTCTGGATGTGATCGCGCAGCCTGAAGACCGCTGGGCCCTTCTCGGTCTTGTAACAGCGGATCCCCTCAAAGACCCCGAGGCCGTAGTGTAGGGTATGGGTCAAAACGTGAACTTTTGCATCGCCCCACGGAACGAGCTTGCCATCCATCCAGATGAGCTTCGTTGGGGTAAGCATGGTCACACAACCGAATATCCGTCAGCCAATTTAACTTTGGCGCTGCCCTCGGCTCCAGCAAACCATTCTCCGAATGACCTCACCGTTCGTCAAGATCGCCAAAATGGCTAGCGTGGCAAGCACCTGGTTTAAGAGTGCTCCAACCATCAGGATGAAAAGTCGCACATCCCGCGAGGCCGGAATCTGGCTGGAAGGGGTTGAACCGAACGCGCCTTCGTAACGGGCCCTGCTGTAACTTGTCATGAAAGATCCGATGAGTGCTGCAAACCCAACAAATAACACGAACTCGCCGCCGGCCATGCGCCAATAACCATAGACAAGCCCGAGGACGAGCAGAATATCGGCGTAGCGGTCAAGGGTCGAATCAAGTAAAGCTCCGAAGCTCGAACGGGAAAATTTAAGCCTCGCCACCTCGCCATCGCAACCGTCAAAAATCGAGCAAATTTGGGCTAAAACTCCTCCCGCGGCTACCGCCAAGTAGCTGCCTAGCCCAAAAAGTAGCGCCGCGCATGCGCCCATCAGAAAAGCAGCGAACGATAGAACGTTAGGGGGAATCCGGCTCTCCACCAAAAAACCCGAGATGCGGCTCGAGAGTTTGCGGTTGAGGTGCCTAGAAATCGGGCCGTCCGAAGGCCGTGCGAGCGATTTTAACATTCTCCTGCGGGCTTCCCTGAAGTCTTGAGGGGTATCGAGGTCAAACCAAAAGGCATCGCCAACATCGAAACTCTTCACCTTGCCTCGCTTAGCGAGCAATTCAATCGCCTGCGATAGCTCATCTTGACCCTTGGCAATGCTTTTCTCAACTGCGTTGAAGATTTCGTCGGTGCACAGGAAAATACCACAATCAACGGCGTCAAACTTTTCAAGCTTTTTTCCAATTGCGCGGACCTCCCCCTTCTCCGTTTGCACCTTGGTTGCCTCGGGAAGATCAAAAACCGCTTGCAATTTTTTGTCCGCACAAAGCACGCAACCATCGATGACTTTTACCCCTGCAAGACGCGCCAAGATTTTCGGGTCAAAAAGGTGATCGCCCATCAGCAGAAAAAACCGCTCGCCCTTAAGCGCTTCTTTCGCTGCCAAAACCGAGTATCCGTTCTCTCTCCCCCACCGCTTATTCCAAATATAACGAATGTTGACACCAAGCCGTGAGCCATCGCCGAGAGTGGTTGCGACATGCTCACCTTGGTAACCCAGTACAACATTAAACTCCTTAACCCCTGCCTCGCGAGCGGATAGGACTACGCGCTCGATGATGGGGAGACCTAAAAAGCGTTCCAAGACCTTTGCCCTCTCAGATTCTAATCTTTCTCCTTTACCGGCTGCCAATATCAACGCTTTCATTTTATCCCCGAGGTCCAGCTATCGGGAGAGGACCCTAAACATGCTTCTCTTGACTTTTTTTAGC
>DAOUSU010000039.1 GCA_030627035.1 Hadesarchaea archaeon
ATCATGCGGGAGTTCGCGCCGCCGGAGAAACTTGGGGGGCTCAAGCAACGGCTGGCATCAATCGATCGAAGCTTAACGCGGGAGATTGAATTCGAATACCTGATTCCATTCCCCCATGTGGTGCGAGAGCTCGCGAGGCGCGGCATCAAGGTGAAAAGTAAAAATGTCGGGGCATGCATCCGGAAGAACTATTAAAGAAAAGGATTCACGGCGTGTTTTTTGATGCTCATTCTTTTTCCCCAGTTAGCTCTCCCAGGATCTCTTTTGCGCGATCGACTCTGATCTTACGCTCTTCGATCAATCGCGCCGCAACCCTGTCCACCAGCTCACCTTTTGCTCCAGCCATCGCAGCGATGTTTCGAGCGTGCAACTTCATGTGACCGGCTTGGATGCCAGCCGTCGCGAGCGCCCTCAACGCGGCGAGGTTCTGAGCCAGCCCAACCGCCGCCATGACCTCCCCCAGCTCCCTAGCGCTCTGCACACCCAGGATCTTCCTACAAATTTTAGCCACAGGATGCACCGCCGTCGCGCCCCCAATCGTGCCGACCGCAATCGGCAGTTCGATCTTGCCGAGCAGATCCCCCCCTCTCGTTTTTTGCCATGTCGTCAAAGGCCGATATCTGTTGGTTCGTGTGGCGTAGGCGTGGGCTCCCGATTCCAATGCGCGGGTATCGTTCGCCGTCGCAAGTGCAACAGCATCGATCCCGTTCATGACTCCCTTATTGTGCGTGGCACATCGATACGGGTCCGCGGCTGCGAATGCGTAAGCTTGGAGGATGCCATCGACCACCTCCTCCCCGCCCAGCGCCTCCTTTGCAAAAACTGCCTCGGCGCGGGCTAGCCTGCGATCCGCTAGATTTGAAACGATCCGAAGGCAAACCCTGCCTCCCGTAAGCTCCTCGATCAAGGGCGCCGCCCCTTCGCACATGGTGTTAACGACATTGGCCCCCATCGCGTCCCGCACGTCCACCAACAGGTGAACGACAACCATCGGGCCGGTCTGAGCATCGAGCACTCGCACCTCGAGTCCCCTGGCCCCCCCGCCGAGCTTCACCAGCACCGGGTCTTGTTCATTCGCCTTTGCGAGGATTTTTTCCCTATTTTCAATAATTTTTTCCTTCGCTTCGGGCGGGTCTTTGACATCGACGAGTTGAATTTGACCTATCATGATTGGGGGCGTGCTATCGGTTCGAAATCCGCCGCGCGCGCGAGCCATCTTTGCCGCATTCGATGCCGCGGCCACAACCGATGGTTCCTCGATCGCCATCGGAATGAGATAATCTTTGCCGTTGATGCGAAAGTTCGTTGCGATGCCAATCGGAAGCTCGGTCGTGCCTATAACATTTTCTATCATGCGATTTGCCTGCTCAAGCCCAAGGGCCCCCGTTCGCCTTAGAAGTCCAGCCTCTTCATCGCTGAGTTTTGCAAACTCCTTAACAATTTTTAACCGCTTCTCCGGGCTCAGCTTGTAGAAGCTAGGGAGTTCGGAAGTTTTGTGCATTCATGTCCCGCTTTAAGGTTGGCTTGGTATGGTTAAATAATTCCCCAGAAATGGGATAAAAAAATGTCTGATGTCGAAAAGCAAGGATCCGCGCAAGGGGGAAGCGAAAATGAAATGTGAACTTTAGATCATCGAGCGCGAACTCCATCACCCACTGATGCTTAGTGGCCCTATGCGAAGCCAAAGAAGCGAAGCAAACGCAAACCCTGTTAGGCGGGCAAGCGCCTCAGAAGTAGCCTGAAGCGGTCACCATCGATGTTCCACTCCTTTATGTATCCGGGCCCCTCCACCTCGGCGGCGCGGCGAATCCGAAGATTTCGCGCGCGAACCTCCCTTGAGATAAATTCCTGCTGGGTCGCAAGGAGTTTGATGTATTCGCTCACCTCGGTGCCGATCACTATGTCGACGCGCTCCTCCATCGCGAGGTCGAGCTCCTTGCGCATCGTCTGTAGTCGCCTCACAAGCTCACGGGCCAGGCACTCGGCCTTCAGCTGTGGCGTCATTCTGGTGTCTATCGCTATTTTGCCAAACTCGGTCGATGCAGCGATGAATCCCTCGGGCAGCTCATCCTCGAAGCTCAGGTCCTCGCGTGAGATGTAGACTTTTTGCCCCCTGATCTGTAGCCCGGTGAACCCATACCGTTGCACCTCCGCACGCAAGCGGGAGGCATCCATCCCTCGAAGGACCTCCGCCACGGAGTTTGCAAATTCCCCCAACCTCTCCCGCAGGCGCTCTATGTCGGGTTTGACCACAAGTCCGAGTTCCGTGCCCTGCTCCTCCGGCCCCAGCAGGACGAGCTCCTTACAATTGAGCTGCCCCCGTAGAACATTCCCGAGTCCTAGAAGGAGAGTTTTCGTTTCGGATGAGGAAACTCGAATTACAACCTTGTTCACGGGCCATCGCAATTTTAGCCGTGCCTGTTGTTTCGCTGCTGCGCCACCTTCAACGAACGCGCGCGCGATGGCCATGCATCGTTCAAGTTCAACGTTGATTGCCCGTTCATCCACCGACGGCCAGGGAAGCATGTGCACGCTTTCAGGTGCATTGGGGTCAGCGGCTTTGACGAGCTCGCGATAGATTACCTCGCTAACATGGGGCACCATTGGTGCAAGCAATCGTGTCAGGACATGGAGCGCCTGGTAGAGCACGACGTAGGAGGCCAATTTCCGTGGGTCATCACGCTCGATCCAGACGCGCTCGCGCACGAGGCGAACGTACCACCTGCTCAGGTCCTCAAGCACGAAGGACGCGATGGTTCGGGAAGCTTGGTGTAGCTCGAACCCTTCGAGTGCCTCTGTTGTTTCGCGCACGACGCTGTTGATGCGGGAGATCATCCAAAGGTCCTCGGGCGAGAAATTATTGCGCACGCGCTCGAGGTCGACTTTTTTCGGGTCGAATTCGTCAAGTGCCATATAAGTGGTCGCGAACACGTGCAGGTTCCAAAGTACGTTCAGCATCCGATTAACGACTTCGACCCCCTTCCAGCTGAACCTTAGATCCTCCCAAGGTGGATTCGCGGAAAGCATGTAGAATCGAAACACATCGGCGCCATATCGCTCGATGATTTCTTGGGGGTCGACAACATTGCCAAGCGACTTCGACATTTTTCGCCCATGCTCGTCCAAGGCGAATCCATGCATGAGCGCTAGTTTGTATGGCATCTCACCGAAAGCCATCATCGAGACGACCTGCTGGCTGTAGAACCACTTCGTTACCTGGTCTTCGCCCTCGGTCACGAACTCGCTGGGCCAGAGTTGCTTGAAGAGATCATTCCGCTTTGGGTAGCCGAGGCTCGTCCAAGAGGCTATGCCTGAGTCGAACCAGACGTCGAGCACGTCGGGAACACGTTTTGCCTCACTCCCGCACTTTTGGCAGCGGAGCGTTACGTGGTCGACATCGGGGCGGTGCAAATCGATCTCGTGGATAGGTTTCGACGTCAAGTTCCTTAGCTCCTCCAGGCTGCCGATAACCATTTGCTCGCCACATCGCTCGCACACCCAGATCGGCAGGGGGATGCCCCAATAGCGCTGACGGGATATGCACCAATCGCCGACCGACTCCACCCCGTTAGCGTAACGAGTTGCGACCCACTCCGGCACCCATCGCACGCTCTCGGCATTTTTCTTCAGGATCTCCGCCTTGATTTCGGAAACGCGGAGGAACCATTGGTCGGTTGCCCGGAAGAGGAGTGGCGTCTTGCAGCGCCAGCAGTGTGGATAGGAGTGGGAGATCATGCCTTGTTTCATCGCCACGCCTTTTCGCCTTAGGTCCTCGAGGATCACGCTGTCTGCATCCTTCACGAACATATCTTTGTACTTGCCCCCCTCCGCGGTGAATTTTCCGTCGGGACCAACCGGGCAGAAGACGGGCAGTCCATAGCGCGCCCCCACGACGAAGTCCTCCTCGCCGTGTCCAGGGGCGGTGTGAACGCAGCCAGTACCCTCCTCGAGCGTCACGTGCTCCCCGACGATGACGCGGTGATGTTGCACGAACTCCCGCTGTTTTGGAACCTCCTCTAGCAATGGATGCTCATAATGCAACCCTTCGAGCTCCTTGCCCTTGATGGACCCGAGCACACGATAATCGCCGATTTCGAGCTGAGCCATCACGTTGGCGACGAGGGCCTCCGCAAGGACGTAAACTTCGTTGCCGACCGCCACCCTCGCGTAGGCATATTCAGGGTGTACACAAACTGCGACGTCGGCCGGCAGAGTCCATGGAGTTGTGGTCCAGATGAGCAGGTATTCATTCGGCCTTTCGCGAAGCTTGAAACGCGCGAAGAGCGAGGGATCTCGGACATTGTAGTACTCCCCGCGGACCTCGTGTTCGGCGAGCGCGGTCTCGCAGCGGGGGCACCAATGAATTACCCGAAGGTCTTTTTGTAACAAACCCCTCTCCTTGGCCCGCTTCAGCGTCCACCAGGCCGACTCGATGTAATCGTTGGTTATGGTGACATATGGGTTATCCCAGTCCATCCACACGCCGAGGCGCTTGAACTGCTTCGTCATCAGCGTTACGTGATCGAGCGCCCATTGTTTGCACTGCTCGATGAATTGCTTGATCCCGATTTTTTGCTCGATATCCTTCTTTGTCCCGACTCCGAGTTTTTCCTCGACCTTGACCTCGATCGGCAATCCGTGGCAATCCCATCCAGGCTGTCTGAGCACGTTGAACCCGCACATGCCTTTATAGCGCAGGACCACGTCTTTGATTATCTTATTCCACGCGGTGCCGATGTGGATGGCGCCGCTCGCATAAGGAGGACCATCGAGGAAATACCACGGCTTGGATTTGGAGCGGAGCTGTTTGACCTTTTCATAGGTACCGCTCTCTTCCCACCAGGTTTGGATCTCCTGTTCGCATTTTTTCGCATCATATCTTTTCGCTGCAGGTTGAATCATTTGGATCACCAACTATCGTTTAAGCCCACACCTAAAAATATCGCTAGCTATAAGTTTTTATCCCAAACAGGCTTACTTTAATTGATTTTTGGTGGTGAGTTTGTTTAGCTGGACCAAGTATAACCCACACAAGAATGGGTTGCGAACAGTTCTCAGCCCTCTCGAATCCGAGGTCATGGAAGTCATGTGGCGGGAAAAACGTGCAACCACGCGCACCATTTACACCCGCTTGAAGGGCAGGCATTCGGTCAATCGCTCGACGGTGAACGTCGTCATGAGTTCGCTCTGCAAGCGTGGGCTTCTGTCATCGCGTGTCGGCAAAGGGCGAGGGGGATTGAAATACATCTACAAAGTTCGATTTTCCCGAGCGAGATTCGAGCGGGAAGTGGTTGGCAAAGTTTTAGGTAGCCTGTTGACCTCATTTGAGAGAACCACGCGCAAACAAATGAAGGAGAAGGTTAAGCGGGCGTAGATATGGTCGAGGCAGAAGAGATATGGGTGGAGAAGTACCGCCCACGGAAGCTTGAGGAGATCGTGGGGCAGCGGGAAATTATCAGCAGGCTCCAGAGTTTTGTCGAAAAAAAATCCTTGCCGCACATGTTGTTCGCCGGGCCCGCCGGCACCGGAAAGACGACGAGTGCTCTCTGCATCGCGCGTGAGCTCTTCGGCGATGGCTGGAGGCAGAACCTGTTGGAGTTAAACGCGTCGGATGAACGAGGAATTGATACAATTCGAACGAAGGTGAAGGACTACGCCCGCACGCGCCCGATAGGGGACGTGCCTTGCAAAATAATCTTGCTTGACGAGTCCGATGCACTGACCTCCGATGCGCAACATGCCCTCAGGCGAACGATGGAGATGTACACCCGCACCTGTCGATTTATCCTCGACTGCAATTACTCCGGCCGCGTCATCGAGCCCATCCAATCGCGGTGCACGGTGTTCAGGTTCAGGCGCCTATCGGAGCCGGAGATATCCCGGATGCTTAAACGCATAACTCGAGGGGAGAAGCTCATCCTCACCGAGGGCGCGATCAAGGCGATAATTTATGTGAGCGAGGGGGACATGCGCCGGGCGATCAACGTGCTTCAGGCCGCGGCGACGTTCAAGAAGAAAGTCGATGAAAAGGAGATATATGAGGTGAGCGTGGCCGCCAGGCCGGAGGAGGTCAGGCAAATGCTTGAGCTTGCGCTCGCTGGGAAGTTTGAGGAGGCACGCAGCAAACTCTACACGTTGTTGATCGATCAGGGCCTTGCCGGCGAGGACATATTGGGGCAGGTTCACCGCGAGATCTTCAACCTAAACCTGCCCGAGCGCACGAAGGTCGAACTCATCGATAAGACTGGCGAGTTCGACTTCAGGTTGACCGAGGGGGCAAACGAGCGAATTCAGCTAGAGGCGATGCTGGCGCACTTTAGCTTGGTGGGAAAGGTGAGGGGCTAGCGGGTTTCAACCATTGTGGGTTTGTCATTAAATCGAGCACAGCTAAGGCGACACAGAGCCATTTAACTTAATAGGGGATTTATTAGTGGGTGGCGGGTTGGAGGAAAAGGCATATTCCATCCGGATGGAAAGGGAGCTAAAAATCCTGGAGAGGCGCGACGAGAACGTTTGCTATATCGGGCGCAACAGGGATATATGGAAAAAATACGGTTCAAGGGGAACCCTCTTCCTGGGGCGGATAGTCGAGGAAAACCCGAGTGGAAAAAATCGATATGGGGAAAGGGTATTCCTCGATAGCGTGAGCCCTCACGTCATCTATATATGCGGCTCGCGGGGGAGCGGAAAATCTTACCTGCTGGGCGTGCTGGCCGAGGAAATCGCCCTGAAGAACCCCCACCTCGCCGTGGTGCTGATAGACGCTATTGGCGTTTTCTGGAGCATGAAGTATCCAAATCAGGAAAAGCCGGAGGTGGAGGCGCTCGAGAGCTGGGGGATTCAACCCAGCGGGATCGAAAATCTCCGGGTGTTCATCCCAAGCGGTTACTCTGGAAAGGTGCCGCCCGAGACTTACGACGAGGGATTCACCATAAAACCAGCCGAACTGAGCGTCGAGGACTGGTGCCTGACTTTCGGGACGAACAGATACAGCCCGGGTGGCCTCATCCTCGACCTCGCGATCAAGAAAGTTAGGGATGGTTATACCGCCGTGTCGGGGGAAACGCTAAATTCGGTTCGGGGAAGGGGTCCCGACTTCACCTTGGATGATCTTATGGAATGCATTAACTCGGATGAGGAATTGGCATCGAAAAGGGCAGGGTTCAAGCCGGACTCCAGGCGTGCGGTCATATCGAAATTGAATGCGGCGAAGACGTGGGGGATCTTCGGGAGGGATGGAACCCCCGTCAACGAAATAGCCAAGGAGGGCCAGATAAGCGTGGTGGACGTTAGCTTCCTTGAGGAAAGCGTGCGGACGCTCGTGGTGGGGATATTCGCGAGAAAATTACTTGCGAGCAGGGTCATGGCCACGCGCAGACGGGCCGCCGCCAAACTCCTGAGGGGAAGGGTCATGGAGAAACTGGGGGAAATCCCGCCCACCTGGCTTTTCATAGATGAATCCCACGTGTTCGTTCCGGGCAAGGGCAGGAAAACCGCGGCGAGCGACGCGCTCATCGAATTCGTGAAGCAAGGGCGAAGGCCCGGGCTATCCGCGGTGCTCGCCACCCAGCAGCCGAGCGCCATTAGCACCCAGGTGGCATCGCAGGTCGACTTGGTGATGGCCCACCGCTTGATCTTCGATGATGACATCAAGGCGGTGGTGAAGAGGACGCCGACGGTCCTGCCCGATAACTTCAGAAAATCTAGCTTCTTCAAAACTCTCCCGGTCGGGGTGGTCCTAATCGGGGATAAAGAAACGAGCCGAACATTTGTCGGGTCGGTCAGGCCGAGGCTCAGCCAGCACGAGGGGCGCGAGGCCATAGCGGAAATCGAGAGGCCGGTGTTCGTCGACAAGATGTTGGTCTGGAGGAAGGCGAGGGACGCCGTGATCTCGATGGTGAAGGAGGCGCCCGGTGGGAGGGTGAAGATTTCGGATCTCTCAAGGGTTATCCGGGAGCTCGGGGAGAATTACGGCGTGGAGGTTCCTTTGGACTCACTGATGGCCGACCTCAGATCGGATCGCCTGGTGGATTTCGATGCGGAGGAGGCCTGGATTCCCATCGCGGAAAAACCCGCGCCGCCAAAACCGGCTGAGGTCGTGCCCCGGGGAGAAGGGCCGAAAATCCTCGCCATACCCTCCGTCGTCCCGCTGGAGGAGATCAGGAAGGCCGCCGAGGGAGAATGCAGGAGGCGGTACATGATATTCGGGGACCGGGAAAACCCGGCCTCCTTCACGCGGGTATATTACCCCCTCATGCTGGGGCTGGTGGACTACTATCCCCCGAAGGGAAAGCCCATCAACCTCAGGGTGTTCCTGGACGCCTTAACCGGAGAGATCCTGCTCAAGCACCGGGGAGGGATAAAGCGGAGCCGCGGGCTTCGGGAGCTGATCGGGCTCAAGCCCGGCGCGAGAGAGGTGTTGGTGCATCTCGGGAGAAAGGGATGGAGAAATTTGGAGAAATTATGTGAGGAACTGAAGTTGAGCAGGAAAAGGGGCTCCGGCATCATCAACCTGCTGGAGAAGGAGGGGGTCCTTGATGTGAGGGAGGAAAAGGGGTACAAGGAGGTAAGGTCCAGGATCTCCCTCAGGGACCTGCCGAGAAAACTCGCGGATAAAAGGATCCTGAAGGCCCAAGGACTTCCGGGCCCCGACCGAGTTCAAGCGGGGGAAAGGGACATCATCTTGGATCCGCTGCTCGATCTCAGAAAATCCAAGAGCGCGATCGGGGTCTGGGAGGGAGCAGAGATCGCGG
>DAOUSU010000024.1 GCA_030627035.1 Hadesarchaea archaeon
AGTGGGGGATAAACAGGTTGAGTTTGACGAGGTCCCGTTTGAGTTCTTTCAGGGGCTTCAAAAAACCCTAAAGCCGGCGATAGTTTACCCATATGAGGCATTCGAGTCCCCCGAGATCTACACGCTCATCCTCATCTCCGAACCCAAGCTCAACGCCCGAGATTTTCTCCGAAAATTCAGACGGCAGACAGCTGGCTTGCTCCGGGGCGAGCCCGAATGGAAAACGCTCAGCGGCAAGGAGGCGGAGGACGCCCTAAAGCTTTACTTGAGCTATTCCGACAAGGACATCGTGTTCGTCGACTGGTACTCGGCGCTGATAAGTGGCGCAGCCGAGTACACGGATGCGCTCGTCCGAATGATCGAGCTCGCGAAAATTCAGTTGCTCGAACTCAAGACTTATGACAAGTTGCTCGACCGCCGCATCGAACACGCTTACGGTTCCCTCCGGGGGGCCTTCGTTAAACCGCGGATGTGGATAAGGTGGGGAAGCCGCAAGTACGGGGAACTCACGCGAACGGCCAGCGAGCTAGCCGAGCTGCGCGTGGAGGTGATGGATTCAGTCGGGGACCTGCGCAATATCCTGAAGTTCACTGGGGAGTGGTATCTGGGTAAGCTCTACCGCGTCGCTTCCGAGCGATTTAACATCTCCGGCTGGCTCGCCCTCGTCGACAAAAAACTCAACCGCTTACAGGAGCTTTACGCGATGGCGATAGATCACATGAACTCCTACCGCTCCAACACGCTCGAGCTGCTCATTCTAATCGTAATCTTCATCGAGTTCTTGGTTATTCTTGTAGATATCTTATAGTCAGCAGCTATGGGGTTTTTTATTTTAGGGGCAACAGTTTACGATGGGCCCGTGGTCTAGTGGTTAAGGGGCGAAAGCCTAACAAACGCTACCCTTACAAGGTAGAGATCGGGGGTTCGACTCCCCCCGGGCCCACTCGTTAAATCTTGGTGTTTTAGGAGAATCAGCTCTTTAAATCTCAGGAAATTAAGTTGATTCTTGAATATTGCTCTTTTTTCCATTTTGATCTTTTGTCATGATGTAACCTACAAAATTTTAGGGAGTAGAACTGGGGTGTAATTTTCTATGTCCTCCCGAATCCTTTGCAGGAGACCCTAAAGATGTCAGATGGCGCGCGAATGTTATCCGATGATCTCCCCGTTGAGGATAACTTCCCGTTTGAGGGAGGGCGGGTCCTTTAACGCGTTAATAGCGGGACAATATTTTTCCACGGCATCCACCAGCTTCATGATGGATTCCTTGTTCTCCTTGCTCTCTATGCGTATCCTGTAGTTGATCTCCTTTATGCCCGTTTTAAGGCCCTTAAAACCGTATTGGCCACGACCGGGGACTATGCCGTCAGCATCTATCTCTAATGAACCCAGCTGAATTCCCAGCCGAGCGGCATAGAGGACGAAGATAACTTGCTGGCAGAAGGAGAAGCCAGCTATGAAGTACTCAAGTGGTGATGGCCCTTTATCAGTTCCGCCGCGAATTGGAGGTTCATCGGATATGAAGGTGTGGTTTCGAACCTTTCCCTCGGCCACGAAGTCGGAGATTTGACGTGTACTGGCTCTGTTGTGGTTAATTCCGAAGTTCGGGTCCGCCTTCATCTTCTCCACAGTTTTTTCAATATGGGACCTTATTTTTTCGATAGAGTAGAGGCTCAAAACATCACTAATATCAAAACACGCCCCATACTATTTAAACTTGAATTTGGCAAATGCGCGTTTGAACCTCATTGTCCTGAAACGTCTTGCGATCCATTTGCCCACCCGGAGAGCTGAACCCCTCGTTGGCCGATGAGGATTCGTCGGTTGCCCTTGCACGCTGCAACCCGGTCCTTCCCGGCATTCAAAATGGTTTTTAATTTCATCAAGTTTTCTGGGCTTTTTGCGCTGCTGGATGCGATCGGCATCGGTTTTTGGGTTCTGGTCCCAGCTAGCGGTTTAGCTTTCGGTTGGGGTCCCGCTAACGCTTTTTCGGAGGCTTTAGGGCGCTGAAGTAAATGCACCGCTTGGGCGCGATTTTCGGTGACCTTTTTGGTTCCTCGATGAGTTTAATGTTCATATCCCGCACGATCACGACGGGCAACCTTTCTGCAGCCTCCCCCATCACCGCCTGAGCTGCCGACGCGAGCTGATCGGCAATCGCGCGAAAAGTTATATGAAGTGGCCTGCCGTAGAGGTCGCGCTGTCCACGACAGTCGATGACGGGCTCGAATCCAGCTATGCCTATGGCCTGACCGACCGTGCCCAGCCTAAGGGGTTTAACATTGCTGTCCGAAATTATCACGCCAACCTTGGCCCCGGACTGCTTGACGATCGATGCACATACCTCCCTTGCCGCCCGATTTGGCTTGAGGGGCATGAGGGCAGCGTGACCTAGGGGGACATTGGAGCGATCGACCCCGGCGTTCGCACACAGGATGCCGCCCTTGAGAGTCAGGATAACTCCGCTCGAAGCGCCGAGCACCTCATCCGCCTCCCTCAGCACAAGCTCGACGAACTCTGGCTCCAAGCGGGCGTTGGTTGCAAGTTTTCTCGCGCGCGGTGAGGGATGGATCCTGGCGAGTTTCCTCAAGCGACCTTGGACGACTGCAAGCACCTTGGAGGCGATGACTAGGATGTCACCGTCGCGGAGTCCGCCCGCTTGCTCGGCTGCCCTGACGATCAACGCCGGCAAATCGTCGCCCCGCTTGACCAGGGGCATGTTCAAGCTGATGACTCGCATCACATCATCCCCCTTTATTTCCCGCCAGCATCTCTAATAGCCTCGGCTAGACGGACCGCCTGAACGGTCTCTCGAACATCGTGGGTGCGAACCACGCTTGCGCCATTCAACACCGCGATCGCTGCCGCCGCGAGCGAACCCGCGAGCCGATCTGCTGGATCCGCAAGGTCTAACACCCTGCCTATAAAAGATTTTCGCGAGATACCAACGCAGATCGGGCGCCCCAAACTTCTCAGCTCACCGAGATTTGCCAGTACGCGAAGGTCTCGTTCATGCCACTTGCTCCGAGGACGCCACCGAGTGATCAGTTTCCCGCTGGAGGCCTGGGGCCCCCTGCTAAATCCAATGCCTGGGTCGATAGCGAGCTTTTCCCTATCGATGCCGTGGGAGTCGCAGATATCCAAGCTACACCTCAACGATCGAATTATCCCCCCAATCGTTTCGATGCTGCCGCCAGCTCTCTGCCTCGCAATCAGCAGTTCACCGGGTCTTGCCCAGGAGGCCATCAATATCGATGAAGCCCCGAAATCCGCGACGATTTCTGGCATGTCCGGGTCCGCTTTAAAACCGCTGACATCGTTGATCACCGTGGCCCCGTCCCGAAGAGCCAGTTCAGCTATCGCCGCGCGTTGGGTATCGACCGAGATCGGCGCATCCAACTCCCTTGCGAGAATTTTGACGATGGGGATCACCCTCTCCCGCTCACATCTGGTCGAGATCGGTTTCGTTCCTGGTCTGGTCGACATCGCGCCGACATCGATGATGCTGGCTCCCTGCTCCAACATATCTTGCGCGCGAGCCACAGCTTCTGCCTTACTATGAACGACAGAACCGGCGTAGAAGGAATTGGGACTCAAGTTCAGCGCGCCGATTACAGCTACGGGCCTGCCATCACCAACCTCCACGCGCGCAAGCTTCGCTCTCGCCATGTCAACCCCGGTTACAATTCAAAGTTGTACTGCAGGATAAAACTTTGGCGCAGAAGTTTAATTTGGGCCGCGTTTACCGCAAACCGGGCAGGTTATGGGGCAGCCGAAGCAACTTCGCCTCGCTCGAGTCCATCGCTCCTTGGGCGCAAAGATGATGCCGTTCGCCGGCCGGGAGATGCCAGTTCAATATACGGGCATCGCCGGGGGGCACATGGTTGTCCCTTTTTACGACTCAGAGGGATATGGACGTTCAAGGCGATGAGATGGTCCAAGTCTTCGGGCACCTGATGAAAGAGGTGGCCTCGCCAGGGTTCTGTCTCGCGTGCGGCGCCTGCGCCGCCTCCTGCCCGTTCGGCTGCCTCAAGATGTCGGACGAGGGGCCAAAGCTGATGGAGAAGTGCAGGCTCTGCGGCATCTGCTACGATGAGTGCCCCCAAGTCGTGGACCCCAAGGAGCTTCGAAGGCAAGTCTTCGGCACGGGAGTGCAGGACAAGCCCATCGGAAACTTCGAGCAGGCCCTTTCCGTCGAGGCGAGGCATGCGGATATCAAGGCACGCGCTCAGGACGGCGGCGCTGTTACATCCATCCTTGCATCGCTCTTAGATGAGGGGTCCATCGATGGGGCCGTGGTGATGGGCATCGGGGAGTCGCCGTGGAAGCCCGTCCCCAGGGTTGCGACGACCCGCAAGGAACTCATCGAATGCGCCGGGACCAAATACTCGCGGGGACCCCTATTCCTCGGATTGCGCGATGCGGTTGACATGTACCACCTCTCTCACGTCGCCCTCGTAGGGACGCCGTGCCAGATAACAGCCGCCCGCCGGATGCAGCTCTCGAGGCACACGAACCGTCGCTTGGGCGAAGCCATAAAAATCTGCGTTGGGCTTTTCTGCGGGGGGGCCTTTGATTATAACTTTTTCGTAAACGTAATCGGGAAACATCTCCGCACGCCCCTCGAGGAAGTTGAGAAGTTCGACATCAAGCGGGGACGGTTCACCATCTACCGCGGGCAAAAGCCGAGGCGCGAGCTTGCCCTGGACGAGGTGAAGCTATATGTATATCCGCCATGCAAGCTCTGCTCGGACTTTTCAGCCGAGCTAGCCGACATCTCGGTCGGCGCGGTTGGCTCGCCGCTGGGCCGCTCGACGGTGCTCCTGCGGACCAAGGTTGGTGTCGAGGCATTCGAAACGGCAAAGAAACTCGGGGAGCTCGATATCCTCGAACTTGAGCGGGTCAAACCCGGCATCAGGACGGTTGAAAAAGTTGAGGGGATGAAGAGGATAAGGGCGGCGAAGGAACTTGAGATACTAGGCAGGCAGGGAAGGCCATTGCCCGTCCGGCTGGGGGGGCCGCCGGTTCCTAAAGAAGAACCTCGCGAGTCGAAAACGCGGATCGACAGACTTTAGCCGTGTGGACGTTTTCCCACCTCCTTGGGCAGGGGGAGGAAAACCTGAAGGGAGAGGGGTAGTACACCCCGTCCCAATATCTAAACAAATGCAGGGAAAAAATTGGATAGTTTATGAAGTCAAACAATAGCATGTTCTTAGCAGACAATTTTTGTCATTTAGCAATAACCGTCACAAGAAAACCGTGAAAAAAATCCTCTTCTTCGGAACTCGCCTACACGGGCACCTTAGTCAACCACTATATCTGCAAGCACAAGCTCTGGTTCCCCCAATAATTTTTGTGACACCCGCAAAAGCCAAACATTTAAATATTCAGTAGGTGAATTATTCAGTAGGTGAATATATGCGATTTATCGACAGGGCAAATGAATTCAAAACCCTTTCGGAGATCCGGAAGCTCTCCAGGAGGAAATTTTGGATCACGGCCCTGTACGGCACCAGAAGGGTTGGAAAGACAAGACTAACGCTGGAGTTCATGAAAGAAAGGGGGCTGTACTTCTTTGTGAACAGGAATAAGTCGAGCGATGCCCTCCTCTCGGAGTTTTCGGGACTCCTGAAACAAAGGAAAATCATAGGCGAGCTCGAGGCAATAAATTCCTGGGACTCGTTTTTTGAAACTCTGGTGAAAAGGCACCGTGGCACGGTCGTGTTCGACGAGTTCCAAAATTTTACCTTCGTGGACAAGTCCGTCTTCGGCATCCTTCAAAAGAACTTCGATCTGAACGAAGACAAACCACTGTTAATGATCCTCACTGGCTCCACCACCGGTCTGATGAAAAAAATTTTCCAGCACCGAAAGGAGCCCCTCTACGGGAGGATCAAGCGCAGGCTAGAGCTGAAACAGATGAAGTTCCCGAGCATCGTGGAGATGTGCGGGGAATTGAAATTCAGAAAGATGGAGGACGTGGTGGCCCTCTATTCCATCTTCGGGGGTTTCCCCAAGTACTACGTCGCGATAGAGGACAACGGGTTGCAGGGAAAGAGCCTGGAAGAAATCTTGGATGTTTTCTTCTTCCAGGAGGACGCCGTTCTGGAGGACGAGGTTCAAGTGATCCTCTCCCAGGAGTTTGGCAGGCGCTCGGGGCTGTACTACTCGATTTTGGAGGCGGTCGCGAGTGGCAACAATTCAATTTCAGAGGTAGCCAGTTACCTGAGGGCCGAGAAGACCTCGATAACCAGGCAGATAGATGAGCTTTTAAACTACTTCGAGATTCTGAGGCTCGAGAGGCCCTTGATACGCGGGAAGAAGAAAGGACTCCTCTTCATAAACCACCCACTTCTGCACTTTTGGTTCAGATTCTTTTACAAAAATTATTCCCTCTATGAGCGGAGGGACCCGAGCTTGAAGAAAACCGTCAAGGACCAGTTAAATTCATTCATCGGCGCACGTTTCGAGGAGCTGTGCAGGGACTTCCTCATCCAAAAGTTGGGGGCCGGGTTGCCGTTCCGATTTACAAAATTCGGAAAGCAGTGGGGCAAGATCCCGGCGGCTGAAAGGGGAAAAAATGTGTACGATATTGACATAGTGGCTTTAAACGACCAAAAAAAGGAGATTTTGTTCGTTGAGAGCAAGTGGCGAGATTTGAGTTTGGATGAATCAAAAAATATTTTAGACGAACTGAAGCGAAAAGCGGTGCATGTTCAGTGGTTCAGCAAAAGGAGGAAGGAGTTCTACGGGCTGATTGCGAGAAAAATTGATGGGAAAGAGAAGTTGAGAGATGAGGGATACTTCCCGTTCGATTTGAGGGATTTGGAAAGGGTCATCAGCCCAACTTCACCTAAGGCGTGAACCCATGGAGAAAATCCCCTCTCCGGGACTCATCTACAAGGGCACCCAAGTCAACTACCACTTTGTCTGTAAGCGGAAACTCTGGCCCTTCTCGCGCTCCTTGGAGCAGGAGCGCGCAAACGTTTGAATCGGGCTTGTGTGGCATTGAAATACTTTGATCGCAAGGTCGTTAAAATTCATGGGATAACTAAAGTTTACGTAAATTAAATCTACATTTTAGAGGAGCCCTTCTCTACCCCACAGATAAATTTAATCGGTGTTCAATATCCAAATTAAGTTTAACAAACCTTAAATTTTTTCACTTAAAAGGAACGCCTCTCCCCTGCTTGAGTTGAAGTGCAAACAGAACTTCTTGGTATCGATAAAATCCATTCCTAAAACACTTGGAACTCCTTTGAATTCTTCAGGAGAAATTCTTTTTGCGGGGTCTAGAAATTTTATGAGCGAAACGAAAATTGGATTTACATCGACTAAAGCAACGCCTTTGCAATCGATTGCACAGCCCTAGCCGGCTCGGGTCCCATCGGCGACCCTATCACCGTGCGGGTTACGCCGAGGCGCTCCAGCTCCTCAACGCGCGAGGCGAGGGCACCGACCGAACCGCACACCGCGAACGCATCGATCATTTTTTCGGTCACCGCGAGGCGAGCTTTTTTGATCTCCCCTGCCATGAGCTGGCGGCGGATCGGCTCAACCTCCTCGGGCGCGATTCCGTGATGCTCGAGCGATGCGCTGGGGGCGGAGGACGCCACGAACGCGACCACCCCCCTAGCTGACTCCCTCGCCCGCTTCAAGTCCCCGCCGATCGACACCGGCATGTACGCGACAAAATCGAAGCCCTTGTCAGACCTTCCGCTCTCCTTCAGACCACGTTTGATGTACCCCATACACTCCTCGATGTCCTCCGGATCCGAGGCGTTGATCAGAACTCCATCGGCGGCCGAACCGGCGAGCTCAAGCATGCGTCTTCTTCTTCCCCCAACGTAGATTGGAATTTTATTCACCAGCTTGAACCTAAGCCTCGCCCCATTGCACGAGAAGAACTCGCCCGTGAAGCTCACGCGGTTTCCAGCGAGGAGCTCCCTGATGAGGTGGATGGCCTCCCCAACCGCGGTAACGGGCTTTCGCTGCTCGATGCCGACCGTTGCCATGAAGAGCGGGTCGCCAGCGGAGATCCCAAGCAGGGCACGCCCCTCTGATACTTCATTAAGCGTTGCAACTGCCGCCGCGGTTATGGCCGGGTGGACCAGGTAGGGGTTCGTAATCCCGGGACCGAGCTTCACGCGTTTGGTCTCGAGCGCGAGCTGGGTGAGCACGGAGTGGACGTAGCGGTTGTGATAGTGGTCGCAGACCCAGATCTGCTCGACGCCTGCCTCCTCGACCGATCGGGCCAGCCTGACGAGCGCATCGAGCCTCAGGTAGGGAACGAACTCTACTCCAAATTTCACTTCAGCCCTTCCGTATTTTAATGTGGGCGTGCTAAAATAGCCGTCGGTGCTCAGGTGCAGCTCATCGCGCTCAAGGGACTGCCGCTCGTAAAGCAAGGTGATGATATTGGCGAACTCATAGCGAGGGCGGCGAACGAGCAGGGGGCACGCATTCAGGATGGCGATGTTGTCGTCGTGGGCCAATCCATCGTTTCAAAGGCGGAGGGAAACGTCATCGATTTGCGTGAAGTGAAACCGAGCGGGCAGGCCGAAAGGATAGCTAAACGACTCGACAAGGACCCGCGGGAAGTGGAGGTCATCCTGCAGCAGTCGAAGGAAATCGTCAGGCTTCGCCACGTGATAATCTCACGCACCAAGCACGGGTTCGTCTGCGCCAATGCCGGCGTCGATCACTCGAACGTTGACCCGGATCACGTGACGATCTTGCCTCCAGAGCCAGACGCGAGCGCGACCAGGATAAAGGAGACGATCAAGCGAATCCTTGGTGTGGATGTCGCGGTGATCGTGAGCGATACCCAAGGGAGGCCTCATCGATGCGGCGTGCTTGGGTTTGCCGTGGGGGTGGCAGGCATGTCGCCGTTGCTCGACCTCCGCGGCAGGCGCGACCTGTACGGCAAGGAGCTGAGAACGACAATCACCTCACCCGCGGATGCCTTGGCAGCTGCAGCAGTTGCGGTCATGGGGGAGGCGGACGAAGGGACGCCCGTTGTCGTGGTTAAGGGAGCAACCTACCGGAGGGGCGGTGAGGGCGCGAGGGAGCTTGTGAGGCCGCCTGAGCGGGATCTCTTCACGTAACGGTCATGACCTTTGGTGAGAATATGCGGGATTCACCGCTAGAGTTAAATCTGTCGGGGTTGGATTAAGGGCGTGATAAAAATGGAAAAAGGCTGGATGTCCAGAATGCCGACCATCGAGATGAAAATACGGGAAGTAATGTCGACGAATATCGTGACGATCGGGCCCGAGAAAAGCGTATCCGAGGCCGTGAAAAAGATGATGGAGCGGGATGTGGAGTGTCTCCCGGTCGTAAGGTCCAAGGTGCTTCAGGGCATGATCACCTTCCGCGACATAATAGAGAAGGTCGTCTATGCGAGGAGGGAGCCGGAGAGGATCAAAGTTAGAGATGTGATGGCGAAAAGGATGGTAACGTGCGGCCCGAATTCGACGATAATAGACGTGGTAAAGCTGATGAAGAATAGGAAGCTGAGGAGAATTCCGGTTGTCGATAAATCCAAAAGGTTGGTGGGCCTCGTCACAAATTTTGACCTTGCCATATTTGGATGGGAAATATAGTGCAAGAGGCAACGTGAAATCCCTACGGTTGCACCGGTCCGATCGAGGCGTAGATTTTTCTCCACAAATCACACAGGTTGAAAATATTTCAACACTACACTGGTCCGATTCAAACTTTGCTTCTTCATCTTTTCGGTTACAGATTCACTCCAGGCTCTCCTTCAACCACTTCAAGTACTCGGGCGAGCCGCGTTCGATGGGGAGTGCCAACACCTCAGGGACCTCGTAGCTGTGCAGCTCTTTGACCCTCGAGATGAGGCGATCGAGTTTCTCGCTGGAGGTCTTCATCAACAATAACGCCTCGCTCGCGCGTTCGACCTTCCCCTTCCACCAGTACGTAGAATCCACGCCCGGCACGACGTTTGCGCATGCCACCAGTCGCTCTTCGACCAGTCGCTCGCCGATGTGCCTTGCCTCAGTCCGATCTTTGGCCGTCACGAGCACAACGTAAAACATATTTCCCCTCAGAGGTCTGTTGGCGATGCTCCTCCTATTTTCGCTTCGGCGAGCGGTGGATAAAAACACATCTCTGGCCACCTTTAATCGTTTGCCGTAAGTTTTATCCCCCCAAGTAAATCTAGAGGTTCTTGGTCGTGAACGAATGCTGGCGGTTCTCTCTGGAGGTACTGGGACGCCGAAGCTGCTCCAGGGCCTCGCGCGCCTGCTCGAGCAGGAGGAACTGACGATCATCGTCAACACCGCCGAAGACCTTGAGCTCTCCGGACTGCACGTCTCGCCTGACATCGACACAGTCATGTATACGCTCGCCGGCATCGTGAACGAGGAAACCTGGTACGGCATCCGGAGGGACACATTCGCCTGCCACGACCTGCTCGAACGCTTGGGCGAACCAGAGTTGCTCCGGATCGGCGACCGCGACCGAGCCGTGAAGCTCTACCGAACGCTTCAGCTCCAACGCGGAAAACCGCTCTCCGAAGTCACAGGGGAGCTCTGCGCGAGGTTCAGGGTCGGGGCCAAAGTTTTGCCGATGTCCGACGATCGCGTCCAGACGCGCATCGATACCGAGGCGGGCGTGATGCCGTTCCACGAATACTGGGTTCAGAGGCGGGCGGTGGACCGGGTCAAAGGCATGAGCTTCGAGGGGGTGGAAAATGCGAAGCCGGCGCCCGGGGTGCTTGATGCCATCAAGGAAGCGCAGGCGGTCATCATCGGGCCGAGCAACCCCGTGACGAGCATAGGGCCGATCCTTGCGATGGAGGACATCTGGATGGCTTTGATCAGGAACCGTGAGCAGGTGATCGCCGTAAGCCCTATCGTTGGAAAGGCCGCGGTGAGTGGCCCCGCAGGGGAACTGATGAAGGGGGTCGGCTACGAGGTGAGCCCGCTTGGGGTCGCGCGGTTCTATCGGGAATACGCCAGCACCTTGCTCATCGACTGGAGCGATAAGGGGCTCGCGGGAAAAATAGACGAGATCGGGATCAGGGCAGTCCCTGCGGACCTGCTGATGCCGGATGTCAGCTCGAGGGTCAGGCTCGCGCGCGAGGTGCTGGAGCTCGCGGGAGTTCAAAAGTAAAACATGCCAAGAAATCTCTTTTAATTTGACAGACTGAGTTGGAAGTGTCTAGCATCGCCGCCCGAGCAGATCAGTCACCTTGTCTCGATTTTGGAGGGCGGGGGTGCTGGGTTCGTTTGGACATTGGGGCATTAATTGAATCTTCCACCATTAGCCCGATTATTAAAACTGTTTTGGTCATCATTAACTATGGGGCCACAATGAAAGGTTGGCACATCTTGCTCATGCCTGGCGATTTTGTGGCAAGAAAACTGGACAAGAACTATGTCAAATTCGTCGGACGGATAGCGCTGGAAACAAAGAAGGGCGACAGGAGGTTGGCAATCTACTCGCTTCTTGCTAGGTTGGAGTGCATACTGGCATTTGTAGTTGGGGCTTCGGCGAGCTACTTCGGCTTCGTCATAGTGATTCCGCTCGTGCTCTGCATTTACCCGCTTATCGCGCTAGGTGACCCACGTGTTTAAATTCAATGGATTAAGTGTTTATTTGAATTATAATAGGAGACACGAAAATGAACTTCAAACCTAAAAATCATGAGGAATTTAACGGGTGAATTTATGCCGGTTATTGAGGTTAAAGATGTAAAAAAGTATTATGGCGATGTTAGAGGTGTGGAAAACTTAAGCTTTGAAGCCGGAGAAGAAATCTACGGCTTTTTAGGCCCAAATGGGGCTGGAAAAACTACAACGGTGAAACTCCTTGTAAAGATACTCAAAGATTACACCGGCGAAATTAAGATCTTCGGCAAGGATCTAAAGGAGTGGAGAAAGGAGTATTTCTAGAAGATAGGCGTTTCCTTCGAATTCCCGGCAGTTTATGCCAAAATGACTGCTCTGGAGAACCTCGAGTTCTTTGCGTCCTTCTACAAAAAGCATCTTGACCCAGTAGAAGTCCTCAAAATGGTGGGCCTTGACAAGGAGGCGAACCAGCGCGCTGGAGAATTCTCAAAGGGAATGAAGAAGAAGCTTGACCTAGCAAGGGCTTTACTTTCAGATCCAGAAATTTTATTCTTAGACGAGCCGCTTGAAGGCCTCGATCCTGGAAGTGCAAGGAAGATTAAAGATCTGCTCTTAGAAATGAGGGAAAATGGAAAGACGATCTTTCTAACCACGCACAACATGTACGTTGCGGATGAGCTCTGCGACAGGGTTGGTTTTATAGTGAATGGCGCTGTTAGATTGGTGGATTCTCCAAAAGAGCTGAAGGTAAAGATGGGCAAGAGAATTGTAAGAGTTGAATACCTCCAAAATGACAAAGCTGAGACGAAGGAGTTCCCGCTCGAAGGGCTTGGCAAGAACAAGAAGTTCATTAACATAATTAGGAATTATGAGATAAGGAGCCTCCACACCCTTGAGCCGACTTTAGAGAAGATATTCCTCAAGGTGACAGGGAGACGGTTGGTGTGAGCCTCTCTACATTTGCCAATGTAGAGATAAAAATGGGCATTAGGAGCAGGATTTATCCCCTCTACTTCCTAGCAGCTATGTTTTATGGCCTAATTCTCAGGGCAATCCCCGGGGGGTATAGAGTATCTGGAGTGCCTTTGCTCCTTTTCATGGAGCCGGCTTTGCTTGGCTTCACCTTTGTGGGTTCAATAATACTCTTCGAAAAGAAAGATGGAGTTCTGGGAGCTTTGGCAGTAACACCAGTTGAGTTTAGAAACTACTACTGGGCGAAAGCCCTCACAATGGCTGGCCTGAGCTTGGTGGCGGCTTTGGTTATACTTGGCATTGGAATGGGGTTTGAATTGGAATATCTTTACGCACTCTGGGGAGTTCTTTTAACATCGCTCGTTTACACGTTCCTTGGCATAGGCTTGGTTGCAACCCACAGAAGTTTAGATGACTACTTTGTGGCAATACTTGCGGTGTTCGTCATATCCATCCTTCCGTTCCTTGGCTTCTATGGGGTTATAAAGAACGAGCTCATGAACAATCTCCTCCACATCATCCCAAGTTATGAGTCAATCCATCTCTTACAAGCGGGCTTCCAGGATGTAGCGAGGGAGAAGCTTCTGCTCTCATCGGCCTATCTGACTGTCCTAATTCCTATAATGTACACATTCGCTAAAATCAGGTTTTACAAATACGCAGTGGAGGGAGTGAGATGAGCTTTTTGGCCCTTTATAAGGCGGATTGGAAGATGACGAGGAGAGATCCAATAATGGTCTACGCCATAGTGATGACCATAGTACTCTTAGGCCTCATTAGATTCCTAAAGATGAGGGTTTCTCCAGAGCTCTACATCCCATTGGCGATGTTTGGCCTTCTTTTGGCCCCCATGGTCTTCGGCATGGTTCCGGCTTTCATCATGCTCGATGAGAAGGAGGAAAAAGTCATTCAAGCACTTCAAGTCGTTCCCGTCTCGACGGCGAAGTTCCTAACATACAGATTGCTCAATGGAGTATTCTTCACCGTAATTTTCGTGGCTTTAGCTCCAAAAATTCTTGGTTTCGAGCTTTCTTCCAAAGTTCTGGCAATGTCCGTGGTGCTTCTCTCGCTCGAAGTTCCTTTGCTGGCTCTCTTCGTAATAGACTTTGCCGAGACGAGGATGCAGGGAATGACAATGATGAAAATTGTTGGGTGGATTCTATTTGCTCCGATCGTGATAAAGTTCATTGTCGTGGTAAGGAACCTCTCAACTGACTGGAGCAAGTTCACGGCATTTTTGCCCACTTACTGGATCTGCAAGTTCTACGAAGCTCTCATGGCAGGGGATTACACACACTACTTCCAGATGGGTGTAGCTGTCCACTTAGTTTGGCTAGCTGTCTTAGGAGTTATTTTTAAGAAGAAGATTCTTTAATTTCTTATTCACGATATGGTATGAGTTCGTTTTAGATACTGCAAGACTTGCCAAAAAAGCAGGAATTAAAAATATTCTTGTAACTAATGGATATATAAATGAAAAACCATTTAGAGAAATTATACAAACGCCTGAAGAAAAGTGGCTGATAATAACCATAACCAATCAACCTGAAGGAAAAGTCACGTTTGGGGGATACGAATTTGGCTAAGGGCGCACACAAATTAATAAGTAAAAAAGAGTTTGACGAGGAAACCCTAAAAGAATAATTTCAAACCCCATTAAACTGACTAAACAATGTACGAACAATTCAAGGCCCTCGCCCGCCGCGCCGACCGGCTCGGGGTGAGGAGAGAGGTGGCTCCTAACTCCTAACTGTGCTTCTGCATCGATTTGACTTTCGATTCTATTCTAACAACAAAATAGCGAACGAGGTGGAGATCAGCGAGTGGGAGTCCCCGAAGTCCCAAAGAACTCCGCAGCAGAGCTTCCGGCTGGACCAAAGGAAACTCATGCAGAGAGGAGCGCCGTCATGAGTTTTTCGCAGAGTGGCTTAAGGCGGACCCGGAACCATTCAGGGCTATTCGAATGGATTCCAAGGGATACCAGATACAATTAATTTATTTAATATTTGTTCCAGTTTCAACCTTTCTACATTATTTAATTGTAAGTTATTAAGAGTAATCACTTCTATATCGTTTTTTTCTAATCTTTCTA
>DAOUSU010000037.1 GCA_030627035.1 Hadesarchaea archaeon
AAGATCGTGCAGGGTTGCCCCGTGCCGGTGGTCATCGCTGGCGGGCCCAAGATGAAGACGGAGAGGGATGTGCTCCAGATGACGGCGGATGCGATCAAGGCTGGCGCCATCGGCATCTCCATCGGGCGCAATATATTCCAGCACCGGAACCCGACGGCGATGGTTCGGGCCTTGGTGCGAATCGTGCACGAGGGCGCATCGGTCGAGCAGGCGATGCGAGAGCTTAAGCGGTGAAGGGGTTGGCGCGCAAGAGTTTGTGGGTTCGCGCCGATTGGGCCGGGCCTTGGGCGAAAAAACAAAATTTTGTAACGGCTGCCCTTGAGGCCGGGGCCGAAGCTGTGCTCGTTCTGCCCGAGGAAGCCAAAGCCGCCCGGGCAATTGGTGCGCTAAACATCGTTGCCAGTGAGCCAGCGGAGGATGTTGACATTGTTATGCTTAGCACGAACTCTGCCCGAGAGGTCGAAAAAGCAATCAACTCGGCCCAAAATCTCAAGCAGCAGGGCAAGCGGGCCGCGATTTTCGTGGAGGTTGCCGACAAAGCCACCGAGCGGGCAGCGATGAAAGCCGGCAAAGCGGCTGACTTTTTGATCGTCGTCGGCAAAGGTTGGAAGATCATCCCACTAGAAAATTTGATCGCCGAACTTCATCGCGAGGGGGCCAAAATCATCGCCGGAGTTAAGGACGCGGGTGAAGCGAGAACCGCTGTACAGGCGCTTGAGATAGGCGCAGATGGGGTGCTGCTGGACCCACGTGAAAAAGGGGTTGGTGAAATCAAGAAAACCGGTGAGGTGCTCGAGAAGCTTGCCGCTGAAAAATTGGAGCTCGTGCCCGCCAGGGTGGTTGCCATCAGGCCCGCGGGCATGGGAGATCGGGCTTGCGTTGACACTTGCTCGACGATGAGGTTGGGCGAGGGCATGCTCGTGGGAAGCCAAGCAAGCGGGATGTTCCTCGTTCACTCGGAAACATTGCCGAGCGAGTTCGTCGGGCCCAGACCCTTCCGCGTCAACGCGGGAGCCGTGCATGCATACATTCGACTGCCATGGGGCAAGACCAAGTACATGTCAGAGCTGGGGGCTGGCGATGAAGTGCTTATCGTGAATGCCAAAGGTGAGGCCAGCACAGCGGTGGTTGGGCGCGTTAAAATAGAACGTCGACCGCTGCTGCTCGTCGAAGCGGAGCGAGAGGGCCAGGTCTTCAAAACTTTGCTTCAGAACGCGGAGACGATAAACCTCGTCGGAAGGGATGGAACCCCCATCTCCGTGACAAAGCTCAAGCCCGGCGATGAAGTGCTCCTGCACATCGAACGGGGCGGGCGGCACTTCGGCGTAAAGGTGGAAGAAACCGTCGTCGAGAGGTAGTTAACAGGTGTCAACTTTGGGCGAACTCAAGCTAGGCAAACATCTGTTACGCGCGCCCATAATTTGTGGATCTGTTATCGGCAAAAATTTGAAAATGATGAGGGCCGGCGTGAGCAATGCCATCAAACAAGGGGCCGATGCGGTTGAACTGCGCGTCGATGGGCTCCGCGATCAAGCCGGCTGGGAGAAACTGCTGGATGTCAAGGTGCCGATAATCTTAACCAATCGCCCGGAGCGGGAGGGCGGCAAGTTTAGAGGCAGCGAGGAGAAACGCGTAGGGCTCCTGCTCAAGGGCCTTGCGCAACCCATCGCGTGCATAGACATCGAGCTCTCGACTCCGGAGCACCTCAGGGAGAAAGTTGTTTCGGGTGCAAAAGAGAGGGGCGTGAGCGTGATCATGTCCCATCACGATTTTTCCGCAACTCCCTCCATCGATGCCCTCGTGGGCGTGGGCAAGCGCTTGGCTGGGGCGGGCTGCGACATCGCCAAGATCGTGACCTTCGCCGAGGAACCCCGGGATGCCCTCCGCGTGCTCGACTTTTTGGCGGAGGTGCAGGGAGAGGTAAGCGTCCCAGTCATATCATTTGCCATGGGTGAGGCCGGCAGGCTATCGCGTATAGCTGCCCCTCTTCTCGGCTCGCCAATCGTATACGCAGCCGTCGGCGAGGCGACTGCACCCGGGCAGTTCGATGTGGCGACGACGGGGCGATTGCTGCAGGAGCTAATCCAAAAAAGGAGGAGACCGTGACCCGATGAAAACGAGGGTCTTTGCGTTAATCGGGGACCCCGTTGAGCAAAGCCTTTCACCCGCAATGCAAAATGCCGCCTTCGGGGCGCTTGGGCTCAACTGCGTCTACATCGCCCTTCGCGTGCCTTCTGCTGGGTTGACCGACGCAGTTGCCGGCGTCAGGGCCCTAGGCATATCGGGACTCAACGTCACCACTCCCAACAAGATCAAGATCATCGATTTGCTTGACGAACTCGATGAGTCAGCGAACTCGGTGGGCGCGGTTAACACCGTCAAAAACGACCGGGGGAAACTCGTAGGGTTTAACACCGATGGCGATGGCTGCATCCGGGCGCTCCGGGGGAGAGTAGGATCGCTCAGGGGAAAGGACGTGGTGCTGCTGGGGGCAGGAGGGGCCGCTAGGGCCATCGCATTTTCCGCTGTAAAGGCGGGTGCAGGGCTCACGATCGCAAATCGTACGGCTTCTAGGGCGCGGGCTGTCGCCGAGGCCATCGAACAAAGACTCGGATCTACCGTCAAGCTCATCGGGCTAAATCGAGCTGAGCTCGCCAGGGCCCTGAGGAAGGCTGATATCCTCATCAATACGACTACGGTTGGAATGCGCCCGAGGATCGATGAAACCATAGTGACCTCAAGCATGATGCATCGCAAATTGCTCGTCAATGACATCGTCTACGACCCCCTCCAGACGAGGCTGCTGCGGGAGGCAAAACGGGCGGGGGCTGAGGTCCTCGATGGGCTGGGCATGCTCGTTCAGCAGGGGGCGCTATCGTTCGAGATCTGGACCGGCAAGCGCGCGCCCATCAGGGTTATGGCGGCCGCAGCGAAACGGGAGTTGAAGGGGAGATGCCCATGAAGGTCGCGGTCATCGGCGTTGGGGCAATGGGGGAGTGGCTGGCCGACTTCGCGAAGCGTAATCTCGGCGAGGTCGTGGTGGCGGATATCAACGCCGCCAAGGCCTGGGAAGTGGCCAAAAAACTCGACGTGAACTCCAAGCCAATTGCGGAGGCCACTTCCGAAGCAGAACTCGTGCTCGTGGCCGTGCCGATCTCGAAAACCCCCGAGGTGGTCAAGTCGGCGGCTGGGAACGCACGGGAAGGGGCACTGCTCGCCGATGTCGCCTCGGTAAAAAGTGAAATTGTCGAGGTCATGCGTGAGCTGGGAGCCAAGCTTGAACTCGTATCGCTTCACCCGCTCTTCGGCCCTGGCGCCACGGACGTGAGGGGGAAGGATTTCGTGGCGGTGCCCGTGAAACCGGGTGAGCGCTACTCCGAACTCAAAAAACGTTTGCGCGAGCTGGGGGCGCGCGTCACCGAGATGGAGGCCGAGGAGCACGACCGGCTGATGGCGATAAGCCAATGCATGACCCACTTCGTGCTCATCTCCTACCTCGCGGCCATCAAATCGATGAAGGATCTAAAAAAAGCGGAGAAGTTTTGCACCCCCCTGTTCGCATCGCTGCTCGACCTCGCCAAGGCCGTATTAGCTGGAAACCCGGAGCTCTACGGTGAGCTGCAGGTGTACAACAAGTACGCGCGGGTTGTTAGGAGCTCGCTGATGGAGGCCTGCCGTTCGCTCAACGTTGCGCTCTCCGCCCGTAATGTGAAAAGAGTTCAAGCGATATTCGAGCGAGCCCTGGAGCCGTGGGGGGCCGATGAAGCGAAGAGAGCATACCAGAAGCTGTATGAACGATTTGAGGGAAAACCATGAAGGTTGGAGTCTTGGGGCCCAGGGGCACTTATGCGGAGCTGGCCGCGCACTCGCACTTCGGTGATGGGGCCGAGATCGTACCCTACCCGATGATCACAGATGTTGTGCAGGCAGTGGAGCGCGGCGATGTTCAGGTCGGGGTTATACCTCTCGAGAGCCTGAGGGAGGGTTCCGTAGGCGAGGCATTAGATGCCCTCACGTGGATCGACGTTAAAATCCAAGCGGAAATCGTTGTGCCCGTCTCGCATTCATTGCTCGGGGTACGGGGGGCAAAGCTTGAGGGGATCACGCAGGTGCTGTCCCACCCCCAAGCGCTCGCGCAGTGTCGGGAGTTCCTGCGTGAGAACCTGCCGAAAGCTGAACTCATCGAGATGGCGAGCACGGCCAAAGCCGCCGAACAGGTCGGCAAACTCCAGCGGGCCAACATGGCCGCAATCGGGCCACGCGCGCTTGCCGATCTCTACGGGCTGGAGGTGCTGCGCGAGGGAATCCAATCGGGGGAAGTCAACGTCACCCGCTTCCTGTGCCTAGCCAAAGCCGATGGCGAGCCAACGGGGCATGACAAAACCTCGATTGTCTTCTCCGCCGTCCAGGACAGGCCTGGCGTACTCTACGAGATCCTGCGCGAGTTTGCGACCCGCAACATAAACCTGACGAAGATAGAGTCCCGCCCGTCGAAAAAAGTGCTTGGGGATTACCTGTTCTTCATCGACTTCGAGGGGCATCGGGAGGACGAAAGGGTGAAGGAAGCCTTGAACGGTGTCAAGCAGAAAACCGCAAGGCTCAAAGTTCTCGGCTCCTACCCGAAGCGGTTCTAGGTGGCGAGATGTCGAGAAAGGACCCTGCAAAGCTGATCGAGAAGGCGCTCAGGATAAACCCATCGATGGTCGAGCGTAAACTCATCGCGTTCATCAAGCGAGAAATTAGGGAAGCTGGAGCAGGGGGCGCGGTGATCGGGCTGAGCGGGGGGTTGGACTCCTCGGTGGCGGCCACCCTGTGCAAAAAGGCCCTGGGCAAATCAAATGTCTTGGGGGTCTGCATGCCGGAGGAGGGGATTACGAATCCTCGGGATGTTGCCGACGCGCGCGATGTTTCAAACAGACTGGGTATAGACTTTAAAGTGGTCGACATCACGCCAGCGGTCCGTGGCATTTGCCAAAACCTATCCGATTTCAAGGCCGGGGCGCGCATCCCGGCAGCCAACATCAGGCCCAGAGTGCGAATGATAGTTCTCTACTACTACTCAAACCTGCTCAATCGCCTCGTCGTGGGGGGTGGCAACCGGAGCGAAATTCGAACGGGATATTTCACCAAATTCGGGGATGGCGCGGCCGATTTAATGCCGCTCGGATGTCTCTACAAAACGCAGGTTAGACAGCTCGCCGCGCACCTGAACGTGCCGAAGCGGGTAATTGAGAAGACGCCCTCGGCGGGGCTCTGGCGCGGACAGACGGATGAAAAAGAGCTCGGCCTCTCCTACGAAAAGCTCGATATGATCTATGCGGGGCGCGACATCGGATTGAAGCTGGATGAGATAGTTGACGCGGCAGGCGTAAAAATCGAAGATGTAAATCGCTTCATCGAGCGAGAGCAGCGAATGACCCACAAGCTCAGCATGCCAGAGATTCCGAAGCTTTAGCGGCACGGCGACACATTTTTTTTGATGTTAACACCCCTGTTGACATGACGAGGGGTGTCCGTAAATCGCCATTTTGTAAACACCCCTGTTTACTTCGCTGGCACCAAGTCGACACACATTCCCGCCGCAATCGTCTGCCCCCCGTGGCGGATCGCAAAGCGGCTCAGCTCTGGGATTTCGCTGGCGCGCTCGATCACGATGGGTTTGCTCGGCACCACGCGAACGAGGCCCGCGTCACCTTTTCGCAGCGACTTCGGCTTCTCCTCCACAACCTCTCCCGTACGCGGATCGATCTTCTGGAGGATCTCCTCAAGCCTCCCGGGCATGTGCACGGCGTGGCAATGGAATAACGGCACGAAGCCCGGGGTGATCTCGGTGGGCACCGCGAGCACGATGATTTTTGCGGTGAACTCGTTCGCGACCGTTGGTGGTTTATCTGAGTGTCCGGCCACATCCCCCCTCCTCACATCGGCCTTTGAAATGCCGCGAACGTTGAAGCCTATGTTGTCGCCGGGCACGGCCCGCTGCATGGACTCGTGATGCATCTCGATCGATCGAACCTCCCCTTCCTTACCGGTGGGTTCAAACACGATGCGGTCACCGACTTTTAACACGCCGGTTTCGACCCGCCCTATTGGCACGGTTCCGACGCCGGTGATCGAAAAAACATCCTGCACGGGAATTCGAAGGGGCTTGTCGACTGGTTTCTCGGGCTCCACAAACGTCCCGAGCGCCTCGAGCGCGGTCGGTCCTTTGTACCAAGGCATCTTCGGGCTTGCCCTGACCAAATTTTCTCCGTGAAATGCTGAAATCGGCACATAAGGAAATTCGTTTGCATTGCGGTAACCAATGCCGCTGAGCAACGAACTCACGTCGCCTTTAAGTCGCTCGTAGACCTTCCTGTCGTAGCCAACGAGATCCATCTTGTTTATGGCGATGGCGAGCTGCCCCACGCCGAGAGTGAAGGCCAGCGCGGCGTGCTCCCTGGTCTGGGGCATTATCCCGTCGTCTGCCGCCACGACGAGCACCGCGGCATCCGCCTGGCTCGCCCCCGTGATCATGTTTTTGACGAAGTCTCGGTGCCCGGGGGCATCTATAATCGTGATGTAGTTCTTCGGCGTCTCGAGCTTTTGATAGGCGAGGTCTATCGTCAGCCCGCGCTCCCGCTCCTCCTTGAATCGATCCATCGCCCAAGCGAACTTGAAGCTTCCTGCCTCCTCCCTTATATCCTTCTCCGATAATATGCCGAGATCCACCAGAAGCCTGCCGATGAGGGTGGACTTGCCGTGATCCACATGGCCGATAAAAACTGTATTAACATGGGGCTTCGCCACGGGGTTCCCCTCCTTCGGGTTGAACCGCTGCGCCCTTCATAAAATTAGACACATTTTTGAAGGCTAGCCTCAGGTCGCTGGAAAGCTTTTCGGCAGCCCGGCGTAGGGGCTCCATGTAGATGTGGACGAGCTCAGGCTTCCCGCGCTGGAAATCATAAAGTTTATTTGCAATTCGATCCGCCTGCGCAGCGCATTGTTCGATAGAGCTCAGTGCTTCTGGGGAAAACTTCTTCTCGGCACCCGACTTTTTGACGATCTCGCGAAGACTCTGGGAGAGGCCTTCGGTTTGTAGATTCATTTTCTCCCGAGTCAATTCTTTAAACTCGGGCCTGCCGAGGAGTAAAGAGATGCGGGAGTTGAGGAGTTCCGCATTCGAGGAGAGGGAACTGAGATCGGCGTTTGCTATGCGCACCGCCACCTCGACATCGCCGGGGCTAAGACGGCGGAGCTCGACCGCCGGCTCCCCGACATCGGCCCAAAGGGAAAAATTTTCCACCGGAACTTGCCCAACTTTGGTCGGAGGTCTTACGTGCTGATAAAGTATGGCGAAGGCGACGAGCACGGTTGCCACCGCGATCCCCATTGTTAGTGGCGATAATGGCCCACTCGTCCCACCCACCAGCACCAAAGCTATCAGGGCAAGGAAAATGGGGAGGGCGGCAAAAGGGGAAATCCGCATATTCACCAATTGTGGATGGTTTCGCCCGCTAAAAAAAGCTTTTGCGATCAAGCTTAAGCGGACCGGGAGCAACAATCTTGATGATTCACATGAGCAAGGTTTCGCCCTTACATCCCCGCGCCGAATCGCTGCGTGTGCGAGAGCGTCTCGTTGAGGGATTTGAAGCCAGTTTGGTGGTGCCCGAGGGGCTGGCGGCACACGGTCGGGGGGAGGCATTCGATTACATCTTGGGCGAGCAAACTACCGAGCACGCAAAACGCGCGATCGAGGCCGCATCTGCGATGCTTCTCCTCGCCAAGCACCCCGTGATATCCGTGAACGGCAACGTGGCAGCGCTCGTGCCTGCTGAAATCGCGGAGCTGGCGAAAGCCGTTGGGGCGAAAATCGAGGTCAACCTCTTTCATGGCTCGGCGAGGCGTGAGTCCGTGATAGCCCGATGGTTACGAAAACATGGTGCAAAGGAGGTACTTGGGACAAGCGTGAAATTCTCAACTCGAATAAAAGAAGTACACAGCGACCGCAGAAAGGTCGACCGAAGGGGGATAGCCGCTGCCGATGTCGTGCTCGTCCCGCTCGAGGATGGCGACCGGACGGAGGCGCTGAAAAAACTCGGCAAGCGCGTCATCGCGATAGACTTGAACCCAATGTCGAGAACCGCGCGGGCGGCGGATGTAACGATCGTGGATAACATCGTTCGTGCTCTGCCGCTAATGGCCAAAGACGCAAAACGTTTATCGCGCGCCCAAAAAACAAGGCTCCACGATGTAGTTAGACATTTTGATAACAAAGCAAACCTTGGGGCAACGCTCGAATTCATGCTTGGACGGCTTAAAAATCTAATCAAGTAAACGATTTTTTCCCTTATTCAAGCAACCTCCATCCAAAGCCTCCAAACCCTGTTACTCCGCGCTGGATTTCCCAGCTCACGCAGATGGGCCGGGGGCGAAGTTGGGAACTTGAGACCGCTGGTTCAAAAAACGCGAAGAAAATGGTTCCGAGCAGCAGGCCCTAACAATCCCCGAAATGTGCAAAGATATCTTATATGGTTGAAGTGAGGATATTATCCTACGGTGCCGGGGTGGCGCAGTTAGGTAGCGCGCCTGGCTGTTAAACCTAGGCATGGATGAAGAACGAACCTCAACTCAAATATATGACATGCCGCGTACGGTGACCAGGCGGTCGGAGGTTCGAGAGTCAACGGGTCAAACCCGCTGGCCGATATTCCTCCCCCCGGCGCCATGATTTTTTGGAACCTGATACAAACAAAAGAGAAACTATTGGTTCTGCACTAGTTTTAAGGTAGCCAATCCTAAAAAAACATGCCCCGTTGGAGGTTTGGAGGCTGGACAGATATCGGGGCAAAAAACAATAGGAGATGGTAGGATGAACCCAAAATGTCCAGCCTGCGGAGCTGGCTCTTGGAAGGTTGGCTTC
>DAOUSU010000082.1 GCA_030627035.1 Hadesarchaea archaeon
AGGTGCCACCTTCCGAAAGCGCGATGCCGGCAGCAGCACAAAGTTGGGATGCCATAACGGGTGCCGGCGGCGCCCGAGGAGCAACAATGCCAATGCCCCAAATACCCAAGGAACAGGAAATTCAGATGCTAAAATATCAGGCAGAAATGCTGGAGCAACAGCTAGAGCAGATCAAGAAAAGGCTTGAAGAAATCGAAAGGAGGTGAGACAGGATGCCATTTGGAATGGGGCCATATGGCTGGTTGATGGCTGGCTATGGATATCCCTACTGGGGCTGGAGATGCAGATGGTTCCCATGGTTGCCCAGATGGTGGTGGACGGGGGCATACGGCCCGATAACACCCTTCACAACCACCGCGGGATACACAATGCCTGCTGCGACAACGCCAAGCATGGCATATCCTTCACCATATGGGGTTGGATATCCAGGCGTGGGAGTACCTCAACTTTCGAATGAACAGGAAAGACAGATGCTCGATGATCAGGCGACGGCAATTCAACGGCAATTGGATCAAATCAGGAAGAGACTTGAAGAACTTGGCAAAGCTTAAGACCTAACAGGTGTCTCGATTTCCCACCCCTGAGAACACATCACCATAGCGACCAGCGGCGGAGGCAAAGTATTTTTATTTCGTGCAATCGTGCATTAAAGAAAGGTGACGCTTGGGAGGTAAAACGATGGAGGAAAGAAAAGAAGAAATGGAAAAAAAGATGGAAGAGCGGAAAAGGGAGATGCAGGAACAGGAGAAGCGCATCAAGACACGGATGGGTAAAATTAAATACAAATTGGTGATACTCAGCGGAAAAGGCGGGGTTGGTAAAAGTACCGTCACCGCGAATTTGGCTTTGGCGTTGGCAAGTAAAGGTTACAAAGTAGGCGTTTTGGATGCCGATATTCATGGCCCCAGCATCCCCAAGATCCTCGGTGTGAGGGGACAACAGCTGACCACGGGGGCTCTTCCCGTTGGTATTTTTCCAGCAAAGGGGCCTCTTGACATCAAAGTCATCTCCATGGATTTCCTGATCCCAAATGACGAGACCTCTGTCATCTGGCGCGGCCCGATGAAATCAATGGCAATCAGGCAATTTTTAGCGGATGTGGCATGGGGCGACTTGGATTTTTTGCTCGTGGATTTGCCGCCAGGGACGGGCGATGAGCCGCTCACCATTATGCAGATGATACCCGCTATCGACGGGGTTTTGATGATAACAGCCCCCTCGGATGTCTCCGGAATCGTTGTCAAGAGGGCCGTTGGGTTTACAAGAGAATTGCACGTACCGTTAGTCGGAATCATCGAAAATTACAGCGGATTCGTTTGTCCAAAATGTGGCGCGGAATTCGACATTTTAGGAATCGGGGGGGGACAAAAAATTTCAGAACAACTTGGCGTTCCGTTTTTGGGCAAGATTCCAATCGATCAGCGGATATGTGAAGATTCGGACCGCGGGAAGCTATTCGTCATCGAGCGTGCCGAAACGCCAGCTGCTAAGGCATTCATGCGAGTGGTCGACAAAGTGGAGGAATATCTAAAACAACGAGGCGAATGAGTTTGATCGTTGATGAGTTGCTGGACCTTATCGCAAAAAAGCCCAACGTGAAGGATCTGAAGCTCTCGAAGGTTTGCGTTGGCATCTGTTATACCGCCGCCATGGTCGAAAATGATTATGTCGGGCTCTGCCACACACCCCTCGAGGATATCGGCCACCCAGTCTGGAAACCCAAATACCGTTTCCACGGTGCCAAGGCTCTAGAGATGGCCCAGCTGGCGAACTCGTTCAACGTGATCGAAAGGGCCGTTGGCGTCGCGACGCTAAACGCCCTCTCCCAATACGTGATGGACTCGGAGAATCGTAAGCGGCAGTTTGGAGTTGATGCCTCGGATGCGATCGAAGTGCGCGAGGGGGACAACGTCGCGATAGTAGGCTACATAAGACCGCTCGTTGGGAGGTTGAGGGCAAAAGCCCGCGAAGTGCATGTGTTCGAGCGCAACCCCCAGCTGAGGGGTGATGCCTTGCCAGATACATTTGTTGACGCGATATTGCCCAAAGCGGATGTCGCGGTCATAACGGGGGCAAGCTTGGTTAGCGGAACGCTTGATGGGCTGCTCGAGCTATCCAAGGGGGCCAGATTTGTGGTAGTGGCTGGGCCAACGGCTAGCATGCTGCCGGAGCCGCTTTTCGAACGGGGAGTAAACCTCGTGGCGGGCTCTCGGGCAAAGGGGTCCAACGTGGTGGAAGCCGTGGCCGAGGGAATGCACTATAGAGGTTTCAAGGAGCTTGTGGAAAAATACATCATAAAACGTGACGTTCAGGGAAACAACAGATGAATTTCGCCCCACGTTTTCAGCTCTGACTAATGCTTAAATACGTGAAAGGTTTGTCCATTTAGATGAAGGAGGTGAACGAGATGGTAGAAGTTGCAGTAGATATGAAGCGATACCTCGAGCAGTTTGTGGACTTGGTGAGAAAAATAAGAGAGGTAGACCCAGAACATGCGGAAGCATTTATGGGTTATGTAAAGCAAACAGAAAAACCAGGAGCACTCCCAACAAAAGAAAAAGAATTAATTTCAGTTGCAGCGGGAGTCGCGGCCCATTGCCCATTCTGCATTGCAATGCACGTAAAAAATGCAATTAAGGAAGGAGCAACCAAACAAGAAATCTACGAAGCTGGATTTGTTGCAGGCTTGATGGGCGGAGGTCCAGCAGTGGCATACCTCAGATATCTCGTTGATGCCTGTGACCAGTTCGGAGCAAAATAGCATTGGTTTTAAGATCACAAAAATGGAGGGGAAGTTATGGTAGCCTGTGCTCTATGCGAGCGAAGAGCGTGCTCAAAAGGAGAACCATGTCCTGTTGGTGGGCCGATGAAGAAATCGGCGCTGGAGGAATATCGCAAAGAAGATAATTTGAAGCTTTACAGGAAATCGGGCGCGCTTGAAGTCGAAGGGTACATGAAATACACGCGGGTGGAGGAGATCATCAAGTTTGCGAAAGCGATGGGCTGGAAAAAACTGGGAATCGCTTTTTGTATCGGTCTTTCCGAGGAGGCTCGAAGACTTCACGAGATATTGGAGATGCATGGATTCGAGGTCAGCTCGGTCGTGTGCAAGGTGGGGAGTTTGCCGAAGGATGAGCTTTCACTTCCGAAGCTGAGGGGCGAGGAACCCGAGCCAGCCTGCAACCCGATCCTTCAGGCCAATCTCCTCAATGAATCCTGCACGAATCTCAACATCCTGGTTGGACTTTGCATGGGACATGATGTGCTGTTTCAGAAATACTCAAATGCTCCAACCACGACTCTCATCGTTAAAGACCGAGTGTTGGCTCACAACCCGGCTGGGGCCCTTTACTCGCGTTATCACCTCAACAAATTAGCGAAAAAATAACTAGAATCGACTTCCCAGAAAACCAAATCTTGATTCTTATCTATTTTCTCAACATTTTATTGTTCACAAATTTCATATCTCAACATTCGAAATCAGGGCATAGATTTTTTAGGGGAGACCTAAAGATTGGGAAAAGGAGTGTTATGGGCATCGAGCCAAAAATAACCGAGAATGAGGCCAGATATCTGAAGTTGATATACAGAGAGCAACGTGAAAGATCCAGCAAGATTAGGACTACACCCATAGCGAGG
>DAOUSU010000014.1 GCA_030627035.1 Hadesarchaea archaeon
GCTTGCACAAGAAGGATGGCATATTATCAACACTGATCGACCCCAGCAAACGGTTGCCGCAGAGATCGCTAGGATTCAGAGGCTCTGCGAAAGCTCCGCTAAAGCTGATGTCACCGTTTAAGGGTTTGGAGAATGTGATCGTCATTTAATTAATTTTTGCCCACATCAAGAGGCGGGCCGGACGGGATTCGAACCCGTGTTGCAGGCTTTCTCCCCAATTGCCCGGAGGCCTGTGTCTTATCCAAGCTGGACCACCGGCCCATTTTTAAACTAAGTGTGAGCGGATTTAAACTGGTTAACCCTCACCATCTAAAAATGCGGTGATTTCCAAGCCCTATCCCTCCATATTTCGGCCGCCTCCTCGATCGTCGAAACCTCATGGAGGGACTCGAACTCGTGTCGAAAAAAATATTCCATATCGATGGGCAATCTCCGTTCGTCGATGTCCTTCCCATTGGATGAGGTTTTAACACGCTTATTTTTCTGGGACTTTAAGGGGGCGGAGGGCGCGTTCCAAGCTCGACCGGAAGGATCATTGGTTGGTTGTTTCTCACGATTGTTAGTTCGACTGTCTGGCCCGGCAAAGTGCTCTCTTCGAGATAGGTTAAGAGATCGTCTCCGTTCACAATGCGGGTTCCTTCAACGGCTATTATTATATCCCCGCCAATTACTACCGTCCCCTCTATGGTTTGAGCTTGTTTTGTGCCGCCGCGCAAATCCGCTTTATCAGCTGGTCCTCCACTCACCACTTGGGTAATCAACCATCCATAGGTGAAATCCGTGTTCATCGCCTTGGCGATTTCGTAGTCCATATCAATCCCGTAAACGCCCAACCAGGAATGTTGGGTGTACGATCCTGTTTCTATTAGCGCCCCTATCTCTCTCAGTATTGTGTTGGACGGTACCGCGAAACCCAACCCTTGGGAATCCGCTACTATGGCCGTGGTTATCCCAACAACTTGGCCTAGGTAGTTAAGTAACGGCCCTCCCGAGTTGCCCGGGTTGATCGGCGCACTGGTTTGGATGATGTTTGCGATTGAAAATCCGCCTGTCATCGATTCTTTTATTGTTCGCCCCAGCTGACTTACTATTCCCACAGTCAAAGATCCCGTAAGGCCAAATGGATTGCCAATTGCCACCACGGGGTCGCCCACTTCCAAGGTTGATGAGCTGACGATCCGAAGGGGCTTGAATTCACTCTCTGGAGCGTCTGTTGAAAGCACTGCAAGATCGGCATATGCATCCGCGCCCAGCACGGTTGCCTCGTACGTGTTTCCATCCCTGAAAGTCACTGTAATGGGTAGAGCGTCATTAACTACGTGAAAGTTTGTGATGATGACCATCTGTCCTTCGAAATTGTATACAAACCCTGATCCTTGAACCTGTTCATATCGTGAACCGAATATCGTGCTTCGCGTGATAACCCCTCGAATCACGACGACCGAGTCTTCAACCTCGCCGTACAACTTAGAAAGTGAAATGTTGTCCTCCAGTACGTAGATAATTTTATTTTCGGCGGGTTGAAGGTTAGACAGTTGGTTCTGGAGCGTCGAGACTTGATTTTGCAGGTCATTTATCTTTTGTGAAGTTATCGAGTAGCTTAGAATCCCCCCTGCAAACAGGCCTACTATGAATGCTACTGCGATCATGCCTGAAAGGAAACGGGTTGTATGTCGTTTTTTAGATCTGCTCATTATTATCCCCAAAATACATTTTTTATGATGTTTTCTTTAACCCTTGCGGTGAAAGCCCCGTTTCTTTTAATGGCGGGCCCGGGGGGGTTTGAACCCCCGATTTCCTGGTTTCTCCCCAACAAAGGCCGAAGCCAGGTATCTTATCCAGGCTAGATCACGGGCCCAAATCCCTTTTATCGTCACACATTAGTATTCTTTTCGTGACGAGGTGTGTGTGTGAAAGCCATCATGATCATCTGCGATGGGATGGCGGATCGTCCTGTGCCGGAGCTCGGCAACCGAACCCCACTCGAGAGCGCGCGAAAGCCAAACATGGACGAACTCGCGAGGCGGGGGATCTGCGGCATCATGGACACGATCGCCCCGGGCATCCCTCCAGGGAGCGATACGGCCCACCTCGCCCTGCTCGGTTACGATCCGCTCGAGGTCTACACTGGACGCGGCCCTTTCGAGGCGGCTGGTGCCGGACTGGAGGTCCGCGCCGGCGATGTGGCGCTGCGCGTGAACTACGCAACCGTCGATAAAGGACTCGTCGTGCTCGACCGCAGGGCTGGACGGATACGGGACACCAAACCGCTCGAAGCCGCAATCCAGCGGATAAAATTGCCCGGCGCTCAATTCTTCTTCAAAAGCACCGCAGCCCATCGCGCAACGCTCGTGCTCCGCGGCAGGGGATTATCGCACGAGATCTCGGATTCCGACCCCCACAAAACTGGCGAGAAGGTACTGCAGGTCAAAGCGCTCTCGCGAGGGGCGGCAAAGACCGCTCGCCTCCTCAACGACTTCTCACGCAGGGCACACGAAGTGCTCACGAAGCATCGATTAAACAAGGAGCGCGTTGGGAAGGGCTTGCCACCGGCGAACTACCTGCTGATGCGCGGCGCCGGGATAGCCCCTCGCCTCGAACCGCTCCGAAATAAATTTGCCCTCAACGGCGCATGCATTGCGGCAGCAGCACTGGTGAAGGGGGTTTGTCGGATGGCCGGAATGAAAATCGTCGACGTGCCGGGGTCCACGACGGATGTCGACACAGATTTAAATAACGAGGTTGGGGCCGTCCTCCAAGCGCTTGATGGGCATGACCTCGTGCTGTACAACATAAAGGGATTTGACGAGGTGAGCCACGACGGCAACTTCGAGGCAAAGGTAAAATTCATCGAGCGCGTCGACCTCGCCCTGAAACAATTGATCGATGCCGCCGATTTCATCGTGCTCACGGCGGACCACACGACGCCGATCAGCGTTCGAGAGCACACCGGCGATCCCGTGCCCGTGAGCATTGCCGGCCCCGGCGTACGCGTCGACGGGGTTGCGAGCTACGATGAGCGCTCCGCGGCGAAGGGCAGCCTTGGGAGAATTCGCGGCAAGGACTTGCTGCCTATTTTAACCAACCTAATGGGCAAAGGCAAAAAATTCGGTGCATGAAAATGGCTAAACTCGAGCGCGAAAAAGTAGAAGCCGCCCTCGGCCAAATTCGACCGGCACTTCAGGCCGACGGCGGGGATGTCCTCCTAGTCGATGTTACCGAAGATGGCATCGTCAGGGTAAAAATGGTCGGGGCATGTGCGGGCTGTCCGATGGCCAAGATGACGCTGACGCTCGGTGTCGAACGCGCGCTAAGGGAAAGGGTGCCGGGGGTCAAGCGGGTAGAGGCAGTTTAGCGGTCAAGGTCGAAAAAGGGATTTAACTTTGCCTGGCTTCACGACGCCCCGCTCGGTCACGATCGCTGTTACCAGCCCTGCCGGCGTGAGATCAAACGCTGGATTTAGGACATCTACTCCGCGCGGAACGACCCGCTTGCGCCCGATGAATGTCACTTCCCTCGCGCTTCGCTGCTCGATAGGGATCTGCCTGCCACTTCGCATTTTCAAATCGATCGTGCTTGTTGGGGCAACCACATAGAACGGGACCCGATGTGCCCTAGCGAGCACCGCAATCGAATATGTACCTATTTTATTCACAACATCACCGTTGGCCGCGATGCGATCCGCGCCGACCATCACCAAATCAACGAGCTTTTTTGAAAAGCAATATCCGGTCATGCTATCGGTAATCACGGTGACCGGAATTCCCTCGCGTTTGAGCTCCCATGCCGTCAAGCGCGCTCCCTGCAGCAACGGTCGGGTCTCGGTCGCGATAACTCGAATGCGTTTCCCTTGCTCGTGCGCTACCTTGACCACCCCCAGAGCTGTGCCGTATACTCCGGAAGTCGCGAGAAAACCCGTGTTACAATGCGTTAACACCACAGATCCATCCTTCAAAAGTTTTGCCTCATTTTTCCCAATCGCTCTATTTATCTGTTTGTCTTCCTCTGCTATTCGCAGTGCTTCACGGATTGCAAGATCCTTCGTCTCTTTAACCGAGAGGTCTTCCAAGCCCACACGACTTATAATCCTATTTATCGCTCGAAACAGATTTTCCGCAGTAGGACGCGTGAACCGCAACCTTGATGCGTTATTCTCCAATTCGTGCATGAGCTCTTTTTTTGAAGTCGTTTTGGAATGATATGCAACCAAGGCCAATCCATATGCCGCTGCAACGCCTAAAGCAGGAGCTCCTCGGATATTCATATTTTCGATGCATTTTGCAACATCTTCACATGTGGTGCATTTTACGTACTTTAACTTCTGCGGTAGCTGGGTCTGATCGATCAAAATAACACGTCCTTTATTCCAGCGAATGGTTTGCAACATTGTCTATCCTCTTTTGAGTTCTTCGCTCCACTTTCTTAACAAATCATCTGCCTGCTTATCCTCTATTCTGTTCCAAGGTAACCGAAAATCATAGTAATGGAGTAAAAAACTGCGTAGTGTCCTATTATGTACATAGTGGCGATGCTGGGGATCGGATCTAATCAGCAAACAGAAAATCTTGTGGAAGGTATTTAGGATTCTCTGAAATTCCTTCTCATTCAGTTTCTCATCACCAAATCCGTGCACGAGGTACACTTTTTTAGCATGCACTCGGGTCGAATGAATGGGAGAGAGATACTTCACAAGAGTGTTCACTTCCTTTGAAGGACGCAACGGCAACTTCACAATGCTACTGTTACAATAGCGCCATCTTACATCTAGTTGCTTAAGAACTGTATAAAAATCCATTTTCGCATTTTTTACTATCTCTCGTACAACACAGAGAGGTGCCGCTTTAGAATCTTGTTCCCAAAAACTAATAGCAGATGCTGAAACTTTCATTTTTCGTGCTAACGTGCCCTGACTCCATCCGCCCGTCCATCTTAAAGATTTCAAGAAACTGCCTGCTCCAACGATTTTTAACTGGTTCTCCCCTAGTCCTATCGCTCTTAAGTCAAAAAATCCATTGGAAGTTAATGACATTCTTTTGATCCCGTAACACATCCATTTGTTAGGGCCTTTCATGAAACTTTTGATGAGCTTGATTTGCTTGAGCGGATGAGAAACCCCAACGAGTTCTGCATATCGCATTGCATCAAAAAAATGAATAGTCAAAACATTTTGGGTTTCTCTTTTATGAACCGAAGGGTGAAATCCTTGATCGCGTAGCAATTTGTAGAATGGCATCAAAAAAGTAGGGTTCTTTGCGCCGACTCTAACAGAGTTTTTGCTGATGTTGCCATCCCCATCCACATAACCGCGCCAAAAGATATTTCTCCGTGATGTCTTCAAAGTCCCATTCAGTAAAGATAATATTTGCGGTTCTGCAAGATCCTTGTACTTCATTCCAAGAGGATGGCTGAAGAAAAAATTCAAAAAACGCGCTATAGCTTTATTTCTGAAAGAAAGCCGATACATGTTACCATTCATTTTCGAAAGAGAGGGTAATTTTATTCTAAAAAGCTGTGAAGTTAGTGCGGAAATATTTTCAAGATGCTTTCTCGAATAGTCTAACCTAGACACATTAGGATTTCCATCGCTGAACTCTATCTCGCCATTTTTTCCTATGTACCCATCTGCAGCCAAATAGCCGACCAAATAAACCATCGACGCTGAAATCGCTTCCGTGAGCCTCAACGGGAGCTTAACTGCTTGACTTTTCAGGAATTTTAAAGAACTTGCCTCAACTAGTATCTCGGACAAGGTTCTCCTTTCACCTTCCTTTCTTATTTGAGCTAAGCATCTCGCAAACAATCTCAAAACAACTAAAGGTACATTACCTGAACGAAAATGCTCTTTCAAACGATATTTGATTTTCCTAAAATCCGATTTAAATTGATGTTTAGTATAGCCGATGAGCTCTCTTGAGAGGACTCCAAACGTATCGGATAATCCAGACAATCTAAATTTATCACGTAGTATGTTTGGGTCAATTCTCACCCAAGGGGTCCTCATGAGAGGCGGGTATCGATCATCAGAAGCAGTGCATGTAAAATCGTTCGGCTTAACTAAAGCCGCATATATATTCAGAATGTCTTTGTACAGAAAAACTTTCTCCATACATTTTTCTGAAATCAAGCCATTGGAAGTTAACCCCTTTGTATCAAAAAGTGGGTCATTCTCAAAAGTGAAATCATGCGCTTGAGGAATAGAGCGAGCACAATCAGTCATTTTTTCAAACCTCAATCTGTAATCCGTATGGCCTTTTAAACCGCTTTTGGGGAGAGGTCGCCGAAAGTAACATTTAAACTATTTAAACCCCAATTCATCCATCCTTTGAAAACGGTGGTCTTTTTGAGAAAGGTTGATAACATAAAATCACGCACAAATCAATTGGGAACCCAATGCTCACCATCGCGCGCGAGGCCGCAGAGCTGATTCGTCGACACCGAAACGATTCAATCGAAATAATCTCGCACATGGACGCCGATGGGGTCTGTGCGGCCGCGATCGCCTCGACGGCCCTAGATCGGGAGGGCATCAAGCATCACGTGAAATTCGTCCGCATGCTTTATCGGGAGGTCGTCGAACAGCTTGAGCCGACCGACCTAACCCTCTTTACCGATCTCGGCAGCTCACAGCTTGGCAATGTAAGAGAAAAATTTCTCGGGAAAGACATCATCATCGCGGACCACCACGAGCCTGAAAAAGTCGAGGGCTGGCCAGAGCTGGTTCACCTGAATGCCCCTCTTTACGGATTTGACGGGGTACAGGAGATAAGTGGGGCGGGGATGGCCTACCTCATCGCCAATGAGTTGGGCCAATCCAATCGAGACCTCTCGGCGCTCGCGATTGTCGGCGCAATAGGGGACATCCAAAATGCTTGGGGCAAGCTGCGGGGCTACAACCGAAAGATCGCCCAAGATGGCATCGATGCAGGAGTTCTCGAGCAAAAGACCGACCTCATGCTCTACGGACGCCACACCAGGTCAATCCTCAAGGCACTTGAACTTTTCACCGATCCACCGATTCCCGGAGTCAGCAACTCGGCAGCTGGGTGCATAAGTCTCCTCAAGGACATCAACATCCCCTTCAAAGACGATAGGGGATTGCGTCGCCCGGTGGATCTCACCGATGGCGAAAAACAGCGACTCGCGACTGAGTTGATTTCCCGCGCTTACATGTACGTCCCCGAGGAGCTCGTGCAATACGTTCCGGGGTTGATAATTGGGGAAGTCCACACCCTGCTGAATGAGGACGATCGCTCAACGCTCCGCGATGCCGACTCCTTTGCGACCTGCATAAACTCGACCGCGCGCCAAGAACAGCCTATAATCGGCCTCGAGGTCGCCAAGGGAGATCGGGGGGCATACCACCGCACGATGCTCAACCTGCTTCAAAATCACCGCAGACATATAGCCAAGGGCATGGAATTCATCGAGCAAAATGAACTCAAACTGGCACCTCGCGGCTACCTCCAATATTTCGATGCGACGGGCGCGATAAAAGGGACGCTCGTAGGAATAATAGCAGGCCTCACTATTGGCCACCGCGCATGCGACCCCTACAAGCCGGTGGTTGGGGTGGTTAATGAGGAGGGGATTGCAAAGATCTCGGCGCGGTGTTCGAAGCTCCTCTTTTTGAGGGGCCTTGACCTCGCGGGGGCGATTCGAGAGGCCGCGAGGTCGGTCGGGGGCGAGGGGGGCGGACACGCCGTCGCCTGCGGCGCACAGGTGCCCGAAGATAAAGTTCCGGAGTTTTTGAAAAAATTCGAGGAGCTAGCGATCAACCAACTCGGTTAACTTGTACTGCCTTCCCATTTCCCTCTTTGCGCCCGTCATTTCGCGCCCTTTATAAATTCTTTCTGGGCCTCTAGAAAAATAGTTCATCCCCTTTGCTGGGAATTTTCTCACGAAAAGCTAAGGAATCCGTTATCGTTACAGAAAAGGAAAACATCAAATCCTTTCGCTCTATCGTTGGTTTTACTAGCGGTTAAAGTTCGCAGGGAGTCCAATAACCGTTTAATTCCCCGCCAAAAGCTGGCTGAGCTGAACAATTTTAATGTCGCGTCTTCGCCTTCCGTTTCTCCTGCTGTTCGAACAACCTTTTAATTTCCTGTACCGTGCTGATTTCCTCCGGCCTCCTGTCTTCCCTTATCCGAATGAAGCGCGGGAAGCGTAGACCCATTTTGCTGGTGTGCTTAAGCTCCGGACTGACCTGGATCTCCTCATATGCGGTTTCGAAGACTATCCGAGGTTCACAGTAGGCATCACAGTCAAGTTCGATGTCGACATCTGGGTGGGGCTTTTTCAGCTGAATTTTTCTGAACATCTTCGTGAACTCCTTTAAATCCTCATCTGTATAACCCGAACCGCACTTCGTTACCGTCTTAAATCTCCCGCTCTCCTCATCGCGCGTGGCGAGCACGTAGCTTCCGAAATAACCGGCGCGCTTTCCCTTCCCGTAAAGTCCCCCAACGACAACCAGGTCCAGCGTCTCGAGCACGGGTTTGAGCTTGAGCCAAACGAACTCCCGCCTGCCCGCGCGGTAGCTCGCCCCCAAGTCCTTCGCCAACAGCCCTTCGTGGCCGATTTCAAGCGCCCTGTCCATGAATTTCCTTATCTCATCAGGCTTGTCCGAGATCTTCTGCTCAACCACCATCACCTTGCCCTCAACCTCATTGACGATCCCCTCGAGCACCTCCCTCCGTTCGAGGTACGATTTATCGAGCATCACATCGCCATCCGACAACAGTACATCAAAGAGGTAGATTTTGACGGGAATTTCCCCCATCGCCCTTTTGATTTCGTACTTACGCCGCCGCTTCAGCACCTCTTGAAATGGCATCGGCTTCCCCGTGGTCCTATCGATCGCCACAAGTTCACCGTCGACGATCGCGCGCTTCGGCTTCAGCGCCCTGCGTAGGGGCTCGATCAGGTCGGGAAACATTTTTGTATAGTCCTCCATGCGCCTCGTGAAGAGCGTGATGCGGTCACCATCCTTATGAACTTGAACTCGGATGCCGTCGAGCTTCAGCTCAAATGCCGCTTTCCCTTTCATCCGCCTGAGAACTTCGTCGATCGTCTCGGCGCGCTGCGCGAGCATCGGGTTCACCGGATGTCCCACGCAAACGTTGAGCTTTTCCAATCCCTTCTCCCCTCCCGTCGCAACGGCCTTTGCGACCATCGAGTAGTCTGTTGTGAGCATGTACGCGTGCTCGACCGCATCCGGGCTCACGCCAAAGGCGCTGGCGATCGCGTCCCTCAGCCTTCCCTCGGCAACACCTATTCTAAGGTCCCCAAGTACCGTGCGGACGATGAACTTGGCCTCGAGGGGTGTAGAACTCGTTAGAAGTTCCGCGATCGAAGCTATCTTCCGATCCACCGAGCCCTCGCCCGTGATCTCCGGCAAATTTTTAACGTTCTCGAAAACTTTTTCCACCGTCAGCCGCTCCGTGAAGAGAGTCACCTGCCTTTTCTTGGCCAAGAGTTGCTGGGCAACCTTCCCGAGATCGCCCACCTGCCTCATGAGCCTCTCGATCTCCGTGGGCGAGTAACCGGAAGCCTTGGCGACCGCCTTCTTGAGCTGCTGCAGCCCGACTCCCGTCTCCTTCGAAACATATGCAGGCCAGGGTTTTCCAAGCGTGAGCAGGACGACCCGCTCGGTCTCCTCGGGGGGGGTCTTCTTCAGAAGATCGGCAATTACTTCATTTTTCTTGAGGTACGACGAAGTTTGCTCAAGTTTCTCAAATGCATCGGCCAAAACTACATAGCGCATCCCGAGTTCCCAAATACAACTTAATCCTTTGGCCTAAAATCCTTAACATCGAATGGGCCCGAAACCTCGCGCAGACGTTCAAGCACTTCGCTGTGGGGGTCTATGCGCGCCACGAGCTTTCCGCGCTTGAATAACCTCACCGCGCCATCCTCGCCGGAGACGGTGACACCCTTAGCTCGGGTGGCCGCCGTCATCGCCGCGACGGCAAGATGACGTGTTCCAAGCCCCCGAGGAATATCGACTTTGACATTTGCGTTAAGGTAGCGTTCGGCCGCGAGGATGAGCCCATCGTCCCCCACGACGAAAGCCCCATCGAAGGTGGCGTACTTCTTGATCAACCCCCATTGTCTTCTGTCCTTGATGTTCACCGAGTAACCCCTGAATGGATTTATCATCAGCTGGTACGACCGCCTTAGAACCGCCTTGCTGCTCCCGATCACAAATGCCGTGCCCACCGATTTTCCGTCCGGCCTCCCCCTGCCGAGCTCGAGCGCGATCTCTACCGCCGCCGCCAAGATTGGATCCGACTCCACGTTCTCCATCGCTGGCTCATAGCCGGAAACTCGTAGGACCATGAGCGCGTCCACGTTATCCGCGAAACCGTCCCCCACAAGACAAACCAAGCGATCTCCCGGGCGGAATATCCCCTTCTGTAGGCCGCATGCCATTGCGTGGTTGGCCTGACCAAACCTGCCCTGCGCCCTTGCCGCAAGCTTGATCGGCCTCACAGCGGGGTTCGTGGAAAACTTTTGATATGTTTTGTGGCTAGTGGTGGCAAGGACTAACTTTATTTTTTTTCCGGGGCTGCGCCCGATCGGGGGGTTCCTGAAAAGAGGATCACAATTTTTTCCGGTTTCGGTTAGCGCGAGAATCGCGTCCGCATTAATCTCTGAAGCTAAACGCACAGCTACTTCAGCCAATGCCTTGGGGACGCCCACCCACTCATCGCTCCGTCCCCCACAACCTCGGTCAGCAGTTTAAAACTATTTTCATCGGTTTTAACCTTTGCGGTGAGATGGTCGGGAATGGGGGTTTAGAAATTTTAATTGGAGTGTCAACGAAGGGGATTTAACCCCGACGACGTATTTGAACTCGGTCTTATGGTATCCGAGGCCGAGTTTCAGAAAACCGTTGTCGAAATGCTGCGCAAAGCCGAGATTACCCTGCCCCGAGATGTTATCCGAGCGCTTGAACGATGCAGGGCGCTTGAACGAACGCCCATCGCCAAGCTTCAGTTCGACTGCATGCTGAAAAATCTCGAGCTGGCGAGAAAGCTCGGCGCACCAATCTGTCAGGACACAGGCACGTTCACCTTTTTCATCCAGCTGGGCTCTGAGCTCAAGCTCGACTTCGATCTGAAAAAAGCGCTCGACAAGGCCGCCGCTCAAGCCACGCGGGAGGTGCCCCTGCGCGCAAACATCGTCGACCCCCTCACGCGAAAAAATACCGGGACGAACACGGGGGAGAGGCAGCCGACGGTTCACCTCGAGCTGGTTCGGGGGAAGGGACTCCGGGTCGACCTGCTCGTCAAGGGCGCTGGCGGGGAGAACTGGAGCAGGCTCTTCATGCTCAGGCCAGGCGACGGGGAAAATGCCATCGAACGGGCAGTACTGTTGACGCTTGTGGAGGCTGGTGGTCAACCCTGTCCTCCTACCATCGTTGGCGTTGGGATAGGCGGTTCAGCTGAACTCGCCTGCCTGCTCGCAAAACGCGCGCTGCTCCGGCCGCTCGATCAATTAAATCCGAATCCAAGGCTGGCGATGCTTGAACGGCGACTAACCCTAGCTGCCAACAAGCTCGGCATCGGGCCAATGGGACTCGGCGGCAAGACCACGGTCCTTGGTGTCCGTGCAGCCGAGGCGGCATGCCACACCGCGAGCCTGCCCATGGCGATCGCCTTCCAGTGCTGGGCCGCGAGGCGCTCGCGGGCTAGGCTGATCGGCCGTGAGCTACGGGTGGAGGCACCGTGATGATTAACCCCCCTGTTTCAAGGCTAACCCGCCTAAGTCCGCCGCTCGACAAGCGAGATGTTCAAATGCTGCGCGCTGGCCAGCTCGTGAGCATCACCGGGCAAATCGTGACCGCGCGCGATAGGGCATATGCCAGGGGGCTCGGGCTCCTGCGCGCTGGTCGACCGTTGCCGGTCGATCTTCGCGGAGGGGTGGTGTACCACTGCGGCCCCCTGGCGAGGAAAAAACCCAGCGGGTGGGAAATTTTGTCGGGGGGACCAACGACGAGCGCTCGCCTCGATCTGGTGCAACCGGAGTTCGTCGAGCGCACTGGGGTTAGGGCCCTCGTTGGCAAGGGCGGCGTGAGCGAGGAGGTTGCATCGGAACTCGCGCGCCTCGGCTGCGTTTATCTGGCATTCACGGGCGGCGCGGGTGTGCTGGCTGCCCAAGCGATCGAAAAAGTCGAACGGGTGCTCTGGCAAAAGCTGGGGGCCGCGGAGGCGCTCTGGGTGCTCCGGGTTCGGGATTTTGGGCCGCTGGTGGTCGCCATCGATGCCCGAGGAAACGACCTCTACCTGACTAGGAAACCCAAGCTATTCAAAATAACAAAACAAATTACAAAGGTTTTGCGGCATTGTTCATGCAGGCCCCTGTTATTTTATTAGGTAAATCAACTTCAGGATAACTTGGTGAGCGAGTGGAAAAAAGGTTTGAATATATGGTAAAAGTTGAAGGGAAAGAAGTTTGGAGGGGGCTAAACCCAACCAAGGCTTACGCTGAGATAAAACACAGAACCCAGGAAAAGAAGTTTCCATCGCGTGGCGAATCAAGGAAAAAGTTTTGGCGTGCGTTTAAGTTGCTCAATTGAATTTAGATAAGGCGGTAAGATGTCAAAAGAAAAGATGGAAGAAGTATTAAAAAAGCACGGGGAGATACTCGTCGCCTATCTTTACGGCTCAACCGCTAAGGGTTATGGGCGAAAGGGAAGCGACATAGACTTGGGGCTGCTCTTGAGAGAGGATTTTTCAGCCGATGCCCTCTACCCGGCTCGAATCGCGGGGGAGATAAAGAGGAGATGCGGCTTCGATCGAGAGGTGGACGTGAGGATCCTAAACAAACGATCCCCCCGCTTCCTTCACCAAGTGATAGGAGGGAAGGTAGTATTTTGTAGGGACGAAAGGGAAAGGGTGAGATTTGAAACCTCGGTCATAGATGCGTACATCGATTTCAAACCATTCTTGGAACAGTACTATGAAAAGAGAAGGGAGAGGTTACTGAATGCGCTTTGAAAGGGAAATAATTGAGGGGAAGTTCGACATTATCGACCGCAACCTTCGATTCCTAGAAGAATTCAAGACCTTTGCCCCCGACCAATTCCTAAAAAGCTACAAGGACATCCAAGCCGCCAAATATTCCCTCTTAGAGATCATGGAAGCCTGCGTCGATATCGCTAACTACATAATCTCCGCAAAGGGTTTTAGAAGGGCCGAGGAGTACAGCGAGATGTTTAGGGTTCTCGGAGAAGAAGGAGTTATTGGGAAGGAGCTTGCCAGCAAATTAGAGGACATGGCGAGATTCAGGAACCTATTGGTCCATAGGTATGGGGAGATCGACGACAGAAGAGTTTTAGAAATAATAAAATACAATCTCGGGGACGTTGGGGAATTCGAAAAAGAAATTGAGAAGTTCACCCAAGGAGAATAAGGAACAACTTCCAGCTTTTAACTTCGGCGGCGAGAAGTCCCCTTCCGTGAGGGAGGGGGTGAGGCCGCCGATTACTTTCGGCCACCTCTCTCCGAAAATCGCAAATGGGTTGGCGAAAAACTGTAATTGGGGGTACAAAATGAAACGCACAAATACCTTCGCTCTCGCGCCAACAGAGGAGCAGCACAAGCATCTGTTGGAGATTGCCGATGACTGCGCCCGACTCTGGAACGAGCTGAACTACCGCCGCAGGCAGTCCTTCTTCAGGGGCAAGATTAACTGGGAGAGCCGCGATCTCTACGACAAGTACAAAAGCGTGGTCGGGTCGGCAACGGCCCAGCAGATACAGCGGAAGAACAGCGAGGCTTGGAAGTCCTTCTTTGCCCTGCTCAGGCTGAAGGCAGAGGGCAAGCTCCCGCCCCACATCCAGCGTGTCAGGCCGCCTCGCTACTGGAAAGACTGGAATAGCGGGGAGCGACAACTTCTGATTCTGATAAGGTGTGACTGCTACAGGCTCGAAGCTGGTGCCCTGAAGCTCCCTAAAAAGTTGAAAATCAAGTGGAAGGGCAAGCCGAAGTGGAACGGCTGGGTGAGGCAGGGCTTGCTCACGCTCATCTACGATTCCGTCAGGCAGAAGTGGTACGCCCGACAAGCGGTGGAGGTCGAGTCTCCCCATCAACCGCTCTCGTCGCGGAGGGCCTACGTGGATCTGGGCGTGCTGGAACTGCTGACGGTGGTCGTGGATGGGGAGAGGCAGGCGCTCGCATACAGCGGGAGACGGGCGCTCGCGGATTGGTGGTATCTCTCGCACCGAATAGACGGGCTGAAGTCAGTGACGATGGAGACGAACGGTAAGAAAACAACAATGCAAATCAAGGTGCTGTTCAGACGACGAACGCTGAGATTTAGGCAGCACGTGAACACGGCGGTGCGGAGGGCAATTGAGCGGCTGTGGCAGGAAGGGGTTTCGGAGATCGTGGTCGGAAACCTCAAGGACATCCGAGCGAGCGTCATCGGCGGGCGAAAGTCGAACGCGATGGTGCACAACTTCTGGAGCCACCGATACCTCGCGCAACGCATCCGAGAGGTCGCTCCAGAGATCCCTGAACGAGCTAAGGAGAAAGATTCACGAGGAATCCCTAGGGTCTTACATAACGCACTGAAGGTTTGGGGATGCACTGGGGAAAGGAGACCTTGGAGTTCCTCTGCTCGAGGCCTAGCGGGGCGTCCACGGGGGAAATCGCCGGGGACTTGAGGATTCGTCCCACGTGCGCGGGCAAAATCGTCCGGGAGCTTGAGCTCGCCGGTGAGGTGTTCAGATACAACGGCAAGTGGATGAACACGGTGGCCGCCCTCGAATTCAATCCGAATCGGGTGACGGGTCGAATAGGGCTGGCTTGAGCGCCACTTTAGGGTAAAACCCCTGCCCGGGGCCGAAGAAAGTTGACGCCCGACCAGTAGCCCCTGAGGATGAAGATGTAGTCGCCGGCGCCTGTCGTGGCCACGCCATACGAGCTGCTGTAAGGCGCGTTGTCCCTGGTCACCCATTGGTCGCCCGCGATCACCGCTAGCCTCACATCGCCCAGGTCGACAGCCACGACATTCTCGTTGACCATCCATCGCTCAAAATCGGATTCGGCGGTTTGCTCCCAGCTCTCACACACGATGCGCAGCCGCACGGCACCTGCAACGACCTCGGTGCCCTCAAGGGATGCATCTGGCGAGGGAGTAAAAACATCCGGGCTTGCCCCAACCAAGGGCATCGCTGAAAACAGCAGCACGAACACGACCGCAACGAGTTGGAACTTGGCGGCGGGGCTTGTGAATCCACAGAGGCTCTGCTGCTCACCCTTCACCCGTCCCGCCTAGGCTTTGGGGGGAGGTCATTTATTAAGCAAAAACTTGGTCCAGCTTTCGATTTTGACATCCCCACCAGTTTTATAAAGAATATTCAAAATCAGTCCCTCGAGCGTTAGCTAAGCTGCTAAGAAATCGAAACAAATAAAATTTGACGAGAAGAAAAGGCACTTGCCCACGCGATAACCGCGAGCAAGAAGACGAAAAACCGCAAATCGACCTTGGCGCTGCTGGGTCTTGGTGAAATTTTGAGGGTTTTCAAATCAAGCGTTCCAGCCCAAGAACTCGGATATCCCGAGATACGCTGAAGCCACGAGCAAGAAAACACCGAAAAGTATCCTCAATTTTCTTTCCTTGGCTACCACCGAAAAACGGGCCCCCATCTGCGCCCCGATGACGGAACCGACTGCAATCAGCGCAAAAAGAACGAGGTCCACATGCCCCAAGAGGTAATGCTCAACCGAGCCCGAAATCGCATAAATTGGGATGGTTATCAAAGATGTGCCGAGCGCCTCATGCATCCCCAATCCCATCAGAAACACGTAAGCCGGAACCAAGATTATTCCACCGCCTACCCCCAGAAATCCGGATGCAAATCCGGCGATAATCCCTATGGCGATCGCCAACGGCAATTCCCAAATAGATCTTCCCCTTTTCCATGTCCCCCCCTCCCGCTTTTTCTTATTCCAGATGATAAATCCGCTCGCAGCCAACGCCGCGACCACGCTGAAGATCATCATCAACTGCCCGCTCCCAAAATACTGGGTAGCACTGGCACCCAATATCGCCAGAGAAGATCCAACGATTCCACTGACCAGACCCACCCTGTACTTCAGCATTCGCTTTTGACCGAAAATTAATGCGCCCGAAATTGTGGTTGGGATTACCGCCAGTAACGAGGTGCCGATCGCCATGTGCCCCGAAATTTTCAGAATGCATCTCATGGCTGGCACCATCACTATTCCTCCGCCGACGCCGAACATGCCGGATAGTATCCCCGCCAAGAGCCCAATCAGGAGAGACGCAATAATCGCATACGGGCCCATTCAAACCCCCATTCTTTTATTCTACGATGTGTATAAGCACAAAAAATCGGGATTTTAGCCTCTTCCGCAGCCTTCGCACGACCTCGAGACCAATGGCGTCATCCCCGCGTAAATCGCTGCCAACGCCGACGATTGCCACGCGTTCAGCGCCCTCAAGGGCCGATCGAAGGTCAAGCAATCGATCACCTCAGAAATTTATCCAAAATTAGGTCCTCACGCTTCGCCCCCAAACGCCTGAGCCTCGCGAGTGCCCAATCTATCCTGCCTACCTCGGCTGCGGTGTGCGCGTCGGTGCCCACGCTGAACCTGACGCCCTCGCGCATGCAGACCCTTAAAAAATCCTCGTCGGGCACCCGATACTTCATGTTGAGCTCCATCGCAATCCCGCGCTTGGCAGCAAGTCTTACAAACTCCTCCAAGTCTTCTAACGAGAGATGGGGCGCCAAGTAACCGTGAAAGAAGAAGGGATGGACGAAAACATCGATTTTGTTGCGCTCCATTGCCCGGGTTGCCCGTCTTAGATAGTCCCTAGCCAGCTCAACTGGACCCCCGGCCCTCCCCAGATTATGAATACCGACCACCAAAATGTCCAAATTCCGGGTGAACTCGTCATCGATGTCAATCGTCCCCCACTCGTCCACCACATTTGCCTCGATGCCCGCTAACACCGGAATCCCAGCGTCCTCGCGCGCCAGCCTGATGTCCTGCAACATTGGGGCAAGCTTTCCCCGGGGGGTGCCAACGCTCAGCTCGGGCCCATGGTCGGTAAGGGCAACGGCCTCCAGCCCACGCGCTTCCGCCGCCTCAACCATCGCAGCAGCTGTTCCATCGCCATCCGAATACATCGTGTGCGTGTGAAAGTCAAACTTGGCCAGCATGGGACTCAAATACACAAGCTCCATAAGCCTGAAAATAGTTAACCTAAGTGAAGAAGAGAAAAAGGGAGAATCGCTCAGATGTGCTTAGCCATCCCCGGCAAGGTGTTAAAAATCGAGGGGCAGATCGCGACCGTTGACTTTGGGGGCGCACGTAGAGAGGTGCGGCTTGACCTGCTCAAAGGGGTGCGAAACGGCGCCTACGTGCTTGTTCATACTGGTTACGCGATTCAAGTTCTCGATGAATCAAGGGCGAGGGAAATTCTCAGCACCTGGGAAGAGGTGGCCCTAGCATCGGGCTAGAAGTTTGAGATTATAAACGCAAAGTTGGGAAGGAAAGGGGGCACAATCATGCCAGATGAAAAAATCTCGCTAGCCCATGGCGCCGGTGGAGCGGCAATGATGAAGCTCATCGCGGATATCGCCCTGAAAGAGTTCTCGCTCAAGCGTGCGGGAGAGATTGGGCTCGATGAACTCGACGATGGAGCGACCATAAAAATTGGCGATCAAACGATTGTGTTCACCACGGACTCGCACACAATTAAACCGCTATTCTTTCCGGGCGGCGACATAGGCAGGCTCGCCATTTCCGGCACCGTTAACGACCTCGCGGTCATGGGGGCAAAACCGCTGGCGATGGCGTGCGCGATTGTGCTCGAGGAGGGGTTTTTGATCGATGATCTACGGAAAATTTGTCAATCGATGGACGCGACGGCGCGAGAGGCCGGGGTCCCGCTGATAACGGGCGACACGAAGGTGATGGAGCGTGGAGCGCTGGACGGTGTGGTGATGACTACTGCCGGCATCGGCTCAGCCAAAACTCCGATAACCGATCGTGGGCTCAAGCCTGGGGACAAAATTATTGTTACCGGAAGCGTCGGCGACCACGGCATCACGATTTTGGCCCATCGAAAGAGCATCAGCATTGACGTTGATCTCCGATCGGATGTTGCACCCATCTGGAAAACGGTTGAGGCAGCACTTGAGGCCGGTGGGGTAACCGCGATGAAGGATCCGACACGGGGGGGCGTTGCCGAGGCTCTCAATGAAATGGCCTCGAAGGCCAACGTCGGGATCCTGCTGAGAGAAGCCGATATCCCAATGCTACCTGCCGTCAGGTCAGCAAGCGAAATGTTGGGTATCGACCCCCTCCAGATAACGAACGAAGGAAAAGCCATACTCTCAGTCGCCCCTGAACGCTGCCATGATGTATTAACTGCAATCAAAAAAACCAAATACGGCCAAAAGGCACGTGTGATCGGCGAGGTAACCAGCGATAACCGGGGAATGGTGATATTGGAAACCCTAGTTGGGGGGCATCGACTGCTGGAATCCCCCATTGGCGATCCAGCACCAAGAATATGCTAAATAGACATACGCGGTCATAAGTAGAAAACATTTATCTTAAGTGTACAAAAGATGACAAAGTCCAACTTTCCCCCTGAAGGGGTGGAAGTACTCCTAGCACCATCAAGGGCACAAGTTCGCGCCTTTTCGGAAGCTTGCGAGTCTGCGTGGCCTTGAACGGTTCTCCTCACGACCACACACCACAGGGAACCGCATTCATATGCACTCAATGGCTCAATCATGGGTGACTGATCGGTTCCGGTCGAGCCCCAACGAATGTATAGCTCGATGCCCATCAGCGTTTCACCACCACAGGTTCAGTTGGCATGTTCTTGGAGAAAATGTTTTGAACGTTGAACGCATTTGTCCCCTCTCAGCGAGATGACATACGTAAACTTAAGTGGACATTAACTGACAGCAAATTGGGAATTCTGAC